>NZ_JAPSKQ010000111.1 GCF_031181555.1 Streptomyces sp. | reverse complement strand
CCGTCCGGGCGAGGCCATGATGGACACGTGACCGAATCCCGCAGGCGAGTCGAACTGTTCGAGGCCCCGGAGAGCGGCCGCCGCTTCGGCGGCCCGACGGCCGGCGACGAGCGGGCGATGCTCCTGGGCGCCCAGCGCGCCGCGCTCGAGGTGAAGTGCTCCGGTCTCGGGGAGAGGGGGCTGGCGCTGCGCTCGGCCGAGCCGTCCGGCTCCCTGCGCTGGGTCCTCATCCACATGATCGAGGAGTACGCCCGCCACGACGGCCACGCCGACCTGCTGAGGGAGCGGATCGGCGGCGCGGCGGGGCTGTGAGACGGCCGGGCCGGGGCGGTGGGGCGGGCCGGGCCGGGGTGTGCGTGCCGGGCGCCGGGCCGGGCGCCGGGCCGGGCGTGCGGGGTCCGGGCATGACCATTCGGCCGCCGTGTACTAGAGTTATCTCGACATCGAGATATCTGCCGAGGAGCACCGCAGCCGCCACACCGGTAAGGGTTACCTAACTTAGCCTTACCTTAGCGGATCGGTCGAGATGCCGTGGCGGCAGGATCGTGGTGGTACGCGCACATCAATGAAGGAGACTGTCGTGTCGGCGAACAGCTTCGACGCCCGCAGCACGCTGCAGGTGGGCGACGAGTCGTACGAGATCTTCCGGCTGGACAAGGTCGAGGGCTCCGCGCGCCTTCCCTACAGCCTGAAGGTGCTGCTGGAGAACCTGCTCCGCACCGAGGACGGCGCGAACATCACCGCCGACCACATCCGCGCCCTCGGCGGCTGGGACTCGCAGGCCCAGCCGTCGCAGGAGATCCAGTTCACGCCGGCCCGCGTGATCATGCAGGACTTCACCGGCGTGCCCTGCGTCGTGGACCTCGCCACCATGCGCGAGGCCGTCAAGGAGCTGGGCGGCGACCCGGCGAAGATCAACCCGCTGGCCCCGGCCGAGCTGGTCATCGACCACTCCGTCATCGCCGACAAGTTCGGCACCAACGAAGCCTTCAAGCAGAACGTCGACCTGGAGTACGGCCGCAACCGCGAGCGCTACCAGTTCCTGCGCTGGGGCCAGACCGCGTTCGACGAGTTCAAGGTCGTCCCGCCCGGCACCGGCATCGTCCACCAGGTGAACATCGAGCACCTGGCCCGTGTCGTCATGGTCCGCGACGGCAAGGCGTACCCCGACACCCTGGTCGGCACCGACTCGCACACCACGATGGTCAACGGCCTCGGCGTCCTCGGCTGGGGCGTCGGCGGCATCGAGGCCGAGGCCGCCATGCTGGGCCAGCCGGTCTCCATGCTGATCCCGCGCGTCGTCGGCTTCAAGCTGACCGGTGAGCTCCAGCCCGGCACGACCGCCACGGACCTCGTGCTCACCATCACCGAGATGCTGCGCAAGCACGGCGTCGTCGGCAAGTTCGTCGAGTTCTACGGCGAGGGCGTCGCCGCCACCTCCCTGGCCAACCGCGCCACCATCGGCAACATGTCGCCGGAGTTCGGCTCCACCGCCGCGATCTTCCCGATCGACGACGAGACGCTGAGCTACCTGCGCCTGACCGGCCGCTCCGAGCAGCAGGTCGCGCTCGTGGAGGCGTACGCCAAGGAGCAGGGCCTCTGGCTGGACCCGAAGGCCGAGCCGGACTTCTCCGAGAAGCTCGAGCTCGACCTGTCCACGGTCGTGCCCTCCATCGCCGGCCCGAAGCGCCCGCAGGACCGGATCGAGCTGTCCCGCGCCGCCGAGCAGTTCGCCGCCGACGTGCTCAACTACGTCGAGGCCGGCGTCACCGGCGGCGACGACCGCAAGCCGGGCGTTCCGCAGCAGGAGCAGCCGCACGGTGTCGCCTCCCCGGTCGACGAGGCGTCCGCCGAGTCCTTCCCGGCCTCCGACGCCCCGGCCTACGGCAACGACGACAACGGCGCCGGCGCCCCGCAGCACTCGGCCGTCGTCCCCGGCCCCGGCCCGTCCAACCCGGTCACCGTCACCGCCCCCGACGGCAGCACCTACCAGCTGGACCACGGTGCGGTGACGGTCGCGGCCATCACCTCCTGCACCAACACCTCCAACCCGTACGTCATGGTCGCCGCCGCCCTGGTGGCCAAGAAGGCGGTCGAGAAGGGCCTGACCCGCAAGCCGTGGGTCAAGACCACCCTCGCCCCGGGCTCCAAGGTCGTCACCGACTACTTCGAGAAGGCGGGCCTGACCCCGTACCTCGACAAGGTCGGCTTCAACCTCGTCGGCTACGGCTGCACCACCTGCATCGGCAACTCCGGCCCGCTGCCGGAGGAGGTCTCCAAGGCCGTCAACGACCACGACCTCGCCGTCACCTCGGTCCTGTCCGGCAACCGGAACTTCGAGGGCCGCATCAACCCCGACGTCAAGATGAACTACCTGGCGTCCCCGCCGCTGGTCGTCGCCTACGCGATCGCCGGCTCCATGAGGGTGGACATCACCAAGGACGCCCTGGGCACCGACCAGGACGGCAACCCGGTCCACCTGAAGGACATCTGGCCGACCGAGGCCGAGGTCAACGAGGTCGTCGCCAACGCCATCGGCGAGGACATGTTCTCCAAGTCCTACGCCGACGTCTTCGCCGGCGACGCCCAGTGGCAGGCGCTGCCGATCCCGACCGGCGACACCTTCGAGTGGGACCCCGAGTCCACCTACGTCCGCAAGCCCCCGTACTTCGAGGGCATGCAGATGGAGCCGGCCCCGGTCGAGGACATCTCCGGCGCCCGCGTGCTCGCCAAGCTCGGCGACTCGGTCACCACCGACCACATCTCCCCGGCCGGTGCCATCAAGGCCGACACCCCGGCCGGCAAGTACCTCACGGAGCACGGAGTCGAGCGCCGCGACTTCAACAGCTACGGCTCGCGCCGCGGCAACCACGAGGTCATGATCCGCGGCACGTTCGCCAACATCCGCCTGCGCAACCAGATCGCGCCGGGCACCGAGGGCGGCTACACGCGTGACTTCACGCAGGAGGGCGGCCCGGTCTCCTTCATCTACGACGCCTCGCAGAACTACCAGGCCGCCGGCATCCCGCTGGTCGTCCTGGCCGGCAAGGAGTACGGCTCCGGCTCGTCCCGCGACTGGGCGGCCAAGGGCACCGCGCTCCTCGGCGTCAAGGCCGTCATCGCCGAGTCCTACGAGCGCATCCACCGCTCGAACCTCATCGGCATGGGCGTCCTGCCGCTGCAGTTCCCGGAGGGCCAGTCCGCCGACTCCCTCGGCCTGACCGGCGAGGAGACCTTCTCCGTCTCCGGCGTGACCGAGCTGAACGACGGCACCACCCCGCGCACGGTGAAGGTCACCACCGACACCGGCGTCGAGTTCGACGCGGTCGTCCGCATCGACACCCCCGGCGAGGCGGACTACTACCGCAACGGCGGCATCATGCAGTACGTGCTGCGCAGCCTGATCCGCAAGTAAGCGGTCCGGTACGGCAGTTGAGGGCCGCATCCCCGGCGACGGGGGTGCGGCCCTCGCCGTGTTCCCCGTTGTGCGCCGAAGCGTCGCCAGGTGACGGGGGTGGCGGTGAGCCGCGGTGCACGGCGCATCCACCCCGTCCTGGCCGGACGTCAGGACAGTGACCGGGAAGCGCTCGACGAGCTGACGCGCCGGCTGCGCGAGCGACTGCTCGAACCGGGCGTGGACGGCGTCGGCCCGGTCCGCTCCGGGGACATCCCCGCGGGGGCCGAACCGGTGGACGCGATCGACCGACGGGCGGGACGCGGCTCTTGCGCGGCAGCCGTTTACAACCGGCTCGCTCGGCGCTACCTTCCCCTCACGGGCGAGGTGGGAGCGCTCCCATGCCTCGGTGGACCGGAACCCGCCGTCGGAGCACCTCCACCTCGCCCGGCTCCAGGCACCCGTGCGCACGACCCGTCAGGCCCGCAGCAATCGACAGGTGTGTCATGACTGTGACAGTCATCCGGGAGGGGGCCGCCTCCGGGCCGCTCCTCCCCGCCCGCGCCAGAGCCCTCTTCCTCGTCCTGGTCTCCTTGCTCGCGGCCCTGCCGGCCGCCGGCCTGGTCGTGACGACGGGCGGCTGGGGCGGCGGCCAGCGGCCCGGGACGACCGTCGCCGACACCGGCGACGTGCCGGCGCCCGGCTGGACGGTCGACCGGACCCTCCCGGACGGCCGGTGGACCGACGGCCCGTGGCGCGGGAGCGCCGCGCACCCGGGCCGGGGCGTGGTGGTCCACGGCGGCTCCCAAGGCCCAGGCGGAAGCGCGGCCCTCGGCCGTGTCGTCCCCGGCGCCGGCGATGACGGCGGGACGAGCCTGCCCTGCCGGGTCGGCTGAACCCTCGCGCGGCGGGCGGCCCCGGTGGCGGCGTGTCCGGACGCCGTCGGGGCCGCCCCCGCTCACGAGCCCGACAGGGAGCTCAGCCAGTCCAGTTGGCGCCGTACGTGCACCGCGTCCCCGCCCTCGTGCCCGTTGAACGGGTAGGCGTGGATCTCCTTGGCCGGCTCCGCGCCCGTCAGGTCCGCGTAGTGGTTGAACGCGGCGTACGCCCCGCTCGGCGGGCAGACCGTGTCGCGCAGGCCGACCCCGAAGTGGGCCGGGGCGTGGGCGCGGCGGGCGAAGGACACGCCCTCGACGTAGGAGAGCGTGCGGAGGGCGGCCTCCTCGGCGCCCCGGTGGACCGAGAGGTAGGCGGTGATCTCGCCGTACGGGCCCGTGTCGGTGAGGTCCAGGGCGCGGGGGATGCCGCACAGCAGCGGGGCGGTGACCAGCACCGCCGCCAGGTCGGGCACCAGGCCCGCCACCGCCAGCGCGAGTCCGCCGCCCTGGCTGTTGCCGACCGCCGCGACCCGCGAGGGATCCACCCCCGGCAGGACGCGCACGGCGGCGACCGCGCGCACCGCGTCGGTGATCAGCCGGCGGTAGTGGTAGTCCCGCGGGGCGAGCAGACCGCGGACCGCCGGGCCGGGCCCGCCCGGTGCGGCGGCGTGCGGGTCGGGGGTGTCACCGCCGCAGCCGTACTGGTCACCCTGGCCCCGGTTGTCCATCAGCAGATGCGCGTATCCGGCGTTCACCCAGGTCAGCCGTTCGTGCGGCAGGCCGCGCCCGCGTCCGTAGCCGGCGTACTCGACGACCGCCGGCAGGCCTCCGGTCGTACCGGTCGTGGAGCCGAGGTGCCGGGGGAGGCTGAACCAGGCGCGCACCGGGTCGCCGGCGAAGCCGCGGAACGTCACGTCCCAGGTCTCGGTCAGCCGCAGCCCGTTCTCCACCGGGCGGGACGAGACCAGTGGATCCCCCTCGGCCGACGCCTCCTTCAGGGTGCTCTCCCAGAAGGCGTCGAAGTCGGCGGGCTCGTCGATGTCCGGACGGTGACGCTCCAGTTCCGCCGGGGGCAGGTCGAACGCGGGCACGGGGCACACCTCGCAGGATCGATGGGAACGGAACGGCCGATCGTTGCGGAATACGGCCAGAAAGTTCCGGGGAACATAGCAGATCAGGTTGCCCTTCACAGCAGGGCCGTTCTCGTTTCTTCCTCGCTTCGCCCTCTCAAAAACCCAGCGTGCAGCACCCATTGACAGTGCCTGGCGCTCCCTTTAGGTTGCCGCGAAGTTATCGATAAGAGCTCGAAAGTTTCGGTTCTGCGTCCTACGGCACGGAAGGCCCGAGCCCTATGAGCACCTCCACCACGTCGGCTCCACCGCCGGGCACGCAGGACCCGCCGCCGACGAAGACCACACCGCACCGCACGCGTTCACCCGCGCGCACCGGCTGGCGGCGGGCGCTGCGCCGGGACTGGCAGCTGTACTCGCTGGCCGTGCTGCCGCTGCTGTTCTTCCTGGTGTTCCGCTATCTGCCGATGATCGGCAACGTGATCGCCTTCCGCCGGTTCGAGCCCGGCGGTTCGATCCTCGGCGAGGACTGGGTGGGGCTGCGCTACGTCGAGATGTTCCTCACCGACCCCACCTTCTGGCAGGTGTTCCGGAACACCCTGTGGCTCGGCGGCCTCACCCTCGTGTTCTGCTTCCCGATCCCGATCGTGCTCGCCCTGCTGCTGAACGAGGTGCGCAGGAAGGCCCTGAAGCGGTTCGTGCAGTCGGTGTCGTACCTGCCGCACTTCCTGTCGATCGTGATCGTCGCCGGCATCACGCTGCAGATGCTCGCCACGGACGGCCCGGTCAACCACGTCCTGGGCTGGTTCGGGCACGAGCCGATCCGGTTCATCCAGGAACCCGAGTGGTTCCGCACCGTCTACGTCGGCTCGGAGGTCTGGCAGACCGCCGGCTGGGGCACGATCCTCTACCTCGCCGCGCTCACCACCATCGACGAGGACCTGTACGAGGCCGCCCGCATCGACGGCGCCAACCGCTGGCAGCAGATCTGGCACGTCACCCTGCCCGGCATCCGCCCGACCATGATCACGCTGCTGATCCTCAACATCGGCACGTTCATGGCGGTCGGCTTCGAGAAGGTCCTGCTGCTGTACAACCCGCTGACGTATCCGACCGCCGACGTGATCTCCACCTACCTCTACCGGACCGGTGTGGAGTCCAACAGCTTCAGCTACGCCGCCGCGATCGGCCTGTTCGAGGCGATCATCGGCCTGGTGCTGATCACCTCGGCCAACCAGCTCTCGCGCCGCACCGTGGGGACGAGCCTGTGGTGAACACCGTGACCTCCGCCCGAAGCGACCGGGACCCCCGACGGACCGGGGACCCCCGACGCGTCCGACGCCTCCGGGGCACCCGCCGCCCCTCGGTGACCAGCCCCTCGCGCGGTTACCGGGTCTTCCAGGGCGTCAACGGCGTCGTCCTCACGCTCGTCGTGCTGGTGACCCTGTACCCGTTCGTCAACATCATCGCCCGCTCGTTCAGCGGGGAGCGGCAGATCCGCGCCGGTGAAGTGACCCTGTGGCCCAAGGGGTTCAACCTCACCACCTACGAGATCGTCATCTCCGACTCGATGTTCTGGCGGAACTACGGCAACACCGTGCTCTACACGGTCGTCTCCACCGCCGTCGCCATGGTGCTGACGACCTGTTACGCCTACGTCCTGTCGAAGAAGAACCTCAAGGGACGCGGCGCACTGGTCGGGATCGCCGTGTTCACCATGTTCTTCACCGGCGGCCTGATCCCCCACTACGTCCTCATCACCAGCCTCGGCCTGAAGAACAGCGTGTGGGCCATCGCGCTGCCCAACGCGATCAGCGTCTTCAACCTGCTGGTGATGAAGGCCTTCTTCGAGAGCCTGCCGACCGAGCTGGAGGAGGCCGCGCAGATCGACGGGCTCAGTACCTACGGCATCCTGCTGCGGATCGTGCTGCCGCTGTCCAAGGCGGTCGTCGCGACCATGGTCCTCTTCTACTCGGTCTCCTTCTGGAACTCCTGGTTCTCGGCGTTCCTCTACATGGACCGCACCGAGCTGATGCCGGTCACGGTCTATCTGCGCAACCTCCTCGCGGGCGCCACCGGGGGCACCGGCGCCGGCGCGGCCACCGAGCAGCTCACCCAGGTCTCGGCGAACATCCAGGCGGTCACGATCGTGCTGACCTCGCTGCCGATCCTCTGCCTCTACCCCTTCGTCCAGCGCTACTTCGTCTCGGGCGTGATGCTCGGCGCGGTCAAGGGCTGACGCCGTACTCCCGACCGACCCGCCGACGGAACAAAGGAGTTTCCGTGAACCACAACAGACAGCTGTCGCGGCGCCAGATCCTCGCCGCCGCCGGATTCATCGGCCTGGCCACCCTCACGGGCTGCGGCAGCGGTGACGACGGCGACGGCGGCGGCAAGGACCTGTCCAAGAAGCGGAACGGCGCGATGAAGAACTACCGCGCCGGCGAGCAGTTCAAGGCCACCAAGCCGCTGTCCTTCTCCCTCCTGCACAACAACAACCCGGTCTACCCGATGAAGGACGGCTGGCTGTTCTGGAAGGAGCTCGCCAAGCGCACCGGCGTCACCCTCGAGGCCACGCCGGTCCCGCTGAGCGACTACGAGAAGAAGCGCAGCCTGCTCATCGGCGCGGGCGACGCCCCCCTCCTGATCCCCAAGACCTACCCGGGCGCGGAGACCGCGTTCGTCTCCTCGGGCGCCATCCTCCCGGTCAGCGAGTACGTGCACCTGATGCCCAACTTCCAGGCGAAGGTGAAGAAGTGGCGCCTGCAGCCGGAGGTGGACTCGCTGCGCCAGTCCGACGGCCGCTACTACCTGCTGCCCGGCCTGCACGAGAAGGCCAAGTCCGGCTACTCGCTGGCCTTCCGCACCGACGTCCTGGAGCGCCACGGCCTGAGCCTGCCCACCACCTGGGACGAGGTGTACCAGGTGTTCAAGGCGCTCAAGGAGGAGTACCCCGACCGCTACCCCTTCTCCGACCGCTGGAGCACCAACACCCCCTTCCCCGTCGGCGCCCTGATGCAGTACCTCGGCCAGGCGTACGGGGTGCGGGCCGGCTGGTCGTACCTGAACACCAGCTGGGACGCCAAGGCGGAGAAGTTCGTCTTCACCGGCGCCACGGACGCCTACCGCCAGGTCGTCGCGTACCTGCACAAGCTGGTCGCCGAGAAGCTGATGGACCCCGAGAGCTTCACCCAGAACGACGAGGAGGCGGTCAAGAAGCTGCTGTCCGAGAAGTCCTTCGCGATCAGCGCCAACCCGCAGGAGCTGGTGCAGAACTACCGCTACAACCTCGGCAAGCAGGTCAAGGGCGCCACCGTCGAGATGGTCCCGGTGCCGATCGGCCCCGCCGGACCGGTGGTGCTGGGCGGCTCCCGCCTGGAGAACGGCATGATGATCTCCAGCAAGGCGCTCGACAGCGACGACTTCGTCGCCCTGATGCAGTTCGTCGACTGGCTGTGGTACTCCGACGCCGGCCAGGAGTACTGCAAGTGGGGCGTGGAGAACGTCACCTACACCCGATCCGGACCCGGCGAGTACGAACTCAAGCCCGGCATCAGCCTCATGGGCTCCGACCCCGACGCGCCCAAGGACCTCCAGAAGGACTTCGGCTTCTTCAACGGCGTCTTCACCTACGGCGGCAGCTGGGCCCTGGTCTCCTCCTCCTTCAGCCCGGACGAGAAGAAGTTCCAGGACGCCATGGCCGGCCGCGAGCAGCTGCCCGTCGACCCGCCGCACCCGCTGCGCTCCGAGGAGCAGGAGCGGGCCACCCTGTGGGACACCCCGCTGAAGGACCACGTCACCCAGAACACCCTCCAGTTCGCCCTCGGCAAGCGCCCGCTGTCCGAATGGGACGACTACCTCGCCGAGCTGAAGGCGAAGAACATGGACCAGTTCATCGACCTGCACAACCAGGCGTACGAACGGTTCCGGAAGGACAACGCGTGATCCGCGTCCCCGCCGGTCCGGGCGGCCGGCTGTCCGACGCCTGGCGGAGCTGCGTCGGCACCGGCCGCCTCGACCTCGCCCTGCGCCGCGACTACCAGGACTCCCTCGCCCTGCTCCAGCGCGACATCGGCTTCCGGTACCTGCGCGGCCACGGCCTGCTCAGCGACGGCCTGGGCATCCACCGCCCCTACGAGTGGCAGGGCCTCCGCCGCACCCACCACTCGTTCACCTACCTCGACCAGGTGATCGACGCCTGCCTCGGCCTCGGCATCCGCCCCTTCCTGGAACTCGGCTTCATGCCGGGCGCCCTGGCCTCCGGGGAGCAGACGGTGTTCTGGTGGCGGGGCAACGTCACCCCGCCCGCCGACGAGAAGGAGTGGACGGGCCTGGTCCGCGCCGTCCTCGCCCACCTCGTGGACCGCTACGGCGCCGACGAGGTCCGCACCTGGCCGATCGAGGTGTGGAACGAACCCGACCTGCCCCAGTTCTGGCAGGACGCGGACGAGGCGGCGTACCACCGGCTGTACGAGGTGACCGCGCACGCCGTGAAGGAGGTGGACGCCGCCCTGCAGGTCGGCGGCCCGGCGCTCTCGCCCGCCGCGGACGGCTGGCTGGAGCGGTTCGCCGAGTTCACCGAACGCCGGGACGTGCCCGTCGACTTCGTCTCCCGGCACGCCTACACCTCCGGCCCCGCCCAGCACGTCCCCTTCGGCGTCCACCAGACCCTGGCCCCGGCGAGCGACCTCCTCGACCAGTTCGCCGCGCCCGGCCGGGTGCTCGAGGGCACCCGCCTGGCGGGGCTGCCGGTGCACATCACCGAGTTCAACTCCTCCTACCGGCCCGACAACCCGGTCCACGACACCGCCTTCCACGCCGCCTACCTCGCCCCGGTGGTGACGGCCGGCGGCGACCACGCGGACTCCTTCTCCTACTGGACGTTCAGCGACGTCTTCGAGGAGACCGGCATCCCGACCGCGCTCTTCCACGGCGGCTTCGGCCTGCTCACCCACCGCCAGGTGCGCAAACCCACCTACCACCTGTACGCCTTCATGGCCCGCACGGGGGAGGAGCGACTGGCCCGGGGGGACGACCACGTGGTGACCCGGCACGCCGACGGCCGGGTCACCGTCCTCGCCTGGGCCCCCGTCGACGAGACCGGCCGGACCCCCGGTCCGGACCGGCACACCGTGCGCCTCTCGGTACCGGTCGGCACCGCCCCGCGCGGCGAGGCGTTCGTCCGCCGCTCCTCGGTCGACGAGGAGCGCGGCAACGCGTACACCGCCTGGCGGCACATGGGCAGCCCGCGCTCACCGAAGCCCGCACAGCTCGACGTCCTGCACGAGGCCGCCGAGCCCGCCCGCGGCCACTACCGGCTGCCCGTCGAGGACGGCCGCGCGGACCTCACCCTGACCCTGGCCCGCCACGAGATCACCCTCGTCGAGCTGACCCCGCTCGTCGACGAGACCCCGCCCTGGTGGGACGAGCGGCGACTGCTCGGCGGGGAGGCGCCGTGAGCACCGTACGGGCCGACGCCTTCGGCACCGGGGTCCTCTCCCGGGCCGCCGCCCTGATCCACACCCTCGTCACCGTCGAGGCCCTGCTGCTGCTCACCGCCGCGCCGGGCCTCGTCGGCCTCTTCCTGCTCGGTCCCGATCCCGCCAACCTGCCCCTCGCCGCCCTCTGCCTGCTGCCCCTGGGCCCGGCCGTCTCCGCCGCCCTCTACGCCCTGCACCACCGCAGCCGCGACCTCACCGACCTCCACCCGGCCCGCGCCTTCCGGCGCGGCTGGCGGCTGGGCGCCCTCCCCGCGCTGAAGCTGTGGGCTCCGCTGCTCGGCTGGCTCACGGTCATCGCCTTCACCCTCACCCACTTCTCCGCCACCGGGCTGCCCCGCTGGTGGGCGGTCCTGTCGGCGCTGACCGGCGCCGGCTCCCTCCTGTGGGGCGCGCACGCCCTGGTCCTCACCGCCCTGTTCACCTTCCGCGCCCGCGACACCGCCCGCCTCGCCGCCTACTTCCTGCTCCGGCACCCCCGCGCCACCCTCGGCGCCGCCTCGCTGCTGATCGTGACGGCCGCCGGAACCGCCCTGCTCACCGAGGCCCTGCCCGCCCTGCTCGCCGCCCCGCTGCTGCTGTCCCTGCTGCACAGCAGCCGCCCGGTGATCGCCGAGACCGAGGAGGAGTTCACGGCATGACCCCGCCCCCCACCCCGAAGATCCCCTACGGCGGCGACTACAACCCCGAGCAGTGGCCCGAGGGGGTGTGGGACGAGGACCACCGGCTGTTCACCCGCGCCGGGATCGACACCCTCACCGTCGGCGTCTTCTCCTGGTCGATCACCCAACCCGGTGAGAACACCTATGACTTCACACTCCTGGACCGGGTCCTGGACCGTGCCGCCGCCGAGGGCCGCCGGGTCTGCCTGGCCACCGGCACCGCCGCCCTCCCGCCCTGGCTGGCGAAGCGGTACCCCGAGGTCAACCGCACCGACTTCGAGGGCCGCCGGCACCGCTACGGGCAGCGCCACAACTTCTGCCCCAGCTCACCGGCGTACCGCCGGCTCTCCACCGCGCTGGCCGCCCGCCTCGCCGAACGCTACGCCGACCATCCCGCCCTGCTCGCCTGGCACATCAACAACGAGTACGGCGGCGCCTGTTACTGCGACCTGTGCGCCGACGCCTTCCGCGCCTGGCTGCGTGACCGCCACGGCACCCTCGACTCCCTCAACGACGCCTGGTGGACCACCTTCTGGTCGCACCGCTACACCGACTGGGACCAGATCGAGCCGCCCAGCGCCCTCACCGAGCACTGGCGCGGCCCCGACCACACCGCCTTCCAGGGCATCACCCTGGACTACCACCGCTTCACCACCGACGCCCTGCTCGGCTGCTTCCTCGCCGAGAAGGAGGTGATCCGCGCCCACGACCCGGACACGCCCGTCACCACCAACTTCATGGGCGCCTTTCGCCCCCTCGACTACCACCGCTGGGCGCCCCACCTCGACTTCGCGTCCTGGGACAGCTACCCGCCCCTCGACGCGCCGCCCACCGTTCCCGCCCTGGCCCACGACCTGATGCGCGGCCTGAAGGACGGCGCCCCCTTCTGGCTCATGGAGCAGACCCCGTCCACCACCGCGTGCCGCGACGTCAACCCGCTGCGCCGCCCCGGCGAGCTGCGCCTGGCCACCTTCCAGGCCATCGCCCACGGCGCGGACGCCGCGCTGTACTTCCAGATGCGCGCCTCGCGCGGCGCCTGCGAGAAGTACCACGGCGCCGTCATCGGGCACGCGGGCCGCGACGACACCCGCGTCTTCCGGGAAGTCGCCGAACTGGGGGAGGAGCTGAAGGCGCTGGGCGACGCGACCCTCGGCGCCCGCACCCCCGCCCGCACCGCCCTCCTCTTCGACTGGGACAGCTGGTGGGCGCTGGAGATGTCCGACGGCCCCTCCCGCCTCGTCCGCTACCAGGACACCGTCCACGCCTACTACCGGGCCGCCCGCGAGGCCGGAGCGGACGTGGACGTCATCGCGCACAGCGCCGACCTCACGCCCTACGACGTGGTCCTCGCCCCCGTCCTGCACCTGGTCAAGGGCGATCTCGCGGCCCGCCTGGAAGCCGTCGCCGCACGCGGCGGCACGGTCCTGGCCACCTTCCTCTCCGGCCGCGCCGACGAGCACGACCGCGCCTTCCCCACCGACGTCCCCGGCCCCCTCGCGCCCCTCATGGGCATCCGCGTCGACGAGTGGGACGCCCGCCCGGCCGACGTCGTCCGGCCGGTCCACTTCGGCGACCTGACCGCACAGGCCCGCCTGGTCTTCGAGCTCGTGCGGCCCACCGGCGCGGAGCCGGTCGGCACGTACGGCGCCGACTTCTACGCCGGCACCCCCGCCGTCACCCGGCACCGCTTCGGCGCGGGCGAGGCCTGGTACGTCGCCACCGCCCTCGACCAGCCGGGCGTGCACCACGTCGTGAGCCGGGTCCTGGCCCGCCACGACCTCCTCGGCCCGTACGCCGGGCATCCCGGCCTGGAGACGGCCGGCCGCGTCGCCCCCGACGGCACCCGCCTGCTCTTCCTGCTCAACCACTCCGCCGAACCGGCCCGCCTCACCGCCCGGGCCACCGCCACCGACCTGCTCACCGGCGAGCGCACCGAGCGGGGCGAGCCCTTCGGTCTCGACCCGCTCGGCGTGGCGGTCCTGCGCCTCGCGTAGAGGTCAGTGGATGGTCCGCCCCCGCTCGTCCGGCACCCCGGACTTGCGCAGGAAGTAGCTGTTGATCTGGTCGCGCCACTCCCGGGCGCTGCGGAGCTGTTCCTCGTACCGCTCCGCCACGCGCGCGTGGCGCGCCGGGTCCACCAGGTCCGCGAGCCCCGCCCACACCCGGCGGGCCTCCTCCACCTCCGCCACGCCCTCGAAGTGCGTGTCGTAGATGTGCTGGATCACGGTCTTCCCGCTGTGCAGGACGTGCCCGTACGGCACGTGGTGGAAGAACAGCAGCAGCTCGTCGGGGCAGGTCTCCGGCGACTCGTACACCTTGGCCCACGGATCCGCGTACTGTGCCGCGTACCCGGTGCCGGTCGCCGCGCTGCGGTCCACGCCGACACCGTCGCGGTCGGCGAAGTGGTAGGTGCCCCACGGGCTGTACTCGTAGCCGTCCACGCTCGGCCCGTAGTGGTGTCCCGGCTGCACCATGAAGCCCACCCCGAGCGGCGCGGTGTACTTCTCGTACGTCGACCAGGAACCGTCGAGCACGGCGTGCAGCCCGTCGGCCAGCCGGGCCGGAGCCCCGGGGTGGGTCAGCGCGATCCACTCGTCGAGGACCGCGTGCGGATCCGCCGCCGGGTCCCAGGCCAGCCGCCCGAAGGTGTAGAGGTTGGCCTGGGCGAGGGGGTGACCGGTCCAGAACGGGTCGTCGCCGACGTTCGACACGGCCACGAGCCCGTCCGCCAGCCGTCCGGCGCTCACCCCGCCGTCCGGCCGGAACCGCAGCACCTCGCTCCACATCGGGCCCAGCCAGCACACGTGCCGCTGCTGCCCGGTGTACTCCTGCGTGGCCTGCACCTCCACCGCGAGCCGGGTCCGGGGCATCGCGCCGATCAGCGGGGAGACCGGCTCGCGCACCTGGAAGTCCATCGGCCCGTGCTTGACCTGGAGCACCGCGTTGGGGGCGAACTCCCCGTCCAGCGGGGTGAAGTGGTCGTACGCGGCCCGCGCCCGGTCGGTGGTCCGGTCCCGCCAGTCCTGGCGGTGGTCGTACACGAAGGCCCGCCAGTGCACCGTGCCGCCGTACGGCTCCAGCGCGGCGGCGAGCACGTTCGCGCCGTCGGCGTGCGAGCGGCCGTAGGCGAACGGGCCGGGCTGGCCCTCCGAGTCGGCCTTCACGACGTAACCGCCGAAGTCGCCGATCGCCTCGTAGACCCGGCCGGTCGCCTCCGCCCACCAGTCGCGCACCGCCCCGTCCAGCGGGTCGGCGGTGGGCAGCCCGCCCAGCACCATCGGCGCGGCGAAGGTGACCGACAGGTGCGTCCGGATGCCGTACGGGCGCAACACGTCCGCGATCGCGGCGACTTCGCCGATCCGGTCGGTGAGCAGCCGCGCCTCGGTCTCGTGCACGTTGACGTTGTTGACGGCGACGGCGTTGATCCCGCACGCCGCGAGCAGCCTGCCGTACGCCCGCACCCGGTCCAGGTCACCGCGCGCCCGTCCGTCCGCCCAGAACAGCGAGCCGCCCGCGTAGCCGCGTTCGACCTGGCCCATCACCGGGTGCACGGCCACGTTGTCCCAGTGGTCCAGCATGCGCGTCGCGAGCGCCGGACGGTGGACCTCCCGGGCCCGCTCACCGCGGAAGGCGTCCTCCCCGAGCCGTACGACGTGGAACAGGCCGTAGAGCAGCCCGCGTTCGCCGGACGCGGTGACGGTCGTGGTCCCGCCCCGGCGCGTGAGGGCGAACCCCTCGTCGCCGAGGTCGTCGCCGGCCGGTTCGAGGACCAGCTCGGCGTCCCCGTCGCCGCCGTCCCGTACCACCCGGCCGCCGAACCGTTCGCAGGCGTCGGCCAGTTCGGCGTACACCGTCTCCGCCGGCGGTCCGTCGCCGGCGCGCACCAGCGAACGCCGGCTGCCGACCGCCCGGAACGCGGCGGACGGCAGCCAGGCCGCGTCGAGGTCCCCGGAATCCGTCACCGCTGCCTTTCCCCCTGCTGTGGACGCGCCGCCCGGAGGACACCGGGGGTCCGCTCCATTCTGGTGCACCGGGGACCCGGGAGGTAGCTGTTGTCCCGGGGGGAATCCCATGGGAAAGGCGGGCCCGGACCAGGTCCGGACCCGCCTTTGGCGGTGCGTCAGCCCAGCAGTTCCACCTCCGTCAGCGCCGCCTCACCGGTCAGCACCAGCCGGTAGTGGCCGTAGACCCCCGGCTCGTCCACCGAGAAGGCCCGCGTCTGCCGGTCCCAGCGGAACGACTCGTCCGCCCGCCTGTCCAGGTCCGTCCAGGTCTCCCCGTCGGCCGATCCCTGCAGCACCCAGCCCGTGGGCGCCTTGGCGCGGTCGGCGGACGTCAGCGTGTACTGCACCGCCTTCGTGTCCCCGGTGACGGGCAGCTCCACCGTGGACACCGTGGCGCCGGTCGCCGACGTGTCGTCGAACAGGGCGCCCTCGCCCTCGATCGCGTCCTTGCGGGGCGTGGGCACCTCGTCGTCCCGCGTGATCGACACGGGAGCGGCGTTCTCGCCGGTGCCCCACGACGACGGACGCGGGCCCATGTCGAACTCCAGGACCCCGCCCCCGGCGATCAGCGAGTGCGGCAGCGAGGTGGAGTTCCAGCGCTTGCCGTTGACCTTCAGCCCCTGCACGTACACGTTCCTCGCGCTGTTCCGCGGCGCCTCGACGACCAGCTCGCGGCCGTTCTCCAGGTGCACGGTCGCCTTCTTGAACAGCGGGGAGCCGATGGCGTACTCGCCGCTGCCCATCACCAGCGGGTAGAAGCCGAGCGCGGAGAACAGGTACCAGGCCGACTGCTCGCCGTTGTCCTCGTCGCCGTGGTAGCCCTGCCCGATCTCGCTGCCGGTGTAGAGCCGCGACAGCACCTCGCGGACGTTCTTCTGCGTCTTCCAGGGCTGCCCGGCCGCGTCGTACATGTACAGGGCGTGGTGGGCGACCTGGTTGGAGTGCCCGTACATGCCCATCCGGACGTCCCGCGCCTCGGTCATCTCGTGGATGACGCCGCCGTAGGAGCCGACGAACTCCGGGGAGGCCGTCTCGGGCGTGGCGAGGTACTCGTCGAGCTTGTCGGCGAGGCCCTTGCGACCGCCGTAGAGGTTGGCCAGGCCCCGGCTGTCCTGCGGGGCGGTGAAGGCGTAGCCCCAGCCGTTGGTCTCGGTGTAGTCGTGGCCCCACACCCGCGGGTCGTACTTCTCCGACGGCACGCGCCAGTCGCCTCCGGCGTCCTTGCCCTGGAAGAAACCGGCCTTCGCGTCGAAGAGGTTGACGTAGTTCCGGGCGCGGTCGAGGAAGTACGCCGACTCCTCCTTGTAGCGCTTCTCGCCGGTCTTCCTGTAGAGGGCCTCGCCCATCTTCGCGATGCCGTAGTCGTTGAGGTAGCCCTCCAGCGCCCACGACAGGCCCTCGTGCGTCTCGGTGCCGGTGTAGCCGAGGAACGGCGAGGTCGCCATGCCCTTGCGGCCCACACCGGACGACGGGGGCACGACGGTGGCGTTCTTCACGGCCGCGTCGTACGCCGCCTCCGCGTCGAAGTCGACGCCCTTGACGTAGGCGTCCGCGAACGCGACGTCCGAGGAGGTGCCGGTCATCAGGTCGGCGTAGCCGGGGGAGGACCAGCGGGAGGTCCAGCCGCCGTCCTTGTAGTGCTGCACGAACCCGTCGACCAGCTCACCGGCCTTGGAGGGGGTCAGGAAGGAGTACGCCGGCCAGGTGGTGCGGTAGGTGTCCCAGAAGCCGTTGTTGACGTACACCTTGCCGTCCACGATCTTCGCGCCGGTGCGCGTCGGGGTGTCCGGCCCCGGCATCTTCGAGAACGGCGAGGCGTACTTGTACGTGCCGTCGACCTTCTCGAAGCCCGAGTTCGGGTACAGGTACAGCCGGTACAGGCTGGAGTAGAGCGTGGTCAGCTGGTCCGGCGTGGCGCCCTCGACCTCGACCTTGCCGAGGATCCTGTCCCACTGCCGCTGGGCGCTTCGCTTCACCGCCTCGAAGGACCGGCCCTCGGGGATCTCCTGGCGCAGGTTGTCCTTCGCCTGGTCGACGCCGATCAGCGAGGTGGCCAGACGCAGGGTGACCCGGCGGTCGTCGCCCGCGTCGAACCGCAGGAAGCCCTTGACGCCGTTCGCGTCGCCCTCCGTCACCGGCCTGTCGAACTCGCCGTAGACGAACAGCCGGGTCGCGCCCGTGGACAGCCCGGACTTGACGTCCGAGTAGCCGGTGACGGTCCCGCTCTCCTCGTCGAGCGTCAGGCCGGCCTGGTCGGTGACGTTGTCGAAGAGCACGCTCGCGTCGTCGCCGGGGTAGGTGAAGCGCATCATCGCCGCGTGGTCCGTCGGCGCCATCTCGGCCTTCAGGCCGTTCTCGAACCGCACCCCGTAGTAATACGGCCGCGCGGTCTCGTTCTCGTGCCGGAAGGCCAGCTCGCGTGCCTCGCGCCCGAGGTCGGGGGTGCCGGCGGCGACGGACGGCATCACCTGGAAGGTCTGCCGGTCGCCCATCCAGGGGCTCGGCTCGTGGCTCGCGCTGAACGCCTGGATGGTCGGCAGGTTGTCCGCGTTGTTGCCGCGCGCGTAGTCGTACAGCCAGCTCAGCGACCCGGCGTTGGTCACCGGGGTCCAGAAGTTGAAGCCGTGCGGCACGGCGGTCGCGGGGAAGTTGTTGCCGCGCGAGAAGGCGCCGCTGGAGTGGGTGCCCCGGGTGGTCACGGCGTAGTCGGAGAGGTGGGCCTTCGGCCGCTCGGGCGCCACCTGCCGCAGCGCCACGTCGTCCAGCCAGCCCCGGAACTTCGCCGGGCCCTCGGGGGAGTCGTACGCCACCAGGATCCGGTCGACGGTCTTGCCGGCGGCCACCGAGCCGATCCGGGAGACCACGTTGTTCCACTGGTTGACGTAGAGGACCTTCGACGCGCCCTGCCCCCGCGGGGTCAGCGGGAACCCGTGCTGGTCGGTGGCCCGCAGGTCGCTCAGGTAGGTGCCGTCGGTGAAGGCGAGGTCCACGGAGACGTTCGTGGCGTCGTAGTCGAGGTCGCCGTCGGCCATCGACGGGAAGATCCGGTACGACAGCTGGGTGTGCCGCCCCACCGCCACGTCGACGTCGAAGACCTTGTTGTACGAGTACGCCCGCCCGTCGGCGGTGTGCCGGCCGGCGTAACGCAGGGCACGCTTTCCGGTGAACCCGGCGCCCGCCTTCGCCGTCGGCGAGCCGCTCGGGCCGCGGTCGACCAGTGAGAGCATGTCCTGCGGCACGGGCCCGTCGCCGCCTCCGGTGGAGAACTGGACGTCGGCCAGCTGGAGTATGCCGCCGCCGTGGTTCTTGGTGAAGTCGATGCGGAAATGCCGGTACCCGGCGACGGCCGACGCGTCGATGTCGTAGATCTTCGTCTGGAACCGCGCGGAGAAGGACTCGCCCGTACGGGTGTCGAGCGTCTTCCACTCCCTGCCGTCGGCGGAGCCCTTCAGGGTCCAGTCCTGCGGGTCCCGTTCGGCGTGGTCGTTGGCGGAGGTGAGCGCGTACCGGACCACTTCGGCCGGCGCGTCCAGGTCGAACTCCACCCAGCCCGTGGACTCGAAGGCCAGCCACTTGGTGCCCGGCTCGCCGTCGACGAGGTTCTCCTTCACCTCCCCGCCGCCGGTGTTCTCCGCACTGGCGCGGACGTCCGTGACACGGTCGGTGACACTGCCCGGAATGCCGGTGCTGTAGCCGCCGTCGACGCCCGAGGCGCGTCTGCCGCCGCCGGGTGCGGTGTCGACGGTGTTCAACCAGTCCGGAGCGGGGTCCCCGGACTCGAACGACGAGGCGAACTCCCGGTCCGCCTTCGGCGGTGCCTGGGGCAGCGCGACCGCGACGCCCGGTGAGCCCGCGGCCAAAGCGAAGGCGGTCGCCGCGACGACCGCCGTCCCCCATCTGTGCCGAACCCTGTGCTGCATGCGCGAGCACCCTCCCTGCGCTGGACAACGTTGTCAACCTCATTGCGCAAGCACCAGTAGTGGGTCAAGTGGCCTGTGGTGTCAAGGGCGTTGAATGTGGCATTCAGGTCCGTCGGCGGTGATTCTTCCGTCCCGGAACGCGCCGGCCGCTCATATTTCCGCGAGGTCTCAACTCGGAAAAGACCCACGGCGAACCTTGCATTCGATCTTGCTCCGTTGGCGGGAAGTGGACTATACCTGTCGGCACTCCGGGGCATCTTCACAGCACCCGACCATCACCGACGCGTACGACGAAGAACGTCCCGCACCTGCGGCGCTTCGGGCGCCACCGGTGCGACCAGCACCAGCCGCACTTCCTGCACGACCCAGCTTGACCCGAACGCGGTGCCGGGAAGGATCCGGTTCACCGCCTGAGTCCTGGAGAAGGCGAGGACTTGAGCATGGGATCCACTTCCGCCGAGAACACCGGCACCGGCGACCACCCCACGACCGGTGTCGGCCGCCGCGACCTGATCAAGCGGTCCGCCGCACTCGGCCTGATTTCCGTACCGACGATGAGTTTCCTGTCCGCGTGTGCCAGCGGGGGCGGGGACGGCGACTCCGGGGAGAACGAGGGCAAGACGTCCGAGTCCAACCCGTTCGGGGTCAAGGAAGGCAGCAAACTCGACGTCGTCATTTTCAAGGGCGGCTACGGGGACAACTACGCCAAGGCGTGGGAGGCCGACTTCAAGAAGAAGTGGGGCGTCACCTCCGTCCACACCGGTACCCAGGAGATCACCGGAAAGCTCCAGCCCCGGTTCAACGCGGGCAATCCGCCGGACATCGTGGACGACTCCGGCGCCCAGCAGATCCCGATCGACGTGCTGCACAAGAACGGCCAGCTGCTCGACCTCGCCGAGGTGCTGGACGCCCCGTCGATCGACGATCCGGGCAAGAAGGTCCGCGACATGCTCATCCCCGGCACGCTCGACGCGGGCATGCAGGAGGGAAAGGTCGTCGCCCTCAACTACATCTACACGGTGTGGGGCCTGTGGTACTCCGGCAAGCTCTTCAAGGAGAAGGGCTGGGAGCCGCCCCGGACCTGGGACGACTTCCTCGCCATCTGCAAGGACGCCAAGTCCCAGGGCATCGGCGGCCTCGCCCACCAGGGCAAGTACCCGTACTACATCAACGTCGCCATCATGGACCTGATCGCCAAGAAGGGCGGCCTGGACGCCATGAAGGCGATCGACAACCTCGACCCCAAGGCGTTCGTCGGCTCCGACGCCGCCAAGGAGGCCGTCGAGGCCATCTACGAGGTCGTCGAGAAGGGCTATCTGATGCCCGGTACGAACGGCCTGACCCACAACGAGTCGCAGACCCGCTGGAACCAGTACAAGGCCGCGTTCATCACCAGCGGCTCCTGGCTGGAGAACGAGCAGCTCAAGACGACGCCGGCGGACTTCGACATGAAGTTCCTGCCGATGCCGCTGCTGCCCGGCAGCGCACTGCCCTTCGAGGCGATCCGGGCCGGTTCCGGCGAGCCGTTCATCATCCCGTCCAAGGCCAGGAACCTGCCCGCGGCCAAGGAGTTCATGCGGATGATGCTCTCCAAGGAGTGGTCGACCATCTTCGCCAAGGAGGCGAACTCGCTGACCATCCTCAAGGACGGCGTCGACCCGAACGTCCGGCTGCGGCCGGGCACCCAGTCCACCGTCGAGGCCTCCAAGGCGGCCGGCGACAACACCTTCCGCTACCTGTACACCGAGTGGTACAGCGAGATGGGCACCGCCATCGAGAACGCCTCCAACGAGCTGATGGCCAAGCGCATTCAGCCGAACGAGTGGCTGAAGCGGGCCCAGGCCGCGGTCGACAAGCAGGCCAAGGACCCGGCCTCGAAGAAGAACCGCCGCGACTGATCTCGCTCGCTCGACCGACCGGAATCCGGGCCGGGGAAGGTTCCCCGGCCCGGAACGGGGACACCAGGGGCAGGAACGCCATGCGCAAAGGGCAGCACCGGTTCGTCGCGGGATTTCTCCTCTTCCCCGTGGCGCTCTATCTGATCTTCGTGATCTGGCCGTACATCCAGACGTTCGGTTATTCACTGACCGACTGGAAGGGACAGTCGCAGACCTTCAGCTTCGTCGGCCTGGACAACTACACCAGGTTGCTCGAGGACGACATCTTCATGGGGGCCATCTGGCACAACATCCTGTTCCTGGTGTTCATCCCGGTGATCACCATTCTGCTCGCCCTGTTCTTCGCCTTCATGCTGAACGCGGGCGGGCGCGGGCGGTCCGGTGGCGTCTCGGGAGTCGCCGGATCCAAGTACTACCGGGTCGTCTATTTCTTCCCGCAGGTGCTGTCCCTGGCCATCATGGCGGTGCTCTTCGGAGCGGTGTACCGCAGTGACAGCGGCGGCATGCTCAACGGCGTCCTGATCAAACTCGGGCTGGTCGACAAGAACAGCCCCGTGGAATGGCTCAACGAGCCGAACATCGTGCTGTGGGCACTGATCCTGGTGGTCGTCTGGCACGGCGTCGGTTTCTACCTGGTGCTGTTCTCGGCCGCCATGCAGTCCATTCCCCGGGACATCTACGAGGCCGCGCTGATCGACGGCGCCGGCCGCGCCCAGTCCTTCTTCCGCATCACCCTGCCGCTGCTGTGGGACTCCGTGCAGACCGCGTGGGTCTACCTCGGCATCGCGGCGATGGACATGTT
>NZ_JAPSKQ010000110.1 GCF_031181555.1 Streptomyces sp. | reverse complement strand
GGGGGCCGCCGGATTTCACGCCCGCCACGGCGCCGGGTCCGCGCGGCGAGGACGTCCGACGGCGGGGGCGACCGCGCGTACCGACGTCGGCGTACGTCGTCCCCCGTTTCCCGGCGGACGGGGTGGCCGGACGGGTCCGGGGCCCGTGTGCCGCTCCGGGTGCGCCCGCGGACGACGGTGAGGTCTGTGTCACGACGGGTTCGTGTGTCCCCTTCACGGGACACTGGAGGAGGAGCCTCACGTGACGGAGCGGGACGAGGAGGTTCTCAAGGACACCCGACCCCGCTCCGGCCGGCGGAGGAGGCAGCACGTGACGGGCCCGGACACCGTGGGCGGCACCGACGGGCGATCCTCGCGGACCGCGTCGCCCTCGCTCTCCGCGCTGCTGGCCGCCCTCGGCACCGGTGCCTACGTGGTGGACGAGCAGGGGCGCATCCTCGCCGTCAACACGCACGCCGAGCAACTGCTGGCCCGCCCCGCCGGGGACCTGCTCGGCCACGACGCGCACGACCTGCTGCACCGCAGCCGGTACGGCGCTCCGCTGCCCGGGACGCAGTGCGGGATGAGGCAGGCGTACACGACCGGCCGGGCACTGCAGTCCGAGGAGGAGTGGTTCGAGCGGGGCGACGGTTCCCTCGTCCCCGTCTCCTGGCTGGTCACCCCGTTCCGCACGGAGGACGCCGGCGAACCGACCCTGGTGCTCTTCCACGTCCCGCGCGACCACGACGCGGCCGCCACCGAGGCGAACCGGCCGCACGGCCCCCTGCCCGAGCTGGAGCGGCTGGCCCTGCTGGCCGAGACGACCACCCAGCTGACCTCCACCCTGGACGTCGAGCAGGCGCTGCGCCGGCTGGTGGGCCTGGTCGTGCCGCAGCTCGCGGACTGGGCGATCGTCGATCTGATCACCGAACACGACGAGGTGCGGCGTTCGGCGGTGGTGCACGCGGAGAACGGCGTCCTCGTGCACCGTGAGGATCTGGAGGGCCCGATGCCACCGGTGCCCCCGGACTCCGTGATGCCCCTCTCCCGCGCGCTGCGGGGAGTCTCCTCGGCACTCGCCGGACCCGAGACCTACCAGGGGACGCCCGACTCCGGACTCGCCGTCGAGCAGCGGCGCCTCTTCGAGGAGACCGGCATCCACTCGGCGGCCATCGCGCCGATCAGGGGCGTGCGCGAGGTGCTGGGAGCCCTGACCCTGGGCCGGGCCCAGCGACCGGAGCCGCTCACGGCCGCCGACCTCCCCCTGCTCGAGGACATCACGCGGCGGGCCGGGCTGGCCCTGGACAACGCCCGTCTCTACCAGCGGCAGCGCAAGGTCGCCGAGACCATGCAGCGGCACCTCCTGCCCCAGCTCCCGCGCGTCCCCGGCCTGCGGATGACCGCCAGGTATCTGGCCGCGCCCGACGCCTCGCAGGTGGGGGGCGACTGGTACGACGCGTTCACCCTGCCGGACGGTGCCACCGCGCTGGCCATCGGGGACGTCGTCGGACACGACCTCGACGCGGCCGCGGGCATGGCGCAGCTCCGCAACATGCTCCGTGCCTACGCCTGGGCGCAGCAGGACCCCCCGAGCAGGATCGTCGAGCGGCTGGACCAGGCCGTCCTGCACATCACCGACGTCACCATGGCCACCCTGCTGTTCGCCCGCCTGGCGGCCGACGACGGCCGGTGGCGGTTGTTGTGGACCAACGCCGGTCATCCGCCGCCGCTCCTGGTCGCCCCTGACGGCCGGGCCCGCTACCTCACCGACGGGCACGGCATCCTCCTCGGCACCGGATCCCACGGGCCGCGCCCCGACGCGACGGCCGAACTGCCGCCCGGTGCCACGCTGTTGCTGTACACCGACGGTCTCATCGAGGCACCCGGCCGTTCCCTGGACGAGGGTCTGCACCGGCTGCGCCGGCACGCGGCCTCCCTGACGCACCGCCCGTTGGAGGCCTTCACGGACCTCCTGCTGGAGCGCGCCCGCCCTTCCGGCAATGACGACGACGTCGCCCTGCTCGCCCTGCGCGTCCCCTCCGGGCCGTGACGGCGCGCCGCTGACACCGCGCCGCCGGGGCCCCTGCGCGCCGGCGCCGGCACCTTCTGGTGGCCGGGTCCCACCGCCCCGCGCACGATTGGCGGAAACGCACCGCGCATTGGCATGGACCTGACACAACTGGGCCGCTAAGCTCTGCCCCACTCCACTGAGAGCGCTCTCACACTGCGGTTGTTCCACCCCCACCTTGCTGGAACGACGAAGGACACCTTCCATGAGACGCACCAGACTCGCCCGTGCCGGCGTGGCCGCCCTGCTCATGATCGGCAGCTGGACCGCGGCCGGCACCCTGCCCGCCTCGGCGAACGAGGCCCCCGACTCGCCCCCCTCCGCCTCGTCCACCGACTCCGCGCCCGCCTCCGCCGGCCTGGTGCGGGCGATGCAGCGGGACTTCGGCCTGTCCCGCGCCGGGGCCGAGGCCCGGCTGGCCGCCGAACGCGCGGCCACCGCACTCGCACCCGAGGCCCGAAGGACCGCCGGATCCGCCTACGGCGGCGCCTGGTTCGACGCCGGGAGCGGGAAGCTGACCGTCGCCGTCACCCCGGACGCCGACGCCTCGGCGGTCCGGGCCCTGCGGGACTCCGGCGCCAGGGTCCGCACCGTCGAGCACAGCGCACGGCAGCTCGACGCGGTCAAGTCCCGCATCGACCGCCTCGACGCGCCCGCGGGTGTCAGCAGCTGGTCCGTGGACCCGGCCGCCAACACCGTCGTCGTGAACGTCGTCGGCGGCAAGCGCGCCGACAACGATGTCCGCCGGTTCGTCGACCGGGCCCGCGCGGCCGGCCCGGTCACGGTGCGGACCGTACCGGCCGCGGCCCGCACCTTCGCGGCGGGAACGGTGGGCGGCGACCCGTACTACACCGGCAACGTCCGCTGCTCCATAGGCTTCTCGGTGCACGGGGGATTCGTCACCGCCGGGCACTGCGGCGGCGCCGGCGCCGGAGTCAGGGGCTGGGACGGGTCCCACATCGGCAATTTCCAGGGCTCCTCGTTCCCGGGCGACGACTACGCGTGGGTCAACGTGGGCAGCGGCTGGTGGACGGTTCCGGTGGTGCTCGGCTGGGGCACGGTCCCGGACCGGCTGGTGCGCGGCTCGGCGGAGGCGCCGGTCGGCGCCTCGATCTGCCGGTCCGGCTCCACGACCCGCTGGCACTGCGGCACCGTGCTGGCGAAGAACGAGACCGTCAACTACAGCCAGGGCGCGGTGCACCAGATGACGAAGACGAGCGTCTGCGCCGAACCCGGTGATTCGGGCGGTGCGTTCATCAGCGGCGACCAGGCGCAAGGGGTGACCTCCGGCGGCTGGGGCAACTGCTCCGGCGGGGGCGAGACCTGGTTCCAGCCGGTCAACGAGATCCTCGACCGCTACGGGCTGACTCTGCACACGGCCTGACCGGAACCTCGACAGCGAGCGGGCCCCGCCGGACGACCGGCGGGGCCCGCTCCCGTGCGCCCGGCGAGGGCGGGCCGCGAAGTGTTACCGCTCCGTGACCCACCTGGGTGTTACCGGCGGTAAGTGAGCGGTGCTAGTTTCCGGTTCGCCTTCTTGAGCAGAGCGAGGAGTGAGCCGTGAGCCGTCTGAGCAGTGTGCTGACCACCGTCGTCGTCACGACCGCCTGTGTGTGCACGGCCGCCCCGCCGGCCGCCGCGAGCGAGCCCGTCGCGTCCCGCGGCGCGGCCGTCCCCGCCTTCTACACCCCGCCCTCCGACCTGCCGTCGGCGAACGGCGCGCTGATCCGGCACGAGCCGCTGCGCCTCGGTCTGCGCCTGCCCGGCCTCGACGGCCGGCCGCTGCCCGGTACGGCCACCCGCCTGATGTACACGTCCACCGACTCGGCCGGGGAGCGGGTCGCGGTGACCGGCGCGTACATCGAGCCGTCCGCGGACTGGAGGGGCGGCGGTCCCCGGCCCCTGGTGGTCGTGGGCTCGGGAACCATGGGCCAGGGCGACCAGTGCGCGCCCTCGCTCGCGCTGGAGCGCCCGCTGTCCCTCAGCGGGGAGAGCCTGTCGGTCGGGTACGACAACCTGGCGGTCTACCGCCTCCTCGCCACCGGCGCGGCCGTCGTCGTCACGGACTACGTCGGCCTCGGGGCGACCGACCGGCTCCACACCTACGTCAACCGCGTGGACCAGGGCCACGCCATGCTGGACGCCGCGCGCGCGGCGCGTTCCGTGCCGGGCGCGTCCGTCACGGCGGACTCCCGGGTCGGCATGTACGGCTACAGCCAGGGCGGCGGCGCCAGTGCTTCCGCGGCCGAACTCCAGCGGACGTACGCGCCCGAGGTGAATCTCGCCGGCACCTACAGCGGTGCGCCGCCCGCGGATCTGACGGAGGTCATGAAGGGCGTCGACGGCAGTGCCCTGGCCGCCGCGCTGGGCTGGGCGATCAACGGTTTCGCACAGGCCGAGCCCGGCCTGCGCGATGTGGTGGACGCCCACGTCAACGCCACGGGGCGGACCGCGCTGGAGGAGATCTCCACCACCTGCGTGGGTGACGGAATCTTCCGTTACGGGTTCACCAGGAGCACCAAGTGGACGGCGAGCGGCAAGAGCATCGCGGAGGTCATGGCCGGCGAGCCCCGCGCCCGGGCCGTCCTCGACAAGCAGCGCCTGGGCACGCTGAGGCCCGCGGGGCCGGTCCGGCTGGCCACCGGCGTCCAGGACGACATCGTGCCGCACGCGCAGGCCCGGCAACTGGCGGTCGACTGGTGCCGCAAAGGCGCCGACGTCACCTACAAGGCCGTCGCCCTGCCGAACCTCGGGGACAAGATCCTCACCAACCACCTGGTACCGCTCATCACCGACCAGGGCGAGGCGGTGTCCTGGCTGACCGACCGGCTCGCGGGCAGGCCGGCCACGTCCAACTGCCGGAGCGTGCCGGTGCAGCGCTGAACCGCCCCCGACGGCACGAACCCCCGTCCCGGGACTTCGGGACGGGGGTTCGCGGTGGAGCGTCGGGCAGGCCTTGCACCTGCATCTCCCCGCAGGAAGCGGGGCGTCTTTCCTTGGACCACCAACGCACGGGCGGGCTTCCGGAGCTTCCCGGCGCCTCGACCTGGCTCAACCATAGCGGCAATCGCCTCAGTGGGCACATCAGTCACATGAGCACCGGGCTGAGCGGTCCCGTGCGCAGGGTCGCGCGGCCGGTCAGTCCCGGGTCAGGACGGCCCGCGGCGCCGGTACCGGCGTCCTGGTGGAGGCGGCTCCCGCGAAGTTCTCCTCGACCTCTGCCCTCTCCGCCGCGTTCGGGTAGGGGTTCGTGCACGAGGTCCCCGCGGTGGAACCGGACATCAGGCTGGAGCAGGGACCGGGCTTGCGGTCCGGCAGGCCCAGGATGTGGCCGAGCTCGTGGGCCGAGATGCGGACCGTGTGGTAGCCCTGGTTCACGGCCTGGCGTCCGATGTAGACGGTGCCCTTGCCCAGGGAGGTGGGCAGGGCGCGCGGCCAGCCGTTGTCCGCCAGGACCCGGATGTCGGCCCGCTGCCCGGGGGCGGCCGGGCGCAGCTCCACGGCGTCGACGCTCTCGTTCCAGATCGCCGCGCCCCGGGCGACCGCGGACGCGAACTCCGCGGAGCCGCTCGCGTCGTAGGTGAGCACGCGGGCGGCGGCCGGGGGACTCGCGGTGCCGCCGGACGGGACGGCCACGGCCTGGCCGCCCAGCAGGGGGAAGGACATCACCAAAGCCGCGGCCAGGCCGCCGGTCAGCGTACGGACGTGCATGGTCGACCTCCTCGTGGGGGAAGGGTAGTCGTGCTCATGACACTCTCTGCCTCCCTGCCCGCCGGGCACGGCCGCCAATCCGTCATTCGGCCGGCTCCGACGCGAGGCCCGCGATTCAGAAACGGTGCTGCTGAATCCCATGGAGAGGATCGGTTGGACTTCCTGATCATGCGGGGGCACTGTGGGCAAGGATCCACACCATCCCACGGGGCCCCCTGATCGCACCACCGGAGACGACCCGATGAACCACGTCATCGATCCCGAACGCTACGACGGCACCATGCGCTACCGGCGCACCGGCCGCTCGGGACTCGACCTTCCCCTGCTGTCCCTGGGTTACTGGCACAACTTCGGCGACGACCGGCCCTTCGAGACCCAGCGCGAGATCGCCCTGCGCGCCTTCGACCTCGGCATCACCCACCACGACCTGGCGAACAACTACGGTCCGCCCTACGGTGCCGCGGAGATCAACTTCGGCCGGCTGATGAAGCAGGACCTCGCCCCGTACCGGGACGAGCTGGTGATCTCCACCAAGGCCGGCTGGGACATGTGGCCCGGCCCCTACGGCCAGGGCGGCGGCTCCCGCAAGTACCTGCTCGCCTCGCTGGACCAGTCCCTGAAGCGCATGGGGCTGGAGTACGTGGACATCTTCTACTCCCACCGTCTCGACGCCACCACTCCGCTCGAGGAGACCATGGGCGCGCTCGACACCGCGGTCCGCCAGGGCAAGGCGCTCTACGTCGGCATCTCCTCCTACGACGCCGAGCGCACCCGCGAGGCGGCGGCCATCCTGCGGGACCTCGGGACTCCGCTGCTCATCCACCAGCCGTCGTACAGCATGCTGAACCGCTGGATCGAGACGGAGGGGCTGCTGGACGTGGCCCAGGAGGAGGGCTTCGGGATCATCGGCTTCACGGCGCTCGCCCAGGGCCTGCTGACCGCGCGCTATCTGAACGGCGTCCCGCAGGACTCGCGGGCCGCGGCGGGCAAGTCGTTCGACACCGCCTGGCTGACGGACGACATGCTGCGCCGGCTGCGTGCCCTGAACGACATCGCGGTGCGCCGCGGGCAGACCCTCGCCCAGATGGCGCTGGCCTGGGCCCTGCGGGATCCGCGCGTGACCTCGCTGGTCATCGGCGCGTCCCGCACCGAGCAGCTGGAGCAGAACGTCGCCGCGCTGGAGAACCTCGACTTCAGCGACGAGGAACTGGCCGAGATCGACACGTATGCCACCGACGGCGGCGTCGACCTGTGGCGCGAGGCGAGGCTGGGCAACCTCGGCTGACCCGCGTGTGCGCCGCCGGGAAAGGGGAACCACGGTGCGGTGAGCCGCGCTCCGAGGCCGCGGCACCTCCAACGGTTCGGACGGCCCGATGCAGACGTTCCTGCCGTATCCCGGCTTCCGCGAGTCGGCGCTGGTGCTCGACCGGCGCCGGCTCGGCAAACAGCGGGTCGAGGCACTCCAGGTGCTGCGCGGCCTGATCGTCCCCGGCTACGGGTGGCGCCGGCATCCGGCGGTGCGCATGTGGACCGGCTACGAGGAGGCGCTGGTGCGCTACGGCCTGGAGATCTGCCGGGTCTGGCGCGAGCGGGGCCACCAGGACAGCTGCGCCGCCACTCTCGTCGCCGATCTCGCCGCCGTCCGGCCCGGACTTCCGGTGCGTGACCAGCCGGAGCTGGCCCGGGCCGGTGAGCTGCCGCCCTGGCTCGGGGACGACGCCCTGCACCGCAGCCACCGCTCGGCGCTGGTGCGCAAGGAACCGGCCGTCTACGGCAAGCTCTTCCCCGGGGCGCCGGACGACCTGCCGTACGTCTGGCCGGCGTCCGACCGCGACCCCGAAGCGGTGGCCGACTGACCCGCCCGTCCGCCCTCAGCGCCCGCGCAGGGTTGCCAGGGTGACGTCCAGATCGGCCGCGCGCGGCCGGTTGTGGGGCAGCTTGCCGAGCAGGACCGCCATGCCGCACGTGTCGGTGAGCGCGGAGAAGACCAGACCGGCGGCGATACCGGCGGAGAGGAGCTGGAACGCCGGGTGTACGAGCAGGCCGAGCACGAGGCCGAGGAGCACCACGGTGCCGGCCGTGAGACGGACCTGGCGTTCCATGCTCCAGCCGGCGCGCGTGTCGCAGGCGGCGGGCCGGTGGAGGTCGTGGCCGTCGGCGGCCCAGGCGTTGGTTCCCCCGGTGAGCGTGGCGGCGGGAATGCCGTGCTCGGCCAGCAGCTTGGAGGCGTTGTCCGAGCGGGCACCGGAGGCGCACACCACCAGGACGTCACCGCGCCGGGCGGCGTCGCGCAGTTCGGGCAGGGCGCGCCGGACGTGGTCCAGGGGGATGTTCAGGGCGCCGGGCAGATGACCGGAGGCGTATTCGCCGGGCGTGCGCACGTCGATGACGGTGAATTCGTGCAGCCGGGTGCGGGCCTGGTCGGTGCCGAGGGCGAGGGGGGTGAGGGGGGCGGTCATGACCGATGTGATCCTTACTGGTCGACGCCGTCCCGAATCGGGACGTACTATACCCCGAGGGGTATTCATCAAGGAGTGGGCGTGGAGCTGGAGCTCGAGGGTGCGAGTCTGAAGGCCGTGCTGAACCGGCTGCGCCGGGCGCAGGGCCAGATCTCCGGGGTGATCCGGATGATCGAGGAGGGACGCGACTGCGAGGAGGTCGTCATGCAGCTCGCCGCCGCCTCCCGCGCGCTGGACCGGGCCGGGTTCGCGATCATCGCCACGGGACTGCAGCAGTGCGTGGCCGACATCGAGTCCGGCCGCAGGACCGGCGAGGACGCCGAGGAGATGCGCGCCCGGCTGGAGAAGCTGTTCCTGTCGCTGGCGTGAGCGCCGGGGCGGCGGGCTGTCCTTCGGTGCGCATCACACCACCGCGTCGATCAGCATGAACACGGCCACGGCCAGCAGCAGCACGGCGAAGACGCGCTGCAGCGCTTCCTCGGAGACCTTGGCGGACAGGCGTCCGCCGTCCCAGGCACCGAGGACCGCGGCCCCTGCGAACGGCCCGAGGACCGTCCAGTCCAGGGTGTCGATCGTGCCGGCGCGCTGGGTGAGCGCGGCGAGCGCGTTGGCGGTGACGACCACCAGGCCGGTGCCCACCGCCACCCGCGTCCGCAGACCGAGCACGCCCACCAGGGCCGGCACGGCGAGGAAGCCGCCGCCGACACCGAGGACGCCGGTGATCCCGCCGAGTCCGGCACCGGCGGCCGCCGCGCGGACCGGCCGCACCGGGACGTCCTCGTCCACCGGGCCGCGCCGCCGCAGCATGCGGACCGCCGCCGCCCCCGCCACCAGGGCGAAGGCCGCCGTGAGGAGCGCGCCCGGCAGACGGGCGGCGAGCGCGCCGCCGAGCATCGCCGGGACGGCGCCCGCCGCCGCGAACAGCAGTCCCGTACGCCACCGGACGTGGCCGTCGCGGGCGTGCGCGGACAGAGCGGCGGCGGAGGTCACGACGACGATGACCAGGCTCGCGGTGGTGGCCGCGACCGGGGTGAGACCGAGCAGGTAGATCAGGGCCGGGACGGCCAGGACGCCGCCTCCGCCCCCGAGCGCGCCCAGCGTGAGGCCGACGACGGCCCCGGCGGTCAGGGCGAGGATCAGAGCGCTCACGTGACGGTGCCGCTCCCGCCGTGCCCGCCGACGACCGGGGGTCCGGCCCCTGCCCGGTCCTCCGTGCCGCCGATCACGTCGACGGCGTCCGCGCCACGGACGACGAGCGGTTCGGCGGCGTGCCGGGAGCGGTTGCCCGCGCGGCGGATCACCACCAGGGGGCGCGCCCGGGCCGCCGGCGGCAGACCGGTTCCGGCCGCCGGGGCGGACAGGGGCGGGTGGACGGCGCGGGGAACGTGCCCCGCATGCCGTTCGTGGCGTTCGCGGACGTCGAGCAGCACGGCACCGCCGCCCCCGGCGGCGCCGCGGCGGCCGGTGCGCGCCGCCGCCTCCCGCACCGTCACGCGGCCGGGGCCGGCCCGACCCCGTCGGAAGACGCTCATGGTGGTGTCCGCTCCTTTCCTCGGTCGTACGGTGTGCGTCGCGTGTCCGGTGCCGTCAGGCGTTCCGGGTCGTGAGTCCGGCCCGCTCCGCGTCCTCGAAGCCGTCGTCCACGGCGACGACGTCCCGGCCCGCCGCGTCCAGCAGGGAGGCGGCGATGGCGGCGCGCATGCCGCCCGCGCAGTGCACCCACACCTGGCCGTCGGGGATCTCGCCGAGACGGCCGTGCAGCGTGTGGATCGGGATGTGGACCGATCCCTCGACGAATCCGCCGGCGCGCTCGGCGTCCCGGCGGACGTCGAGGACGACGACCTGCTCGTCCCGGTGCCGGTCCGCGAGGTCGGCGAAGGTGGCGCGCGGGAAGGAGGCCGGGGTCTCGCCCTCGCGCACCCAGCGCGCCGGGTCCCCGGTGGCCGCCGCGGCGGGGCGGTCGATGCCCACCCGGGCCAGTTCCCGCTGGGCGGCGGCGAGCTGCTCGGCGGACTCGGCGAGCAGGGTGACCGGCCTGCCCCAGGGGATCAGCCAGGCCAGGTAGGTGGCGAGCTTGCCCTCGGCCTCGAAGTTGAACGAACCCGCCACATGCCCCTCGGCGAAGGCGACGCGGTTGCGCAGGTCCACGACCCACTCCCCCGCGGCCAGCCGGCCGGCGATCTCCTCGGCGTCGGCCACGGCGGGCGGCGTCAGGTCGAGCGGCGCGGGCCCGCCGGCGTTGAGGGGGCCCATGTGCGTGTAGTAGGCGGGGACGTCGTCGAGCCCGGCCAGCAGGTCGGCGACGAAGGTGTCCACGTCCCGGGTGAGCGCCTCGTTCGACGCCCGCTCCTTGCCGATGGTGGTGGAATCGCCCTCCGCCCGGCCGGAGGAGCAGAAGCTGCCGAAGCCGTGGGTGGGGAGCACCACCGTGCCGTCGGGGAGCTCGGCGGCCAGCCGGTGGGCCGAGGCGTGCTGCGCGCGGGCGAGCGTCTCGGTCAGGCGCGGCTCGACGAGGTCGGGGCGGCCGACCGTGCCGATCAGCAGGGAACCGCCGGTGAACGCCGCGACCGCCTCGTCCCGCTCCCGCAGGACGTAGGAGGTGTGGTGGGGCGTGTGCCCGGGTGTCGCGAGGGCGTGCAGGGTCAGGTCGGCCCCGGGATCGACGGTCACCTCGTCGCCGTCGCGCACCGGGGTGCGGGCGTGGGAGACGCGGGCGTCGGCGGGGACCAGGTAGGCGGCGCCCGTGAGGCGGGCGAGTTCCGGACCGCCGGTGACGTAGTCGTTGTGGACGTGGGTCTCGACCACGTGGCTGATCCGTACGCCCCGCCGGGCCGCCGCGGCGATCACCCGGTCGACGTCGCGCGGCGGGTCGACGGCCACGGCCGCCTGATCGCCACCGGCGAGATAGCCGCGGTTGCCGAGCCCCGGCACCTCGATCGTGTCGACGAAGAACACCTCACGCTCCCTTCCAAGCGGATATTTACCCCCCGGGGTATGTCTTCGACGGTAACACGAGTACCCCCGGGGGTATGTTCCGGGGGCGGGTGCGCCCGCCCGCACCGCACGGGTGCCTCGCGGGCGGCGGACGACCCGTCCCCGCCCCGGACACGCGGACGGCCCCGGCGTCCCCCTCTCGGGGTCCGCCGGGGCCGTCCGGTCGTGCCGCGCGCCTAGCGCGAGGACAGGTACTCCTCGACGCCCGGAGCCGTGTGCGCCTCCTCCTCGTTCACCACGCCGCCGACCGCCTTGGCGTCGGGCTTCAGGACGTACGTCTTCACGCTCGCGGGGCGGTCGACGTCGGAGAAGTCCTGTGCGGTGCCGAGACCGGTGTCGGCGTTGCTCTGGGAGCGGTGCGCCTTGACGACGTCCTCACGGGTGAGACCGCCCGCCTCACAGGCCTTCTTCAGGTCGGTGCCCAGGAGCTGTGCGGCGTTGTACCCGGACAGCACCCCGGAGTCGACCGGCGAGTCCGGGTACTTCTTCTGGTACGACGCCACCATGCGCTTCACGCCGGGCAGGTCGGAGCTGACCGCGGGCGCGGCGCTCACCACGTTCAGCATGGCCGCCAGGGCGGGCGCGGCAGGGGTCTTCATGAGCTGGGGCGCGAAGCCGGGGGCGCTGCTGACGACCGGGACGCGCAGGCCGCGGGAGGCCGCGACGCCGACCAGGGAGGCCGTCTGCGCGGGGCCGGCGCTGATCAGGACGGCCTTCACGCCCTCCTTGCGCAGGGCCGAGACCTGTGCGGACAGATCGGTGTCGGTCGCCTTGATCTTCTGGCCGGCCACCTTCAGGCCGGCCTTCTTCGCCGCCCAGGTGGACCCCTCCAGCGCGTTGGCGCCGTAGTCTCCCTCGAAGTAGACGTGGCCGATCGTGTCGCCCTTCTTCAGGCCCTTCGTGCGGGTGAGGAAGTCGACCGCGGCGATCATGTCGACGTCGTACGTGGTGCCCAGCACCTGGATGGCGTCCTTGCCGAGCAGGGAGGCCGCCCAGGCCTGCGGGAAGGTGAGCACCTTGTCGCGTTCGATGTCGTCGAGCAGGGCCGCGACCACCGGGGAGCCGATGACCTGCGGCAGGGCGACGACGTCCGCGGAGATGTCGGCGTAGGCGGTGACCGCCTTCTGCACGTCGTAGCCGTGGTCCTTGACGACGATCTCGACCTTGCGGTCGCAGATGCCTCCCTTGGCGTTGGTCTCGTCGGCCCACATCTGCTGGGCCTGCACGATGGACTTGCCGAGGGTGGCGTAGGGGCCGGTGAGGTCGGTGAGGGCGCCCAGCTTGATGGTCTCGGCGCTGACGCCGGGGCCGGTGCGCACGCCGTCGGCGGCGTCGCCGTTCTCGTCGCCGCCTTCGGCCTTGGAGCTGCATCCGGAGACCGCGAGCAGCAGGGCGAGGGCTCCGGCGAGGACGGACCCGGTGGTGCGGCGCCGGTTGCGGTGCCTGTGGGGCGTGGTGTTCACGGGGTGTGCTCCTTGGATCGTGCGGCTGCGGCCGGTTGCGGGGGTGAGGGGACGGGGTCCGTGGCAGGGGTACGGGGGCGGCTGCGTCGCAGGCGTTCGCGGACCCGGCGGGCCAGGCCGTGCAGGCCGTCGGGCGCGTACAGCAGGACCAGGACGATCGCGGCACCGTAGAGGTAGCGGGCGGCCTCGGTGGGGCCCACGGCGCCTTCGGTGGAACCGGGGGCGGCCACCAGCGGGAGCTGGTCGGCGTAACGGGTCATCAGCAGCGGGAGCGCGGTGACGAAGACGGCGCCGGCGGTGGCTCCGGCGACCGAGCCGAGGCCGCCGATGACGATCATGGCGAGGTAGTCGATGGACAGGGCGAGCGAGAAGTAGTCGGGGACGACCCGGCGGAAGGCGAGCGCGAGGAGCACTCCCGCGAGGCCCGCGTACATGGAGGACACCACGAAGGCCGCCGAGCGGTGGCGGGCGACGTCGACGCCCATCACCGCGGCCGCGGTCTCGCTGTCGCGCAGGGCGGTCAGCGCGCGGCCCGGGCGTCCGCGCAGCAGGCCGCCGGCGGTGAACCAGGTGAACGCGAACAGGGCCAGGCCCAGGAACCACAGCCGCTCCTCCGCGCCGAACGGAACGCCGAGCACGACGAGTTCGGGGTCGGAGGCCGCGAAGGTGAACCCGCCGAGCGTCAGCGGGGGCACGGAGCGGCCGTTGAATCCGCCGGTGACGGAGTCCGCGGTCAGCAGCACATGGTGGCCGAGGAAGACCAGCGCGAGGGTGGCGATGCCCAGGTAGATGCCCTTCACCCGGCCGGCGACGGGGCTGAACAGCCCGCCCGCCGCTCCGGCGAGCAGCACGGCGAGGACGGCGGCGAGGACCGGGGGCAGTCCGGGTCCGGGCTCGCCGGCGAGGTAGGCGTAGCCGTAGGCACCGACGGCGAGGAAGAAGGCGTGCCCGAGGGAGAGTTGTCCCGCGGTGCCGCTGAGCAGGGAGAGGCCCACGGCGCCGATGGCCGCGGCCAAGGAGAACAGGCCGATCCGCAGCCAGAAGGCGTCCAGGTAGAAGGGCGGCAGGCACAGGGCGACGGCGAGCAGGAGGATTCTCACGGGCCGGCGCGTCAGGGCGCCGAGGAGACGGTCAGACACGGGCCGCCCCCTTCCCGCCGAACAGCCCGGTGGGCCGTACCAGGAGCACCAGCAGCATCACGGCGTACGGAGCGACGTCGCCGAAGCCCTCGCCGAGTACGTGCAGTTCGGACTGGTAGCCGACGACGAGCGCCTCGGTCAGGCCGATGAGCAGACTGCCCGCGAGGGCACCGACCGGGGAGGCCAGTCCGCCGAGGATCGCGGCCGGGAAGGCGTGCAGCGCGATCTGTCCGGTGGTGCGCTCGAGGCCCGGCGCCGGGAACGAGGCGAGGAACACCGCCGCCAGCGCGGCGAGCGCACCGGCCAGACACCAGCCGCCCGCGCGCACCCGGCCGAGGCGTACGCCCATGAGGGCCGCCGCCTCCAGGTCCTCGGCGGCCGCCCGCAGGGACAGCCCCCAGGAGGTGAACCGGAACAGCGCGAACACCGCGCCGATGACCACGGTGGACACCACGATCGCGGCGAGCCGGCTGTCGGCGACGGTCACCGGCCCCAGCTCGGTCACCGAGTCGCCCCACGGGTCGCCCAGCGGCAGCAGGTCGCCGCCGATGCGCCGGGCCAGGTCGGTGAACAGCAGGATGTCGATGCCGATGGTGACGATGGTCTGGATGTGGGCGGACTGCTCGTCCAGTCCCCCGCGTTGCAGCAGGAAGCGGTCGAGGGCGCCCGCGAGCGCGGCCGTGGTCAGGACGGCCAGCGCCAGGGCACCGGCGAAGCCGAGGTCGTCGTGCAGGACGGCGATCAGGTAGCCGCCGAACAGGAGCAGGGAGCCGTGGGCGAAGTTGAGGACGCCGGAGGCCTTGAACATGACGACGAAGCCGAGGGCGACCAGTGCGTAGACCGCGCCGAGCGCGATGCCGTTGAGGACGTTGTCCAGGAAGCCGGTCATGCCGCGTCCTCCCCTTGTGTTCCGGTGCCGAGGTAGGCGCGCAGCACCTCGGGGTCCTGGCGGACCTCGTCGGGTGTGCCGTGGGCGATGGTCCGGCCGAAGTCGAGGACGGTGACGTCGTCGGCGAGGCGCATGACCAGGCCCATGTCGTGCTCCACGAGCACGATGGTCAGGCCGAGTTCGGCGCGCAGCTCGCGTACGACGCCGGCGGTGCGGGCGCGTTCGGCGGCGTTCATGCCGGCGACCGGTTCGTCGAGGAGCAGCACGCGCGGCTCCAGGCAGAGGGCGCGCGCGAGTTCCACGCGTTTGCGGTCGCCGTAGGAGAGCAGTCCGACGGGGCTGTCGAAGTGGTGGCCGAGGCCGGTGAGTTCGGCGATCTCGCGGACGCGGGCGAGGTGCGCGCGCTGTTCGCGCACGGCGCTCGGCAGGCGCAGCGCGCTGGCGGCGAAACCGGCCCGGGACAGGGCGTGGCGGCCGAGCATCAGGTTGTCGGCGACCGTGCCGTGCGTGGTGACGATGTTCTGGAAGGTGCGGGCCACGCCGAGCGCGGCGATGCGGTGCGGGGCGAGCCGGGTCAGCTCGGTGTCGCCGAGCGTCACCGTGCCGGCGGCCGGTCGGCACAGGCCGGACAGCACGTTGAAGCAGGTCGACTTGCCGGCGCCGTTGGGTCCGATGAGCGCGTGCACCGAGCCGGGGGTGACGGTGAAGGAGACGCCGTCGAGGGCGGTGAGGCCGGCGAAGCGCACGGTGACGTCGCGTACCTCGAGCACGGGCGGCGCGGCGGGGGTGCGGTCGTTCACGCGGCCCCCCGGTCCTCGGCCGACTCGCCCAGGTAGAGGCGGCGTACGGCGTCGGTGCGGGCGAGTTCGCCGGCGGGGCCGGACAGGCGGGTCTCGCCGACCTCCAGGACGTGGGCGTGGTCGGCGAGGGAGAGCGCCATGCCGGCGTTCTGTTCGACGAGGAGCACGGCGGTGCCCTGGGCGTTGATCTCGCGGATCACCTCGGCGATCCGGTGCACCATCTGCGGTGCGAGGCCCAGGGAGGGCTCGTCGAGGAGCAGCAGGCGCGGGGCGGCCATCAGGGCGCGGCCGATGGCGAGCATCTGCTGCTCGCCCCCGGACAGCAGTCCGGCGGCCTGGTGGGTGCGTTCGGCGAGCCGCGGGAAGAGCGCGAAGACGCGGTCGCGGGCCTCCTGCACCTGGCGGCGCCCGCGCCGGCCGAGCCCGAGCCCGCCGGAGCGCAGGTTCTCGTCGACCGAGAGTCCGGCGAACACCCGCCGGCCCTCGGGGACCTGGACCACTCCGGCGCGTACCGCCGCGACGGGGTCCTTGCCGTCGAGCACCACCTGGCCGTAGCGGATGCGGCCGGCCGTGATCGCGCCGCGGTGCAGGCGCAGCGTGCCGGACACGGCCCGCAGCAGGGTCGTCTTGCCGGCCCCGTTGGCGCCCAGCAGGGTGACGACGGCGCCGTGCGGCACGGTCAGGGACACGGAACGGAGGGCGGACACGGCGCGCCCGTACGTCACGTCGACGTTCTCGACGTGCAGGGCGGGCAGCTCGTCCGGTGGTGCTTCGGGCATCGCGGCTCCTCGGGGCCGTACCGCTCGGGGCGGTGACGGCTTCGGGGTGAAGGGGAGCTCACGACAGCACGGGCCCGGGTGGGCGGTACAGGCTTCCGGGCCCGCTCGCTGCGGCGTACCAACGGGGGCGGACGGGGGTTGTGCGGGTGCCCACCCGGCCCGGGTGGCGCCCCGCGCGGAAGGTGTCCCGCACGGGGGTGCGCCCCGGCCGTCAGCGGTCGAGGAGTCTGCGGGCCGTCAGGGCGAGGCTGACCTCGACCAGGTCGGACGGGCGGGAGAGGGAGCGGCCCGTCAGCTGCTCGTAGCGGCGGAGGCGGTTGAGGACGGTGTTGCGGTGGCAGTACAGGCGACGGCTCGCCCGCTGGGCGGAACCGTCGCAGGCCAGCCAGGTGGCCAGGGTGTCCAGCAGGACGTCCGCGTCGGCGGGGTCGAGGTGCGCCAGCGGGCCGAGCAGCCGGTCGGCCAGGGCGGCACCGAGTTCGGGGCTCGACATCACCAGCGCCGCGGGCAGGTGGTCGGTCAGCCGGACCGTGCCGCCCGTCTCCGGGGACAGGCTCAGCGCGGTGTCCGCCAGCCGGCGGGCCTCGCCGACGGCGGCCAGCCCCTCGACCGCGCTGCTGACGCCCACCCGTGCCCCGGGTGCCTGCTCCTCCGGCACGACCGCCTCCTCACCGTCCTCGGCCAGGACGATGCCGTAATCCGCTTCCACGTCCGTGTGCCAGTGCACGCGCACACCCGGGCCGAGGACCGCCTGTGCACCCGGACAACCGGTGAGCCGGCCGCCGCCGACCGCGACGACCACGTACCGCCCCTGCTCCGGCAGGCCCAGCGCCTGCGCGGCTTCGGGCAGGTCGGCGATGCGGCTCGTGCCGTCCAGCAGGGCCGCCGCCAGCAGGCGCACCCTGTTCTCCCGCCGCCAGGCCAGCTGCCGCTCGGTCTGCCGGTAGGCGTCCGCCACGAGGGTGCAGTGCTCGTCGACGAAGTCCCACACGTCGGAGGCCACGTGCACCAGCAGTCGTACGTCCTCGGGCGCCGTCCGTGACGTCTCGTCGACCAGGCCCTGCCACACCAGCGAGCCGCCCAGCCGGAAGGCGTGCAGCAGCGCGTCCAGCGGCAGCCCCTGCTCGGCGCGTGTGGCGGCGATCCTCCAGGAGCAGCGGCGCGCCGCGTCCCGGGCGCCCCGCGGATCGAGCAGGGAGGAGATGCTGTGCCGCAGTGAGCGGTGCACCTCCTGCCAGGTCCCGGCGGGGTCCTCCTCGACGGCGGCCCGGTAGGCGGGCTCCTGCTCCTGCAGTGCGGCGACCAGGCGGTCGGTGAGCTGGGGCAGGTCGTCCAGCAGCACCCGGGCGGCCCGGTGCAGCACGCGCAGCGCGTCGGCGTCGATCAGCGACCGCACGCGCGGCGTCCGCGGCCGCGGAGCGGGCATGGGCCCGGGGCGGAGCAGGGTACGTGGCCGTACGGCGTGTTGCATCGCGCATCTCCCCCAGGGTCGGCTTCCCGGCGGCGCCCGCGCGGCGGTTCCCCGGACCGGCGCCCGGCCGGCCGAAGAGCCCGTGGGCCGCCCGCCACCTGACTCGTCCTGCCCCGAAGGATGGCATACCGTCCGGTCGGTCCCTAGAGTTGTGCACCGGTCTTTTCCGCCTGCTGGACCAGCCGGGCCAGCTCCACCCGGGAGCGGACGCCGAGCGTGGCGAAGACGTTCCGCAGGTGGTAGTCGACCGTGCGGGTGCTGACGGACAGGCGCAGGGCCACCTCCCGGTTGGTGGCGCCCTCGGCGACACACCGTGCGATGCGCAGTTGCTGCGGTGTCAGCCGGGACAGCCTCCCCGGACCGCTCCGGGAGGGGTGCCCGGTCCCGGTCCCGCCCGGCGCGGCGCCGTTGGCCCGCAGTTCCGCCGCCGCCTGCTGCCCCCACGGGTGCGCGCCGCAGCGTTCGAAGCCCATCAGCGCCTCCCCGAGCCGCGCACGCGCCTCGCCCAGCCGGCGCCGGCGCCGCAGCCACTTGCCGTAGAGCAGCTCGGTGCGCGCCCGCTCGAACTCACCGGCCGTCTCCTCATGGCGGTCCAGGGCGCGCAGATACAGCTCGTCGGCGGCCTCCGGCGCGGCCAGCAGCGCGCGGCAGCGCAGGAGTTGGGCGGGGGCCTGCGGGTCCGCCCCGCACCCGGCCCACAGCGCGAAGTCCTCGACCACCGTCCGGGCCTGCTCGGGCCGGCCGACGAGTGCGGAGGCCTCCACGAAGCAGGGGACGGCGAGCATCCACACCGCGAAGTGGCCGCGCCGCGCACCGGGGCGCACCAGCGGTCCGAGCCGGTCGGCGGCCTCCCGGGAGCGGCCCGCGCCCAGGTCGGCACGGGCCAGGGCCCACTGCGCGAGCGTGGCGGCCTGGGCCAGTCCGTGCCGCCGGGCCGTGCGGAGGGCCGCCGTCGCGTGCTCGGCGACGAGTTCCCTCTCCCCCTCGATCGACGCCGCGAGGGCCAGGACCGCATGGTGGTGGGCGGCCGTGTTCCGCTGTCCGGCCCTCCGCGCGGTGCGGAGCCCCTCCTCGGCGTGGGTGCGCGCGAGCTGGTGGCGGCCGGCCCGCAGTTCGGCGTAGGCCAGGTACTCCAGCGCCCTCGGTTCGAGGGCGGCGGAGCCGGCGGTCCGGGCCGCCGCCAGCGCCCGCGCGCCGGTTCTGCGCGCGGCGGTCACGTCACCGAGCAGGAGCGCCGCGGCGGCGGATCTCAGCAGCCGTTCGGGCTCGTCGGCGGACAGGCCCCGCTCGACCACGCGCCGCAGCGGTGCGGCGGCCAGGTCGAAGCGCCCCAGGAGCACGGCGCGCATACCGTCACGGTGGTCGCGGAGCAGGGCGGAGCGGCTGGGGCCGGTGGAGCCGGTGGGACCGGGTGGGGCGGTCCCGGTGGCGGAAGCGTCCGCGGCGCGGGCGACGGCCGCGACGGCGGCGGGAACGGGGGTGAGGACGCGGGCGGGCTCGTGCGGAAGGGGGCCGTCCGGGGCGAGAGCCCGGAGGCAGGCCGCCATGTCACCCGCGGCCCACGCCGCGTCCGCCGCGCCCAGGCCCGCCGCGCCGGCCTCCTCACGGCTGTGGCCCGCCAGCAGACCGGCGGCGAGCAGGAAGGACTCGCGGGCGTCGTCCACCGGACCGTCGGCCAGCAGCACCGCACCGCGCAGGAGTTCCGCGCCGCCGCGTACCGGCGCGGGTGCCGGGCGGCTCCGGGCGGCGTCGAGCAGCCGCAGGGCCTCGGGCGGGTCCCCGGCGAGGAGGGCCTGCCGCGCGGCGGCCGTGTACCGGTGTGCGCGCTCGGCGTCGTCCGGTGTCAGTTCGGCGGCGCGCGTGTACGCCGCGCGGCGCGGGCCGGGCGGCAGCGCGGACGCCGGGTCGGCCGCAGCCGCCGCGAGTTCGGCCGCGAGGGCGGGAGCGGGTCCCGTGACCGTCCACGAACGGTGCAGCAGCGCCGGGACGCCGTGCGGGTCCGCCAGGCTCCCCGCCAGCGCGTGGTGCACGGCCCGGCGCCGCTCGGGCGACGCGGTGGCGTACACCGCCCTGCCGAGCAGCGCGCTGCGGAACCGCAGCCGGCCGTCGACCAGGGCGAGCGTCTCGGGCAACGGCCCCGCGGCGTACGGCGCCCGGGTCCGCGCTCCGGCGGACGGGGCGGCTTCCGCTGCCGGTACGGCCGCCCGCTCCCCGGCCTTTTCGGCCGCTCTGCGTACGAGGTCCGCGTCGGCGTCCGGCTCCCCGGTCGCCCGCGCGGCGGCAGCCGTCGCCAGGAGCAGACCGGCGTGGTCCGCCGGTACGCCGGTCAGGCACCCGCCGGCGACCGCGGTCAGGACCTCCGCGTCGGCCAACGGCCGGGGCAGCGCGCGACGGCCGCGGAGCTGGGCGGGCGACAGGCGGCGGACCAGTGCCAGCAGCAGCGCGGGGTTGCCCTCCGCCTCCGTCACCAACTCCTCGCGCACGGCCGGATCGACGGTGCCGTCCGTCACGTCGTCGACCAGACCCGCCGCGTCCCCCGGCGTGAGCGGGGCGATGCGCACCACGGGCAGTCCCGCCACCTCCCGGTCGACGGGCCGGTGTCCGGGCGCGCTGAGGAGCAGCCCCACCCGGCCACCCGCCGCGTGCACCCCTGCGGCCGCGTGCCCCAGCGCGGCGCGCGACGCGGTGTCCCACAGGTGCACGTCGTCCACGCACACCAGGAGGGGGGACGCGGCAGCAGCCGCGCACAGGACGTCGAGCAGCACCTCGCCCGCCGTACCGTCTCCGGGGACGCGCACGGGGCGGCCGGCGGCGCGCAGCAGGGTGCGCAGGCCGCGGTGGGGCTGTTCGGTCCGGGCCGGGTCGGCGCGAACGTGCCACACCGGCCCGGCGCGAAAGGAACGGGCGGCGAACTCGAGGAAGGCCGTGCGGCCGCAACCGGGTTCACCGGTCACGACGCGGACGCCGCCGTCGGCGCGCAGCCCGTCCAGCAACTCGGCGATCTCCTGCCGCGCCGGTCCCGGGCGGTACCGGAGCGGAGCGGATCCCGGGGTCGTCTGTCCGGTCATTCCCGCGACCTTACTCACGCGTAAGGAAGAGTGGAAGGTGTACGTCCGCACCATCGGGATGACGCATCCGCCACATCACCAGCGGTTTTCACGACCCGCCGGAGAAGCGGAGTGTGCCGCGGCCCAGGGCGGGCGGCCCGCGGCGGTGCACGCGCACAACGCCGGTGGCGGCCCGCACCGTGTGCGGACCGCCACCGGGTCGTCGTTCGGCCGGGCTCAGCCGGACATCAGGAGGTGTGCGGACAGTTGCCCCGGGACTCCTCGATCGTGAGGCTCGGCCGCGGCAGCGGGCACAGGAACTGCTCGTAGCGGGTGTCGTTGTCGATGAAGCGCTTCAGCCACGAGATGCTGTACTTCGCGATCGTCGTGTTCGACGAGTTGGGCGTGAAGTGGGTGGCGCCGTTCAGTTCCAGGTAGGCGCGGTCCAGGGAGGACGGCAGGCCCGAGTACAGGGGCTCGGCGTGGCTGGAGACCGGGGCGACCGTGTCGCCGTCGGCGCCGAAGATCAGGGTGGGGGTCCTGACCTCGGGCCAGCTCTTGTCGAGGTTCCAGGGCGTCAGCGGGATCGCTGCCTGGAGCGAGGGCCGGTCCTTGGCGGCTTCGAGACTGCCGCCGCCGCCCATGGAGTGGCCCATGACACCGAGCCGGCTGCTGTCGACACGGCCGCGGACCGCGCTGCGCTGGGTGAGGTAGTCCAGCGCGGCGAGCAGCTGGTCACCGCGGGAGGCGGGCTGGTCGAGGGTGGAGTTGGTGTCGATGGTGAAGACCACGAAGCCCTGGGAGGCCAGGCGCGGGCCCAGCCAGGCGATGGAGGACTCGTAGGCGGTGAAGCCGGGTGAGATGGCGACCGCGCCGAAGGTGCCGTCGGCGGTGCTGGTCGGGTAGTAGATGGTGCCTCCGCCGAAGCCGGTCACCGAGAGCGAGGAGACGGAGATGTCCGACACGGCGTAGGGACCGCGCAGCGCCTCGATGCTGGATTCGGTCGGCGCCGGACCGCGCTCGTAGGGGTTGTCCGCCGCGTGGGCGCCGGGGCCGCTGAGGGTGGTGAGGCCGACGACGGCGGCGACGGCGGCTGCCAGTCCGGCGAGCCGGCCGGTCCCGCGTCGTCCGGCACGGGCCGGAAGCGGGCCCGCGGTCGATGCGCCGGTGCCGGTGTGGGGGTGCTGCTGCACGACGAGTGGTCCTCTCTGTCGCGGCAGGTCGCCCGGCCGGCCGGTGCACGGGAGAACGGCATGGGGAGTGTCCGTGCCCGGCCGGGGGCGCCGCCGATGGGCTGGCGGTGCCACTGTCGGAGAGGAGGGGGCCGGCGCGGACCGGCAATCTCACCGGTCTCCTGCGCCGTACCGCGCGGGCCGGTCCGGGGTGCGAGGGCACGGGGCCCGCACGGC
>NZ_JAPSKQ010000109.1:6275-22222 GCF_031181555.1 Streptomyces sp. | reverse complement strand
CGGGAGAACGTCAGCGACGATCGCCGGGCCGAACTGGGCAGGGCGTTCAAGGAATCGCGCGCCCAGTACCTGAAGGACGGCTGCGGCGGCGTCGAGAACGTACGCAAGCTTGTGGCCGATGCCGATGACTGACGTCCCCTCAGGCCGGTGGGGCGACGCGACCAGGGGCGCGGACTGCCTGTGCCGGCGGGACGTGACGGGAGCCGCTTGCTCCGCAGGAGCCACGGCGCCGACCGGCTGTCGGCCGTCAGCGAGGCGACCGGTGGTCCGGTGCGTCACGGCGGCGGACAGGACGTCCTGCGACTGCGGCGTTCGGTGGAGAGCGTGATCGTCGAGGCCCGGGACCGAGGCGGGACGGTCGATCCTCCCGTCGGGCGACGCCGTCCCGGCCCTCTCCCGGCGGTCGGCGGGCGGGGCGTGGGTGGCGTGCCCACTCCGTGACCCGGGAGGAACGCGTACGCTCGACTCGGACCCGATCGTAGGCGTGTGCATGACAGTGGATTGACGTCGACCGCCTCATCGCTGGACCCGGCGCGCCGTGGCCGCCCTCCACCGGGCTACGGCGCGCCCCCCTGCTCGTCCGGAACCCGCGACACCCGGCTTTCCGGCTGCCGTCCGCGCCTGCTCCGCCGACGGACCCGTACGTCCTCGGCCACCGGTCCGGGACGTGCGGGCGCCGACCGCTCTTCGCCCCGATTCGGGTTGATCGCCCATGGTGGGGCATCTTCCTCACATGCCCACCGCATCCTGCGCCGGGCGTGTGATCATCAGGGGGTGACGCCCTGCCTTCCGGTGCCTCGCCACGGCCCGGTCGAGGACCCGGAGCGATGGGTTTCGCGGTGTATCTGTTGTTCGACCGAGCGGTGAGGAGGGGAAACGGTGGCTGAAGGCGGTGGGGACGCCTCTGGCGACGAGCAGGCCGCGGTGGTTCCCGACAAGGCGGTCGATGAGCTGCTCGCGGTCCTCGGCACCGGAGCGTACGTGGTGGACGCGCGGGGCTGCATCGTGGCCGTCAACGCCGCCGCCGAGCGGTTGCTGGGCCGGTCCGCCGAGGAACTCGTCGGAGGGGACGCGCACGACCTGCTGCACCGCAACGCCCGCGGAGAGTCGTTCCCCAGGGCGCAGTGCCGCATGCGGCCGGCCTTCGTGGCGGGCCGTCCGGCCCAGGCAGGTCTGGAGTGGTTCGAACGGAGCGACGGATCGCTGCTCCCCGTTTCGTGGTCGCTCGCTCCCTGCGGCACCGGTGACGACACCACCCTCATGCTCGTCCTCTTCCACACCCAGAGCGACCCCACGGTGATCGCCGAGCAGCCGGAGCCGAGTGGCGGGTTGCTCCACGAGCTCGAAAGGCTCGCGCTGCTGGCCGAGATGACCACGCAGCTGACCTCGACCCTGTCCGTCGACGAGGCGCTGCAGCGCCTCGTGTCCCTGGTGCTGCCTCGGCTGGCGGACTGGGCGGTGATCGACCTGATCACCGAACGCGACGAGGTGTGGCGCACCAAGGTGGTGCACGTCGAGAACGAGGCCCTGGTGCCCCACCGGGACCTCGAGGGGCCGATGGCCCCCGTGCCCGCAGAGTCACCGATGCCGCTGTCACGGGCCCTTCGGGGTGTGGCCTCGACGATCGCCGAGCCACGGATCTACGAGCGCTCCCCCGACACGGGCATCGCGGTCGAGCAGCGTCGTCTGTTCGAGTCCACGGGCATGCACTCGGCGGCCATCGCGCCGATCCGGGGACTGCGCGAGGTTCTCGGGGCCCTGACCCTGGGCCGTTCCGAACGCCCCGAGAAGTTCACCGCCACCGATCTCACCCTTCTGGAGGACATCGCCCGGCGCGCCGGCCTGGCGTTGGACAACGCCCGTCTCTACCAGCGGCAGCGCAAGGTGGCCGAAACCATGCAGCGGTACCTGCTGCCGCAGCTTCCGAGAGTGGCGGGGCTGGAGATGACGGCCCGCTACCTGCCCGCGCCGGACGCCTCCCACGTGGGCGGTGACTGGTACGACGCCTTCACCCTTGCCGACGGCGCCACCGCCCTGGCCATCGGTGACGTCTCCGGGCACGACCTGGACGCCGCAGCGGGCATGGCCCAGCTGCGCAACGTGCTTCGCGCCTATGCGTGGTCCCAGCACGAACCACCCAGCCGCATCGTCGAACGCGTGGACCGGTCGATGCTGCGCATCACGGACGTCCCCATGGCCACCCTGGTGTTCGCCACCCTCGCTCCGGGCGACGAGGGACGGTGGGAACTGCAGTGGACCAACGCGGGGCATCCGCCGCCGCTGCTGGTCACCCGCGAGGGTGTGGCCCGCTACCTCACGGAGGGCAACGGCATGCTCCTGGGCACCGGTGTGAACCCACCGCGCTCGGACGTGGCGGACGTACTGCCGCTCGGCTCCACCCTCGTGCTGTACACGGACGGCCTCGTCGAATCCCCCGGCCACTCCATCGACGAAGGTCTGGAACGGCTGCGCCGGCATGCCGCCGCCCTCGCCCACCGCCCGGTGGAGGCCTTCACCGACGAGTTGCTCGGCAGGGCGCGGCCGGCCGACAACGACGACGACGTCGCTCTCCTGGCCCTGCGGATCGGCACCCCTCCCCAGCCCGGGTGAGGAACACGCCGCGGTGCTTCGACAGCCGGCAGGTCCCCGCCGGGCACGGGCGGTCCACTTCCTCCGGGCCGGGCACGGGCGGCCGGAGACGACATCGGTGCTCACCGTCGCCCCGCCCCTGTCCCGGCCACGTAGGCTGCCACCGTGCGCACTGTGGAACTGCTGCCCGATGCCGCCACTGAGCTGCACGTTCGGGAGATGTGGCGCAGGATGGCCGCTGCCGGATTGCCCAGCCTCGCGGAACACCGGCACCCGACCAATCGGCCCCACGTGACCCTCGCGACGTGCGAGGACCTCCCGCCCTCGGCGAGGGCGGGACTCGTGGCCGTTCTCGGCAACGGTCTGCCCGCGCCGTTCCGACTGGACGGGCTGCTGCACTTTGCCGGGCGCACCCGTGTGCTCGCCTGGCGCGTCGTCGCCGACGAGGAACTCACCGAGCTGCACCGGCAGGTGTGGGACGTACTCGCCTCCACCGCCGGTCACCTCAATCCGCTCCACGCCCCGGAACGATGGACCCCGCATCTGACCCTGGCCCGGTCGCGCCACGCGCCGTCGCGGTGGCCCGCCCACCTCCTGCCCGCCGCGCTGCGCGACCCCTGGGAGGCGACTTTCACCGGCGCCCGCAGCTACGACTCCACGACGCGTACCGTCGAGAGCCTCGGAGGCGAGACCCGCCCGCCGGCCGACTGAGACGGCCGGGAATCCGGCCCCCGGCCAAGTCACCCCGGCGCACGGGGCAGACCGGCTCCGCCACGCCGTGGTCGTCACCGCGGTGATCGCCTGGCACTTCACGGGAGGGCCTTGCGCCGAGCCGGCCCTCGTCGGCGACGGCGACCGCATCCGAACCGTCCTCATCACCGACTCGCCATCCGAAAACCGCAGCTGGGCCGACCACCAGCTCCAGGCCGAGAAAACCGTGCCGCTCGGCACGGGCCGACACCGCCGGTCGGCAGCAGGGCGAGCGTTGCCCGGTGCGGCAGTGGCGGCCCCACACCGCGGGGCCGCTCCCGGCTGTTCCACCATCAGCGGCGACGTCCCGGGCGGTGCCGATTGCTGTGGGCATGCAATGAAGTCGAGCGGGCAGACGAAGGTCCTGAACGGGAGGAAACATGAGCATGACGACGGAGACGGCCGAGAGGGCGGAAGCGGAGACCGGCCGGTGCGGTGAGTGCGGTGGTCATGCCACCCCTTCTCCGGGCGAGGTGCCGGAGACCCCGAGCGAGCGGGTCAACCGCCGGTGGAACGAGGTCATGCAGGAGACACGCGTCGCGCAAACGGGAGTCCAGATCCTCTTCGGGTTCCTGCTCAGCGTCGCCTTCACCCCCCTCTTCCACGACTTGGGGACGTTCGACCACGTCGTCTACGTCATCACGGTGGTGTCGGGCGCGGCGGCGACCGCCTCCCTGATAGCGCCGGTGTCGATCCACCGCTTCCTGTCCGGGCAGCGCATGAAGGACGAGATGGTGAGGGTGGCGCACCGGCTCATGATGTGCGGCATGCTGCTGCTGGCCGTGACCATCGGCTGCACCCTGCTGCTGATCCTGCACGTCGTCGTACCGGGACTCATGGCGAAACTGCTCGTCGGCGGGGTGATGCTGTGGTTCGTGCTGTCCTGGTACGCCCTCCCCCTGTGGCTGCGCCGCCGCTCGGCCCGCCGGGCAGCACCGCGGAACCCGTCCTGACGGAAGCTCCGCAGGCATCACTTCCGGGTCTCTGTGTCTGTGAGCGCGATGCCCGGGCATACGGGCTTCATCCCTGAGAGAGGAGTTCGTCCATGCTCGGTATAGTCGCGGCGGTGCTGTTCTTCATCGCCTTCCTGATCAATGCGGCGGAGATCGGCACCAACGACGTGTTCTCTTCGGTGAACGTCATGCTGCTGGGGTTGACCGCCCTGGCTCTGCACGTCGCGGGAATCGGGACCGGCTGGTCCCGCAGACGCTGATCCGCTTCCACGGAGGCCCGGTGACATCCTGTCACCGGGCCTCTCGGCGGGGAGGGGGGAAGGAGCGGGCCCGGGCCGGCGGACCCCGCGACCGGGCGGGCCGACACCGGCTTGGCTTCAGGCGCGCGGAACCTGCTGCTGGAGGGGCCGGTCAGGCGTGACCGTTCTCGTGACGTCGGACTTCCTCCCCGCGGAGAACGAGCCTCACCGGCCGGTCGTGTGGCGGGAGCACGCGGGGAGGGCGTCTCCTCCGAGCGCATCGACTTCCCTCCGGTCGAGGCCGCCGCCCCCGGACCGAAAGGCGGTTCACGCCAGGTCCTCCCCTCCGCCCCGGCGCCGGCCGTCGCCGCGCCGCGTGCCCGCGGACGTCTCAGCGCAGCAGCTGGACGATGGCGCACATGCCGACGACGATGACGAAGACGCGGAGCGCCGTCGGAGGCAGCCGGCGCCCGATCTTCGCGCCGAGCTGCCCGCCGATCGCGGAGCCCACGGCGATGAGCAGGACGGCGGTCCAGTCGAAGTCGGCGACGAAGAGGAAGAACAGTGCCGCGATGCTGTTCACGATCGCCGCGAGGACGTTCTTCACGGCGTTGAGGCGCTGGAGGGTGTCGTCGAGCAGCATGCCCATCAGGGAGAGATAGATGATCCCCTGGGCCGCCGTGAAGTAGCCGCCGTACACGCTGGCGAGCAGGAGACCCCCGAAGAGGACCGGGCCGCCGTCGGTCCTCGTGACGGTTCCCGCGCGGGTGCGGCGCCGCTGGACGGCCGCGGACAGGCGCGGCTGGAGCACGACGAGGACCAGCGCGAGCGTCACGAGGACGGGGACGATCGTCTCGAAGGCGGTCTCCGGAAGCATGAGCAGCAGCACCGCTCCGGCCAGTCCGCCGATCGCGGCGGCGGTGCCCAGCCGCAGGAGCAGCGAGCGCTGCCCCTTGAGCTCCTCCCGGTAGCCGATGGCGCCGCTGACGGATCCGGGAATCAGTCCCAGGGCGTTGGACACGGTCGCCGTCACCGGCGGCAACCCCGTGGCGAGGAGCACCGGGAACGTGATCAGCGTTCCCGACCCGACGATGGTGTTGATGGTGCCGGCGCCTATGCCGGCGGTGAAGACCGCCAGCGACTCCCAAATGGTCAACGCCTTCTCCTTCGTGTTCGGCAGACGCCTCCCCGCCTCGAAGGTCGAGGGGCCCCACCGATCATGCACGAGGCGCGTCCGCGCCGGTGGAAGGGGGTCCTCCGGGCCCGCTGCCCGCCTTGGCCGCCAGGCATGCCGTGGTTTCCACGAAGGAGACGGTGAACGGGCGACTCGGGGACAGGACCAGCCGGGTCGGTCCCTGTTCGACGAGTTCGCCGGCGTCCAGGACGGTGACGCGGCGGGCCTGGGCCACGTACGGGGAGGCGAGCCCGTCGATCATCACTGCCGTGTGCTCGGAAGGGATGGGCACTCACTGATCGTTTCGGCGTGCTTTCCGGGGCCGTCGGAGGCAGATGACCGGACAAGCGAAGTCGGCGTTCCCGGCGCAGGAGCCCGCCGCAGGAAGCCGGTCGACGTCGAACCTGCAGTCGCGCAGCCGGGCCCGGTCCACCACCCGGGCACGGAGCCCTCCCGAAGCGGCCGGGGACGACTTCGCGTTCCCGGCTCGGTCGTGGTGGCAACCCCGAGAGACCCATCGGACGGGCCCCGGGTGAGCCGGGGAACGCCGAAGGGATCCGCGACCGTGTGATGTACCCGCCGACCGGTCCGCGGGGAGACGTGCGCGCTGGGGGTGCAGGGAGGAGGCTTCGGTGGGGGAGGGGACCTCGACGGCGGGCACCGGGTGCCCGCCGGACGTCCACTCACGGGTGGTCCGGCAACCGCCGCTCACTCGGTGTCCGGAAGTCGCAGCCACTCCTCCCACGTCAGGTCCCGTCCGATGAACCGCGGCCGCTCGAACGGCCAGTCCTCGGCGATCCAACGCGGCACGAACGCGTCCAGCGCCCGCTCCAGCCCACCGCCCACCTCCTCGTCCACCACCCACCAGGAGATCTCGGCGTCGGCCCCCCGCTTCTCCGGCGGGTCGATGTAGACGCAGCCGCGCAGGGCGGTGCGGTCCGCGTTCTCGACGGTGTAGTTGAACGACTGGTGGGCCTCGATCTCCGCGGCGTGCCGCTCCAGGTCCGCGCGGTTCGCCTCGTACGACATCGTGGCCGACGGCCAGCCCCAGGCGGCGCCGAAGATCGACCACAGCCGCTCCCGCGAACCCATCACCGTGGGGTAGTCGAGCGGCGCGTCCGCACCGCTGATCGGACGCAGCCGGTGACCCCTGCCGCCGGGTATGTCGACATGGAGAGGATGGACGAAGTCGTGCGGCAGCCAGGTCATGGGCGCGAGCCAACCACGCCGGAGCACGCCGGGCAAAAGGATTTAACCGCCGTCACACCGTCCGGTCGCACGGGCGCTCCGCTCGCCCGCCCCCTGCCACCACGCGGACGGCGCTCGCCCGGCACGGCCGTCGGTCGTGCCTGACACAGCCCGAGCCGACTCGACAAGACGTCCTCCTCCGGCGACGCGCCGGATTCCCCGTCGCCGCGGGTACTCGCGGACGGGGCCGTTGCTGCGTGTCTTGTCGACGGCGGGGCTGCCCGGCTTCACGCGTAGCCTCCCCGGGCCGGATCGGGCGACGCGGGTCTTCCCCGGCACGACAATGAACCGGGTGCAGTCCGCCCGCCGGCCTGGGGTGACGATCAGGGGCGGCGGGCGGCAGCGGCCGTCCGCGCTCAGGTGGGGCTCACTGGTGAGCCCGCCGCGCGAGCGGCCCAGGCTCTCACCCCCAGCACCGCCTCCACCAGGCGGACGACCAGGCTCTGCCACTGCGTTTCGTCCGGGTGTCCTGCCAGCTCGGCCCCCTTTGACGCGGGTGCCGGAGGCGGACCGGTACGAGCGCCGGCCGCATGCTGACGCGCCCGCACGACGGTGGAGTCCACCGAGATGTACCAGTCGATCTCACCCACCGCGTCGGCCGCGGCCTGCACCTGCTGGAGCAGACGTTCCCAAGTGCCGTCGCCCGACCACAGCCGTGGCGTTCATGGACGGTCCTCCACGGGCCGAACCGCACGGGCCGAACACGCCGCTGCGCCCCGGCCCGTACCCGGTGCAGTGTCCGGTCGATCACCTGCCGGTGATCCCGCCACCGGCCACAACGCCCGTTCCTGCTCGGCATCTGCCGGATCATCCTGCCCCATGTCCACATCAACGCCCCGGACAGACGGCAGTCACATGATCGGCCGGACGCGTGCTAGCCGGGCTGGCCGCCTTTGTTCAGGCCGAGAAGGCTGGCGAGCGGGGCGAGCGTCTCCCCGGCTTTGCCGAGGAGACCCTCTCCGCCTCCCTGGACACCAGCGCTGGTGGCCTGGCTGGTTGTGTGGCCGCTCGTACTGTCGGGGGCGTCGGCATGAGCTGTACCGGCGGTGGTCAAAGCGGCCCCCGCGAGAACCAAAGCGGTGAGCATGCGGTGTGTGTTGATCATGCACTGCTGAACGATAAAGGGCGATATGGGTTACTGGTCGGAACGGCATCTGTACCGGGATGCTCCCGGAGCCCGTCCTTTGTGAGCTTTTCGAGCCTCGGCCCCGTGTTCGGCGGGAAGGCGCCGAGCCTCACCCCGGTTCCGTCCTCCGGCCGCCCCGTGCCGGTCCCGGGGACTTTCCGGAGCCCGTGCACGCCTTTGTGTCCGAACCTGATTCGAGTCATACGCCGGTGGCCGCCATCCGCGATCCCCGGAGTCCTGCCGACGGCCTCCTTCGCGCCGGACAACTGCCGCTGGTGCGAGGGCGTGTACCGAAAGTGGTTGGTTGTGGCTCTGCGCCCTGTGCTTGCACGCCGAAGTGAACATCGAGGGCTTCGAGCCGGTGTGGAGAGGCCGGACCTGCAGATCCCACCGAGGACTGGTGGCGATGTCGGGGCCTGTGCGCGGGGTGCCGCGGAGGTCCGTCAACGTGACGGTCACCCGGTGAACTGGCCCGACCGGCCTGGTGAGTGGCTGTCGAGCGCTTCCCTGCGGGAGTCTGGGGCGCTGAACTCGGCGGCCGTCTCGTGGGCCACGTCAGCCTGTCCCGCGACGGTGAGGGAGATCTCGCCCGGCCCGTGGAGCGAGCGAGGGGGCGGTTGTGCGCGGGTGAGCAGGTCGTCGGGTCGCCGGGTACGAGGCCGGTGCTCGGTGCGGACCGGGTGACCTGTTCTGGCGGCGCGGTCGGGGACCGGGCGGGGCGACCGGCAGGCGTGTGGGTGTGCACCGGGCCTTGCTTGGGGCCGGGCGGGGCCGTCTGGAAGGATGGCGCACGTGGACGCAGCATTCGCCCGGACGGTCTGGCAGGTACTGGAACCCCTGCACGCGGTCACGTACTTCGCGCCCGAGAGCCGCGAGGCCAACCGCACGGTGGGCCTGCGCGGCTTTTGGATGGGCTACTTCGCGGCCCGGGCCGCGCCGCTGGGGGCGGTGGCGGCGGGTGCGGTGGAGGCGGCCTTCTTCAACTTCCATCCCGCCATGGTGCGCCGCGCCATCCCCGACGCATGGGGATTCGCCGCACCCGAGGCCGTGCTCCGCGCCCGCGTCGAGGCGGCCACCGCAGCACTGCGCCGGGTGGCGCCGTCAGTGCGGGAGGCGGCGGTAAAGGCCGTTCCGTTGCTGGAACGGGTGGTCGCCGTCGCGGACGGCGCCGGGCGCCCGTTGTTCGCCGCCAACCGCGGCCTGCCCACACCCGGGGATCCGGTCGGCGCCCTCTGGCAGGGCGCCACGACGCTGCGCGAGCACCGCGGTGACGGCCACGTCGCCGTGCTGACCGCCGAGGGTCTGGACGGCTGCGAGGCTCATGTGCTCTTCGCCGCGTGCGGGGAGGTGCCTGTGGCGGTCCTGCGGGACAATCGCGGCTGGTCCGAGGAGGACTGGCAGGCGGCTGCGCACCGCCTCACCGCACGGGGGCTACTGGAGAGCAGTGGACACCCCACCGTCGAGGGGCGCGGCCTGCACGCCCACATCGAGGTCCGCACCGATGCCCTCGCCGTCCGGCCCTACCGCGCCCTCGGCGCAACCGAGGCCGCCCGGCTCATCAGTTTGCTCCGCCCGCAGACCGACCGGGTTCTCACCTCCGGCATCATCCCCTTCCCCAACCCCATGGGCCTTCCGTCCCGCCACGCGTCAACTTGACGAGTCGCCTTGCGCGCCGCGGCGGTGAGCACGGAAGTCGCCCGAGGCGGCTCCCGGCAAGTGCCCGGGCAGAGAGATCGTGGGCAGCGACCGGCGGCCGTGGAGCGGGAGGCCGGGCAGTGAGGAGGCGATCGGGTTTCTGAGGGACCGCGCAGCGGATCGGCCGTGGCGACGACCGGACAGCCGTCGTTCTGCGGACGTTCGCCGATCTCACCCACCGGGAGGCATCGGCCCGGGCGTCGTGGACTCCGCGTGAACACCCGCTACCGGATCGGCCGGTGGCCGGGAGGATGGCGCCGACTGTGATCATGATCGAACGGATCTGCGAGGCGGGTCCCGGTGAGTTCGCACGCGGTGGACGGCGGGGCGCCGAGCTCTTGACCGTCGATCACGGTCGCGTGGTGGGGAACGCGAGCCGTGCAGTGACCGTCAGCCGCACGGCGGATGTGAACACCGAGCCGCAGCGAAGTCCGCGACGCCTCGCCGTCGACCGGCAGGGTCTCGTCAGGCGGCGTGATGGATCACGAGCTCGAACTCCGCCAGGACGGTGCACCGCGCCACCCCGTCGTCGTGGGTGGCGCGCACAGCGAGCGGGACGGCCGGGTCGACGAAGGTGCCCCACTGTTTCGTCCAGCACTGCGTGCCCGGGCTCGGCGGCCGATGTTCCGTCGCCGTGGTGTCGTGGGGAGCCGGGGCGAGACCGAGCGGGCCGTCGCGTCGGTGGGCATGGTCCGGGGCTGCCCATCGCCGGCCGGCTTGACGTCGACTCCGTCGCTCCGGGGGCGAGGACAAGCCCGGAGACGGTCCTTGAACCGGGGACAACGAGCGAATTCCTTCACACGAAGCGGCGCTCACGGCGAACGAGCTCGATCGATGGAGATCTGCCGGTACCCGCTTCGCGGCCGATCCCGAAACGCGCGGGGCGAACGGGGTCCCTTCCGGCCGGAGCGATTCTCGCGCCCGCTTCGGCACCGCTCCGGGTCGGCGGCCCTGGGTGCAGCCGGAAGCAGGCCGCCGGGATCGACCGCGATCGCGTGCGGTGAAGCCGCGTGACGGGGGTACCGGCAGGGCAACGCATGACGAACGGCGCGGGAGGGCGACGATGGATTCGATGAGTCAGTTGCGGCAGCTCAGGGCCGTGTACGCGGGCGGTGTGGTCGCCTGGGCCTTCTGCCTGTTGCTGACCGTGGTCCAGGGCGACGGGTCGGCACGGCAGACGGTGGTGCTGCTGGGACTGCTCGCCGTCTTCCTCGTCCTGCTGCTGTGGTCGACCTGGTGCCTCTGGGAAGCCGGGACGCGCCGCCCGGTGGACCGGGCCGGAGGCGCGATGAACGCGCAGGTCGAGCGGTCCTAGCGGAGCAACGGCCGGCACGGTGCGGGCCCGTGGGGCGGAAAGGGCCACGAGGACGTACGCCATCCCGGTGCCGGGGACGTTCGCCGACGGAGGAGGAGCCGGGCCGGGGACACGGGCCGGGTTCACCCGGGTGGGCGGGTACGCGTGCGTCACCCGCCCGGGTGAAACACGGGCCATCGCCTCCCGGGGCCGCATGTCCGGTGCGCCCCGGGGGAGAACTTCGGCGTGCGACGCCGTCCCGGCGACAGAGGGAGCCCGCGCGTGAGCGAAGCCGTCTTCACCGCTGTTTTCGCCTCCGACCACCAGTGGATCGCGGGGCGTTCCTGGGCGTATCCCGACGGCGGCCCCACCAATCCGGGCGACGACAAACTGGACCACCTCACCGCGGAGCCCGGCCACTCGCGCACCGGCACGTTCCGCGCCACGCGCAGAGCCGACGGGCTGTGGGACACGGGCCTGCTGACCACCGAGGGGAGCGCCGAGGGGTTCACGGTCCGTACCGGAGACCGCCTGGACACCAGGGTGCGTCTGCCCACCGGGCTGGGTGCGTGGCCGGCGATCTGGACCTGGCGGGACGGGGGCAACGAGGTGGACGTGTTCGAGTACCACCCGGACAACCCCGACCTGCTGGAGTTCACCAACCACGTGGGTCGGGGACGGAGGTATGTCCGCGACGACGCCGTCCGTCCCGGCGGCCTCGTCGATCTGAGCGTGACGTTCGGCAGGCGCAGTGTGGTCTGGTCGCTGAACGGCAAGCGGGTGTTCGCCGACGGACGCGGTGTCGGACCCGGCTGGCACGCCTACCTCATCGTCAACCTCTCGGTGTGCGCGGGGCGTTACCATCCGCCTCCTGACGCCGCCGCCACCGAGCTGTCGTACGAGGTGGAGAGCCTGGTGGTGTACCGCGACGGTCCACGCGGGACGGCGGTCCGGACCGGAGGGTCCGTGGACGCACCCCTTCATCATGTCCGTGAGAATCACGGGTAGTCGGGCGCGCATGACTCCGCCCGGCCACGGGGAACCGCTCTGATCGTCGCGCCGGCCTGTGCCCGCGCCGTGCTGTTGATCTGGCTCTCCTCCGGTCCCGGGGACGGGACCGTGATCGAGTCGGCCGGACGCGCCGGGAGCGGGGACAGGTGCCGGCCGCCTCCTGGGCGAGGACGTGCTCAGTTCTGTCCTTCCGCGGCCTTCCAGAACTCACGCAGTGCGACGACGAGTGCCTCGGGCGCCTCCTCGGCGATGTGGTGGCCCGAGTCGACCGGACCGCCGTCCAGCCGGCCTCCGGCCCAGTCCCGCCACACCTCCAGTACGTCGCCGTAGAGGTCGGCCATGTCGTCACGGGTGGCCCACAGGACCTGCAGCGGGCACCCGATGCGGCGGCCGGCCCGCCGGTCGGCCTCGTCGTGCCGGCGGTCGATGCCCAGACCGGCCCGGTAGTCCTCGCACATGGCGTGCACGGTGGCCGGGTCGTGGACGGCGCGGCGGTAGTCCTCGTACGCCTCGGTGCCCATGTGCTCGGGGGTGGCCCTGTACCAGGCGTCGGGGTCCGCGTTGATGATCCGTTCGGCGGGCTTGTCGGTCTGCCCGAGGAAGAACCAGTGCCACCAGCTCGCGGCGAACTTCGCGTCGCACCGGCGCAGTGCCTCACCGATGGGGACGGCGTCCAGCACGCTCAGGGCGGAGACGGCCTCCGGGTGGTCCAGGGCGAGACGGGTGGCCACGTACGCCCCCCGGTCGTGGCCGACGACGGCGAACCGTTCGTGGCCCAGGCCACGCATCACAGCAAGGCAGTCTCCGGCCATGGCACGCTTGGAGTACGGACGGTGCTCCTGGTCGGTCGGTGGCTTCGAGGACTCTCCGTAGCCTCGTAGGTCGGGGCAGACCACCGTGTGACCCGCGGCGACCAGGAGCGGGGCCACGCGGTGCCAGGTCGCGTGCGTCCGCGGATGGCCGTGCAGGAGCAGTACCGCCGGACCGTTGCCGCCGTACCGCACGCGGAGCCGGGCCCCGTCTCCCGCACGACGCGCCAGCGTGAAACCGTCGAACATGTCGCCCCCTGCGCTCAGTTGTCGCGGTTCGCCTGCCCCGGATCACCTCATCCACACGATCGCTCCGGTGCCGCACGACCCGGCTCGAGCCGTTTCTGGGACCGTGTTCGAGATCTGCCGGACCGGCGGTGGGCGTTGGCCGGGCCGTCGCTGCCGCCGGCGGGGGCGGGGCTGATCGGCTCGCGGTCCGTTCGTACGGCCGGCACGGTGCCGGCCACAACCAGGAGCTTCGACGCGGGGGATGCCCAACCTCCACTGGCGACCGAAGCTCGAACTGAGCCCGGTGCATCCCCTCGGGCGGGCCCCGGCCGTGGGAGCGCAGCACCGCAGGCCCGGGGCCCGATGAGTTTTCGGCACGCAGGGGGTCTACATGGTTATGACGACACAGCTGCTCAAGACTTCCGAGGCCGACCTCGCCTACGACGTCCACGGTCCACTGCCGACCGCCGACGGACGCCCACCGCTGGTCATGATCGGCCAGCCCATGGACGCCCGCGGCTTCGGCGCGCTGGCGTCGCACTTCCCTGAGCGCACCGTGATCACCTACGACCCGCGCGGCCTCGGCCGCAGCACCCGCAAGGACGGCCGGGTCGACCACGTGCCCCGGACCCAGGCTGCCGACGTGCACGCTGTCATCGAGGCGCTCGGTGCGGGCCCGGTCGAGATGTTCGCGAGCAGCGGCGGTGCGGTGACCGCGCTCGCTCTCGTGGCGGCGTACCCCGAGGACGTGACCACCCTGGTGGCGCACGAGCCGCCCCTCATTCCGGTGCTTCCCGACGCCCAGGCCGCCGAGCGCGCCCGAGCCGGCGTGCGGGACGCCTACGAGAAGAAGGGCTGGGGTGCCGGTATGGCGGCCTTCATCGCGATGACGTCGTGGCGGGGCGAGTTCACCGAGGACTACTTCGCCCAGCCCGCGCCGGATCCCGCTGCCTTCGGGATGCCGGCCGAGGACGACGGCTCCCGTGACGATCCGCTGCTCTCCGACCGGTCTTGGGCGGTCAGCAGCTACCGGCCGGACGTCGACGCGCTGACCGCGGCACCTACCCGGGTCGTGATCGCCGTGGGTGAGGAGTCCGGGGACGTCTTCACCGGACGCACCTCGGTGGCCACGGCCGAGCTGCTCGGTCAGCAGGCGACGGTGTTCCCGAGTCACCACGGCGGCTTCCTCGACGGCGAGTTCGGCTACGCCGGGCAGCCCGAGGCCTTCGCGCGCAAGCTGCGCGAGGTCCTCGAAGACGCCGGCTGACGACCGTCCTGCTCGTCGGCACGCGGTGTCCGTCCGACTTCCCGACGCCCGGACACCAGGCGAGCCGCCATGCCGCCGCGTGACACGCGGCGGCATGGCGGCGGTCGGCCCGGTCGCCGCACGCCGCGTCACCGGCAGCGGGTTCGGCCGCCGGCGCGGTCGACGGCCCGTGCTTGGCCCACTCGTGCACGTCGGCGCCGCCCGCCTGCGCGGTGCGGCACCACGAGCGCCCGCGGCAGTCGTACCGGGGCCTTCGCCGTCCGGCTGATCCGTTGCGGGCAACGGCCGCTTTCCACGCTGATCGGGCGGACGAGCACTCGCTCGACGACCCGTGACCACCTCCACGGCCAGGTCCCGGAGGCAGTGCGCTGACCGGCATGCTGCCGGGGGTGACGTGGGCCGACGTGCGAGAAGGGAGCTCCCGGCCGGTCCGTTCGCATCGTCACTCCGCCGACGGCCCGGTGATCCGCTTCTCGAATTAGTGCCGGGCGTACGGCTCGTCGTTGAAGGCGGCGACCTCCCGGAAGCCGTAGGAGTGGTACGGGCCGATCGCGGCCTCGAGTGCCTTGTCGGTGTCCAGGCGCAATACGTCGTGGCCGTGCCGGGCGGCCTGTGTCTCCAGCTCGGCCAGGAACCGGCGGCCGAGGACCCGGGCGTGGGGGAGGGGGCGTCCCACCTGCGCTTGACCTCCGTCGGCGTCTCGGACGGCAGTCTCAGGCCGGCGCAGCCGGCGGGCTCGCCGTGCAGCCGGGGGATGAGGAACAGGCCCCATGGCGCACGGAGTCACCCGGCGTCGGGCAGCAGGCTCCGCGCGGGGTCGAAGCCGGTCTCGAAGCGCTCCTGCAACTCGGTGAAGCAGGACCGCAGGCAGTCCCGCGGTCCGCGCCGTACGACGCGGACGGTGGAACCAGGCGGCGTAGAACCGGCCGGCGGTCTTTCGAAGCCTGCGGGCGCCTCCCCGATACGGAACCGCTCCCGATCACTCGGAAGAGGAGAGCTGTTCGCGCACCCAGACGGGGTCGGGGTTGACGTGTGGCCGACCCGCCACGACGACGGTGGGCACGGTCTCATTGCCGTCGTCGGCCGCCCTCACCGCGACCGCTCCGGCCGGGTCGCGCCAGATGTCGACCCAGTGCAGTCGGCGGGCGCTCCGGCCCAGCCGGATGCGCAGTCGCAGACAGTACGTGCAGCCCGGCCGCCAGAAGACGACGGGTCGGCCGTCGACCGCACTGCGGCGTCGCGCCTCCTGAGCACTGATCGGCCTCGGGAAGACCAGGGGCGAGTTCACGCCGGCGAGCAGCACGAACACCAGCAGGAGTGCTGCGGCTGCGCCGGAGCTCCCCCTGGAGACCAGCCCCGTCGCAACGACTGAGCCACAGGAGACGAGCAGCATCGGCAGGATCCAAGCGCGCATCATGACGACGCAGGTTACCGATGGGCCGGAGTGCTCCTTGAGCTGGGTCGCTCACCCGGCGTTCACCAGGCACTGGGGCGGTCTTCGCCCGGCACCGGCACGGGACTGACGGTGCGCCGTCGGCCTCCCCCGTGCCGTGGTGGCCCACCA
>NZ_JAPSKQ010000109.1:0-6175 GCF_031181555.1 Streptomyces sp. | reverse complement strand
GCTGGGCCGGGCGTCACGGCGGCGTCCATGTGCCGGTTGTGCTGCGGGGACGGTGTACTGATCCGTTACGGCACGTCGGACGGCTCGTCGTTGGGCGGCCGTGGTGGCCCCCCAGATGCCGTCGTCCTCACCGTGCTCGATCGCCCAGGTGCGGCAGGCGAGGAGCACGGGGCACCGCCGGCATATCGCCCGGGCCAGAGAAGCCTCCGATCCGGGAGCGGCCGAGTCGGACAGGGGGAAGAAAATCTCGGGATCCTCACCGACGCATGCGGCCTCATCGCGCCAGTCGTACGTAGCTGCGTGTTCGTGGACGTCGGCCATCGTCTACCTCTGCCAGTCCTCGTGGTAAGCGAGCCAGAAGGCGGTGCGGCACATGGGGGTGCCACAGACCCGGCAGAGGTTGCATGCCATCGTACGCAGCCGTGCCCCTTTTTGCCAGAATGCATGTTTTTGTCGAACGGGTGCGTCGCGCCTGGACCGGTGATCGGTGAGCACGTGGCTGTGACCGGAGTGTTGGGTGCGCCGAGGACGCCCGGACCCGGCCGGTCGAGAGGACGTCGAGGCCGACGCCCGCGTCGGCCTCGCTGCCGTTCCCGGACGCCCCCGGGCGGTGCTCCGTCAGGTCGGGAGGGCTTGTTCGGGTTCGGTCGCTGATGCGTTTGTCGCGGTGCCCGGGAGGGGAGCGCGATCCGGTTGGGCCGCGCCGCCCCGCGGAGCACCGGTGGTGGGCCCCACGGCGGCCGCTCGGTCCTCCGGAGCGGTGCGGATCGGTGCGGTGAGCACGGCGAGGCAGCCGGCGACCAGGGCGATGCCGGCCCACCCGGGCAGGGGCAGGCGCTCACCGACGACCAGCAGGGCGAGTACGGCCGCGACGGCGGGCTCCAGCAGCGACAGCGTGGTCGCGGTGCTCGCGGGGACGTGCGCCAGGCCCCAGCCGAACAGGATGTAACCGACGAACATGGGCACCAGGGCCATGTAGACGCCGACGGCCGCGTTGGACCAGGAGTCGAGGAGTGGGGCGCCGGTGGCCAGCAGCACCGGCATGAGCAGCAGACCACCCAGCCCGAAAACACTCCCCATGGCCGCGCCGGAGCTGACGCCGCGGCTGATCAGGCGGTGGGCGGCCCAGGAGTACAGGGCATAGGTGAAACCGGCCACCAGGCCCAGTGCCATGCCGAGCACGGTCGACCCCGCGGAGTGGGCGCCGGGACCGGAATGCGGGTCGGCAGCTTCTGCCGCGCACAGCAGTACCGTGCCGGACAGGCCCAGGGCGGCGCCGGTCATCCAGCGGCGCGTCAGGCGGCGTCCGTCCACCGCGCGCTCGATCACGGCCGAGGCGAGGGGGGCCGAGCCGATCGACACCACCGTCCCGGCGGCGACCCCGGCCAGGTGCATGGAGGAGTAGAACGCCAGGGGGTAGACCCCCACGGACAGGGCGCCGAGCAGCATCACACCGCGTTGCGCGCGCAGCGAGGCCGCTTCCCGGCGGATGCGGGGGGTGGCCACGAGGGCCTGGAGCAGTCCGCCCAGGCCCATGGCGACGGCCCCGATCGCGAGGGGTCCCACTGCCGGGGCGAAGGTCGCCGCGGTGCCCGTGGTGCCCCACAGCACCGACGCCAGGAGCACGCACAGCGAGCCCGTGCCCACCGAACCGGCCGCGCGTCCGGCGGGTCGCGTCACAGCCGGTCCAGCAGGTCGGCCGCCATGGTCCGGGCGTGCTCCAGACGCGTGCCCGCGCCCTCCAGGCCGGCGCGCGCCATCGCACCCTCCAGCAGGAACGCCAGATGCTCCGCCGTCGCGCGAGCCTCCTCCGGCCGTCCGGGCAGCAGTTCCTCGACGTGCCCGGCGAGCAGGGACTCGACTTCCTCCTTGTGCCGCCGCACCACGGCCCGGCCCTCGTCCCCGGAGGGGAGTTCGGCGGCCGCGTTCAGCAGACCGCACCCCCGGAATCCGTGCTCGTAGGCGAAGGCCGCGTGATCGGCGTAGGCGTCGAAGACGGCCAGTACGCCGCCGCGCGCGTCCCGGGCTTCTTCCAGGCGCCGCCGGTACAGGCCCAGCCACTCCTCGTGCCGCGCGTCGAGGTAGGCCCGCACCAGGTCGGCCTTGGAGGAGAAGTTGTTGTACAGGCTCATCTTCGCCACGCCCGCCTCGGCGGTGATCGTGTCGATGCCCGTGGCCGACACGCCGTCCGCGTAGAAGCGGCGCGCAGCGGCGGCGAGCAGCCGCTCACGTGCGGCTCCCCGCCGCTTGCCGGGCTTCGAAGCCGCGGCACCGGTTTCGCTCATCATGTTTCCTCTCCCAGCTAGGTAGACCAGTCTACCTAGCTGGGAGAGGAGTCACCATCACCGCCTCGGGGAGAAGTCCCGGGCCTCACCCGCTGCCCGCAGGGACGATCGTTCGGCTGAAGCCCTGCAGAGTCTTTCGCCGCGCAGGCGACCGCCCTTCACGATCACATCTGTGGACAGCCCCCGGGCCTGGCTTCAACCAGGCCCGGGGGCTGTCCGTCGCCTGCCCGGGAGCCGGTGCCCGGCCGCGCCGACCGGCGGGCCTGCGCGTCGGCGTCCGGCCGGTGACGCTCCACCGCCGTCACCGTCTCCCTCAGACCGCCGTCTGGCCGTCGACGGGGATGCCCAGTCGGTCGGCCACGGTGGTGAGGGCCGTTCCCAGGGGCAGGGCGACCCGGGTGAGGGCGTGCCGGTCGCCCCGGGTCGGGTCCCGGTTGACGATCAGTACCGGCTTGTCGGCCAGGGCCGCCTGACGGACGAACCGGAGCCCGGACATCACCGTCAGCGAGGAGCCCAGGACCAGCAGTGAGGCTGCCTCGCGGACCAGTCGGCGGCAGTGTTCGACCCGCTGCGGCGGAACGGTTTCGCCGAAGAACACCACGTCCGGTTTGAGGATGCCGCCGCAGACCGTGCAGGGCACCACACGGAAGTCGCCGACCTGTTCGTCGGTGAGGTCGGCGTCACCGTCCGGGTTGATTCCTGCGGCCACCGGCTCGAAGCCCCCGTTGGCCTCCTCCAGCCGCCGGGCGAGTTCACGGCGCGGGCTGAGGGCACCGCAGGAAAGGCAGACGACCCGGGCCAGGCTTCCGTGGAGCTCCACGACGCCCTCGCTGCCGGCCGCCTGGTGCAGGCCGTCGACGTTCTGGGTGATCACACCCGAGAGCAGGCCGTGCCGCCCGAACGCGGCCACGGCCCGGTGCCCGGCGTTGGGGCGGGCGCGGCCGAAGGTGCGCCAGCCGAGATGGCTGCGCGCCCAGTACCGGCGCCGGGCCCGGGCGCTGGAGGTGAAGTCCTGGTAGGTCATCGGGGTGTGCCGGCTCAGACTCCCGCCCTCGCCCCGATAGTCGGGGATGCCCGACTCCGTGGAGATGCCCGCCCCGCTGAGCACCAGCACACCGCCGGTGCTCAGCGCGTCGGCGACCGGTTCCAGGTCCGTGGTGCCCGGCGGCAGGTCCTCGGTGGGGGTCCAGCTCAGAGTGGGGCGCATGCGCATGCCGCCAGGGTACGGAACAGGCCGCCTTCAGCCGCTCTCCCCGATCAGCGGGACGGCGGCACCGTGCTGGTGCGGTGACCTGGCCCGTTCGGCGTGGCCACCGCAGTCGTCGTCCCCGCAGCCGCCTTTGCCACTGGTACCCCACCGGCCACGCCCGAAGCCGGCGGCCCCGAAGGTCAGCCGGCTTTCCGCCGGTCGGGGAGACGGCGAGTGGGTACGGTGACGCTTGCCCGGGACGCTGCTTGTGCCGGGTCGCCGTGGCAGGGACTGCAGAACCGGCAGCACGGCGACGACGTGCCCCGTACCGGCGCGGGCGCGCCCTCCTCACCGGTCAGCGGCCCGGCCCGGGGTCCGGCTGTACCGCGGCGTCGATACCGGCACGCGCCGCCTCCAACTGGGCCGCGAACGCGATACCGAGGAAGAGGGCGACGGCGGTGAGGTTGGCCCACAGCAGCAGGGCGACGAAGGCGGTGAGCGGCCCGTACAGGGCGCCGAACGCGCCGCTCCCCTCGACGTAGAGCGCGAGCAGCCAGGTCGCCGCGACCCACAGCAGGAGATGGACGGCCGAGCCGAAGGCCAGCCACGTGTAGCCGGGCTGGACCCGTCGGGGCGACCAGCGGAAGATCACCGCGGAGGCGACCCACGCCAGCGCCAGTCCCACCGGCAGGTCGAGCGCGCCCCACCAGCCCGTGCCGCTGCCCGGCCCCCCGACCACACGGGCCACCGCGTCGCCGACGGCGTCGCCGGCGACGAGCACGACGAAACCGAGCACCAGAGGCAGGCCGGCCGCGAGCGAGAGGAGGATGGCCCTGCCGTATTTACGGGGGAAGGGACGGTCGCGTTCGATTCCGTAGATGCGGTTGGCGCCCCGCTCGATCTGGCCCATGGCCGAGGCGAGGTTGAGCAGGGCGAAACCCAGACCGAGCCACAGGGCCAATGTGGCCCCGAGGTCGCCGTGGGCGCTGCGCCGCGTCCCGTCGAAGGCGTCCCGGACGAGGTCGGCGCTGGCGCCGGGCACGATCCGGCCGAGGGTGAGTTCGATGACCCGGCCCACGCCCTCGGTGTGCACCGAGGTCGCCAGGCCCACCAGCGCCACGGTGAACGGCACCAGGCCGAGGACGACTTGGAAGGCCAGCGCCCGGGCGTTGGTGAACCCGTCCGCGTAGCGGAAGCGGGCGAAGGAGTCGGTGAACAGCCGCAGGCTCCCGTAGTGCCGCAGCGCGGCGAACGCCTCGTCGCCGGAGAGTTCGTCCCCGATCATGTCCCGGGTCTGCGGGACGTGGACGACGGTTCCCATGCGCGCACACTCCTCGCCTCGAGTGGGTCTGCTCCCCTCATTGATCGCCCCTTTTCCCGACATCACACCTCGTGCGGGTGCCCGGGCCGGACGGTGACGTAAGAGCCCGCGTGGGACGTCGCTCCCTTCGGCGACTGGCGGAGCGAGGCGTCGAGGGCCGGGGCGCCGCGCGGCACCGGCCGCGGCCAGTGGAGCGACGGGCCGGCCTGTCCGGCAACGAAACGGGGCGGCGGCACTGCGGGAAGCCCCCACTGCGTTTCACGTTGGCCGCGGCCGCTCCTGATGCACCACACGCCCACGAGCCGGCGCAGTTCCAGCAGAGCCTGCTCGGTCGGCCGACGCAGAAGGACGGACCGGGGCCGGGCCGAGACCGCCTCGCCCGACGGCAGTGCGGGGTTGCCGTTCCGGACAGAGCCGCTCCTCACACCCCCGCAGCGGCCTTCCACGCGGTCCGCCTTCCTCACCGCACCGGCCGCCCAGCCCCGCCACCGGGAAACCGCAGAAACGAACCGAACAGTCTCGCTCCCCTCACTCCGGTGGAGATCCGCCGTCTCCTGGACGCTCTCCTGCCCCGCCCCGAACCCGAATGGAGGAAGGCGGATCTCCTCGTCGGGCGGCCGCAGGCGGGTTGGCGGAGCAGGAGGCCGATGCGTCCCGTCCTCAGGAGCCCTACGACAGGAAGGGGGCGGCGGACCGGGCCCGCTCCCACATGCCGGGCAGCTGTTCGGCGGGGCGCTGCTGCTCACCGTGCAGGGCGTTGAGCACCACCAGGCAGCCGGTCAGGGCCGGCACCGCCCACTGTGCGTAGGCCAGCTGCCGCTGGGCCTTGTCGATGTCGATGGGGTGTTGTTCCGCCTTCTCGGTGTCCTGGGGGTCGGGAGAGGAGGCCAGCTCGATCTTTTTGCCCAGGACGCGGCTGTAGGCGGTGGCCGCCAGGGCCGCCGCGGTGACGATGGTCTTGACCGTGGTGGAGGCGGCCACCCCCCTCTGCGTGGCGACCCGGTGGGCGTTCACGGCGAGCAGCCCGCCGCCGCCGAACAGGTGCGCGCCGATGGCGGCGGCGTTGACCGGTGTCCACTTCGCCCATCCCGACGAAGCGATCCGTGCCTTGGCCTGGTCCGTTCCGCCTTCGTCCTTGGCAGCCCCGTTGAGACCGACCGCGCCCATCAGCGAACCGCCGAACCAGGCTGCCAGGCCCACATCGTGCAGGCTGCGGATGAGGGTATTTCGTTCGGACATGACAGTGCTCCTTACAGAAGGGAACGGAAGGCGGATGGAAACGCCGAGTACCGCTCCACCTTCGCTGGACCCGGGCCCCATTGCCATCACGGCTGAACCGGACGGGTGCAGTCCGTCGCCGGTCGGTCAGCGTTCCAGGTC
>NZ_JAPSKQ010000281.1 GCF_031181555.1 Streptomyces sp. | reverse complement strand
CTGCCCCAGGAGACGAACACCCCCCTCCCCGTCGGCTCCGGCGAGCAGCACGCGTTCGCGCAGCGGTCCGAGGACGGGTGCGAGGGGCCCGGCGTCCGGCCCGGGGTTTTCCGCCGACGCGGTCACGCGCTGGACCGGTGTGCCCGTTTCAGGCGACCACTGATCACCAGAACGGGTGTCTTGACTTTCCAGGGGTGCGATATATCGTGAATCACGTAAGACGCGATATGGCGTGTCTTCGGGTTCGTCCAGGAGGTCGTCCCATGTCCGAGTGGTCCGTCGCGGAGCCGACGAAGCTCACCTTCGACGCACCCGTGAGCGAACTCCACGTACGCATCGTCAACGGAACGGTGAACGTCGTGGGGACCGACGAAGGTTCCGCCCGCCTGCAGGTGTCCGAGATCGAAGGACCGCCCCTGGTGGTCACCCGGAAGGACGGCACCCTCACGGTGGCCTACGACGACCTGCCGTGGAAGGGCTTCCTCAAGTGGCTGGACCGGAAGGGCTGGCGCCGCAGCGCGGTGGTCTCCCTGGCCGTTCCGGCACGGACCCGGGTCGAGGTGGGCGTGGTCGGCGCCGGCGCCGTCGTCTCGGGGATCCAGGGCCCGACGGTGGTGAAGGGGGTCGCGGGTGACACCACGCTGGTCGCCCTCTCCGGCCCGGTCCGGGCGGAGACGGTGTCCGGGAACCTGGAGGCCCAGTCGGTCACCGGTGACCTGCGCTTCGCCTCCGTCTCCGGTGACCTCACGGTCGTCGAGGGCTCCGGCTCCTCCGTGCGGGCGGACTCGGTCAGCGGCTCCATGATCGTGGACCTCGATCCCGACGGCCCCACCGACGTCCGGCTGACCAGTGTCTCCGGCGAGATCGCGATCCGGCTGCCGGATCCGGCGGACGCCGAGGTGGAGGCCAACACCGCGAGCGGCGCCGTCTCCAACGCCTTCGACGACCTGCGGGTGCACGGCCAGTGGGGCGCCCACAAGATCACCGGCCGTCTGGGCGCGGGCAGCGGCAGATTGCGGGCCACCACCGTCTCCGGTTCCATCGCCCTGCTGCGCCGCCCGGCCGGGGAGGACGAGCCCGAGCCGGCGGACGCACCGCCCCGCCCCGGAAGCACGACGGACACCGCCGCACGCGGCTCGGACAGCGGACCGGCGACCGGAGCGAACAGCGGACCGGACGGCGGACCGCAGGACGGCTCGGGGGACAATTCCCCTGCCGGCAGGGGTGAGGGCGCGGCCGACGCCCCGGCCGGCGGCACGACCGACAAGAAGGTGCTCTGACATGCCCCCCGTCTTCGCTCACGGACGCCTCCGCCTGTACCTGCTGAAGCTGCTGGACGAGGCGCCGCGCCACGGCTACGAGGTGATCCGCCTCCTCGAAGAACGCTTCCAGGGGCTGTACGCGCCGTCGGCCGGCACGGTCTACCCGCGCCTGGCCAAGCTGGAGGCGGAAGGCCTGGTCACCCACACCACCGAGGGCGGCCGCAAGGTCTACTCGATCACGGACGCCGGGCGCGCCGAACTGGCCGACCGCAGCGGCGAGCTGGTCGACCTGGAGCTGGAGATCCGGGAGTCGGTCGCCGAGCTCGCCGCCGAGATCCGGGCCGACGTCAGCGGCGCGGCGGGCGATCTGCGCCGCGAGATGCGGGCCGCGGCGAGCAAGGCCCGCCAGAGCCACAGAAACGGGGCGGCCGACGAAGAGGAGGGCGGCCTCGGCGACTTCACGGTCCTCGGGGACAAGGACGCCTGGCGCGCCGCCAAGGAGGAGATGCGCCGCGCCAGGCAGGAGTGGAAGGAACAGGCCCGGCGCGCCAAGGACGAGAGCCGTCGCGCCCGCGAGGAGGCCCAGCGCGCCCGCCGCCAGGCCAAGGAGGCCCAGGACCGGGCGCAGGAGGAGGTGCAGCGCATCGCGCGACGGGTCCAGGAGCAGATGCAGGACCACTTCGCCCGGGGCGACTGGCCGACGGGCCTGCGCGAGGGCCTGAGCGAACTGGCCAAGGAGATGGGCGAGTTCGGCAAGGACTTCGCCTTCGGCCGCGCCGGCGCGGGTACCGCCGACCGGACCTCCCAGCCGTCGTACTCCCACACCCCCGAGGACTTCCCCGCCGACTGCACCCCGTCCTGGGCGCACGAGGGCGCCACGGACTCCACCGGTGACCCGGCCCGTGACCTGGACCGGCTGCTGGACCGCTTCCGGGACGACATCCGCGACGCGGCCCGCGATCACGGCGTCACCCCGGATCAGCTCCGCGACGCCCGCCACCACCTGTCCACGGCGGCGGCCCGGATCGGGGCGATACTGCGCACGCCGAAGTCCTGAGCCCGACGGCAGGCCTGAAACCCGACGGCAGGCCGGTGCCCGGCGACACGGCGGGACCCGGTGACACGGCCGGGGCCCTCGCCCGTGTCGTCGGGTGGGCCCCGCCCCTCAGGCGCACGCCTCCCCCGCGCCGCCGAGCACCCTGGTCAGCGACTCGTGGGTCACCCCGTGGTCGGCGAGCACCTCGGCGGCGACGCCGGGACGGACGGTCAGGGCGAGGAGGATGTGCTCGTCCCCGATGTGCCGCTCGCGCCGGGCGAGGGCGACGCGCAGGGCCTTCTCCAGCACCTCCTTGGCGTCCTTGCCGAAGCCGGGGCGCCCCGACCGCCAGCCCTTGTCCTTCCGGTCGCTGGACATCGCACCGACGCCATGGGCCTGCTCCACCCGGGCGACGATCTCCGAGACGTCGATGCCCAGTCCGGCGAGGGCGTCGGTCTCGGCCTGCGACAGACCGGCACGGCGCCGTGCCTCCTCCAGGGCCCGCCGCACCGACTCCTTGCGCTCGCCGGCCCCGAGCGCCGCCAGCGCGAAGGAGGCACGGCTGCCCTCACGCTCCAGCAGGGCGAGCAGCAGGTGTTCGGCGCCGACGGTCCGCCCCCGCGCCCCTTCGACGCACTCGACCGCCCCCTTCACCACCGCACGGGCGTCCTTCGTGAACCGCTCGAACATCAATGCCTCCCGTACTTCTTGTGCACGGCCTGCCTGCTGACCCCGAGCTCGGTGGCGATCTCCTGCCACGACCAGCCCTGATGGCGCGCATTGCGCACCTGCACGGTCTCCAGTTGCTCCAGCAGCCTGCGCAGCGCGGCGACGGCCCGCAGGCCGACCCGTGGATCGCGGTCGCCCGCGCGCTCGGCGAGGTCGGTTGCCTCAGTCATGATGTCAATCTAGGTTGACAACGGCCTCGCGTCAACCCGAGTTGACATGCCGACGGCCGGCCCGGAGATCCGGACCGGCCGTCGGGGGTGAGCCGAACCCCGCCGTCAGGGATTCGTGAGCACGATCTTGCCGAACTGCTCGCCGCTCTCCATCCGTTCGAACCCCTCCCGGGCCCGGTCCATGGGCAGCACCTCGTCGATGACGGGGCGCACACCGGTGGCGGCGCAGAAGGAGAGCAGGTCCTCCAGCTCGTCCTTGGTCCCCATCGTCGACCCGACGACCTTGAGCTCCAGGAAGAAGATCCGGGTCAGCTCGGCGTGCGAGGGCCGGTCCCCGCTCGTGGCCCCGGAGATGACGAGCGTGCCGCCGGGCCGCAGCGACTTCACCGAGTGGGACCAGGTCGCGGCCCCCACGGTCTCGATGACCGCGTCGACCCGCTGCGGCAGCCGCGCACCGGACTCCAGCGCCTCCACGGCCCCCAGCTCCAGCGCCCGCTTGCGCTTGGCCTCGTCCCGGCTGGTGGCGAAGACCCGCAGCCCCGCGGCCTTCCCCAGCACGATCGCGGCAGTGGCGACTCCCCCACCGGCCCCCTGCACCAGCACCGAGTCACCGGGCCGGACCCCGGCGTTGGTGAACAGCATCCGGTAGGCGGTCAGCCAGGCCGTGGGCAGGCAGGCCGCCTCCTCGAAGGACAGCTCCTTCGGCTTGGGCAGCACGTTCCAGGTGGGCACGGCGACCTGCTCGGCGAAGGTTCCCTGGTAGCGCTCGGTCAGGATGGACCGGGGCTCCGCGGGCCCCACCCCGTGACCGCTCTGTCCGATCACCGAGTGCAGGACGACCTCGTTGCCGTCCTCGTCGACACCGGCGGCGTCGCAGCCGAGGATCATCGGCAGTTTGTCCTCCGCGAGGCCTACGCCGCGCAGGGACCAGAGGTCGTGGTGGTTGAGGGAGGCGGCCTTGACCGTGACGACGCTCCAGCCGGGACGGGCCTCGGGAGCCGGACGCTCTCCCGACTCCAGGCCGGTGAGCGGCTGGTCGCGGTCGATTCGGGCGGCGTAGACAGCGAACATGACCTTGACGATAGGTTCCCCGCCCCGCGGAGGGAACCGCGGCCCGCTGTGAGACACGCCCTCTTGCCATGAAGCCGGGGTCACCCACCCGGCCGCGGCCACCCACCCGGCCGGTCCGGTCCCCGGACAGAAGGGTCGGCCCCGTCCACCGGGGACGGGGCCGACGAGAACCGCGCGCCTCAGCGGCGGGCGACCCCCTCCGCCCGGGCGGCCGCGGCCACCGCCGCCGTCACCGCGGGGGCGACCCGCTCGTCGAACGGGGACGGGATGACGTAGTCGGCGGCGAGATCGTCACCCACCACCGACGCCAGCGCCTCGGCCGCCGCCAGCTTCATCCCCTCGGTGATCCGGGAGGCCCGCACCTGCAGCGCCCCCGCGAAGATCCCCG
>NZ_JAPSKQ010000280.1 GCF_031181555.1 Streptomyces sp. | reverse complement strand
ACGCGCTGCACCGGGCCGGCATCGGCGTGATCATGGACTGGGTGCCGGCGCACTTCCCGAAGGACGACTGGGCGCTGGCCCGGTTCGACGGGGACCCGCTGTACGAGCCCGGGGACTCCCGGCGCGCGGAGCACCCGGACTGGGGGACGTACACCTTCGACTTCGCCCGCACCGAGGTGCGCAACTTCCTCGTCGCCAACGCCGTGTACTGGTGCCAGGAGTTCCACATCGACGGCCTGCGCGTGGACGCGGTCGCCTCCATGCTCTACCTGGACTACTCGCGCGAGGACGGCCAGTGGGAGCCCAACGCGTACGGCGGCCGGGAGGACCTGGCGGCGGTGGCGTTCCTGCAGGAGATGAACGCGACCGTCTACCGGCGCTGCCCCGGTGTGGTGACGATCGCGGAGGAGTCGACGGCGTGGGGCGGGGTGACCCGGCCCACCGACACCGGCGGCCTCGGGTTCGGGCTGAAGTGGAACATGGGCTGGATGCACGACTCGCTGGAGTACGTCTCCCACGAGCCGGTGCACCGCAAGTACCACCACCACGAGATGACCTTCGCGATGGTGTACGCCTACAGCGAGAACTACGTGCTGCCCATCTCCCACGACGAGGTGGTGCACGGCAAGCAGGCGCTGGTGTCGAAGATGCCGGGCGACTGGTGGCAGCGGCGCGCGAACGTCCGCGCCTACCTCGGGTTCATGTGGGCCCATCCCGGCAAGCAACTGCTGTTCATGGGACAGGAGTTCGCCCAGGGTGCCGAGTGGTCCGAGAAGCAGGGCCCGGAGTGGTGGCTGCTCGACGACGGGTACCACTCCGCGGGTGACCACCGCGGGGTGCGGGATCTGGTCCGCGACCTCAACGCGCGCTACCGGGCGACCCCGGCGCTGTGGCAGCGCGACACCGACCCGTCCGGCTTCCGCTGGGTCGCGGTCGACGCCGCCGACGACAACGTCTTCGCGTTCCTGCGGTTCGACGCCGGGGGCCGGCCGCTGCTGGCGGTGTCGAACTTCTCGCCCGTGGTCCGGCACGACTACCGGCTCGACGTCGGTGACGACGTGATCGCCTGGCAGGAGATCCTCAACACCGACGCCGCCCGCTACGGCGGCGGGGACGTCACGAACCCGGATCCGGTCAAGCCCGAGGACGGCTGCCTCCGGCTCACGGTGCCGCCGCTCGCGACGGTGTGGCTGACGCCGATCGCTCTGTGAGGCCCGGACGACGCCGCCAGGTGTCCGACGCCCCGAGCGGGGCATTCGGGGTCGTACGGCCGAGGGCATCAGGGCATCTCGGCGTCGTCGCGGCAGGTCACAGAAGGGCGGCATCACGTGCGCACCGTCGGAGTGGAGGAGGAGCTCCTCCTGGTCGATCCGGAGACGGGTGAACCGCGGGCGTTGTCCGCGGCGGTGCTCGCCCGCGCCGAACGGGAGGGCGCGGAGCGGGACGTCTTCGAGAAGGAGCTGCACGAGCAGATGCTGGAGTTCGCCACGCATCCGCAGTCCTCGATGGAGAGCCTGCACGCGGAGATCGCCCGCTGCCGCAAGGAGGCCGCCGGGCACGCCGGGGAGATCGGCTGCACCGTCGCCGCGCTCGCCACCTCGCCGCTGCCGGTCAGCCCCGCCATCGGCGTCAACCGCCGGTACCAGTGGATGGAGAAGCAGTACGGCATCGCCACCCGGGAGCAGCTCGTCCTGGGCTGCCACGTCCATGTGTCCGTCGAGTCCGACGAGGAGGGCGTCGGCGTCGTGGACCGGCTGCGGCCCTGGCTGTCGGTGCTGGCGGCGCTCAGCGCGAACTCGCCGTTCTGGCAGGGCAAGGACTCGGGGTACAGCAGCTACCGCAGCCGGGTCTGGCAGCGCTGGCCGTCGGCCGGCCCGACGGAGCTCTTCGGCTCGGCCGAGCGGTACCACCGGCAGGTCGCCGACATGGTGGCCACCGGCGCCATCCTGGACGAGGCGATGGTCTACTTCGACGCGCGGCTGTCCCAGCGGTATCCCACGGTGGAGATCCGCGTCTCCGACGTCTGTCTGCACGCGGAGACCGCGGGGCTGATCGCCACCCTCGCCCGCGGACTCGTGGAGACCGCCGCACGCGAGTGGAAGGCCGGCCGGGAACCGCTCGACCCCGGTGTCAGCCTGCTCCGGCTGGCCGCCTGGCAGGCGGCCCGGTCGGGACTGACGGGCGAACTGCTGCATCCCGGGACCATGCGCCGCATGCCCGCCGAGGCGGTCGTGCGGGCCCTGCTCGACCATGTCGCCGAGGCGCTGGAGGACATCGGGGACCTCGAGCGGGCCCGGGAGGGCTGTGCCCGGCTGCTGCGCGACGGCAACGGGGCGCGGGTGCAGCGCGAGCTGATGGAGCGCACCGGGAGCCTGCGGGACGTCGTCACGGAGTGCGTGCGGCACACCCAGGCGTGAGGCGTCCCGCGGGCGGTCCGGTCCCCGGAGCGGCCTCCTGTCGGGCGGGGCGTCCGGGGCCGGGTTCTCGGCGGACGGGTTCTCAGAGGATGAGCACCAGGGCGTAGGCGAGGAAGAAGGCCGCGATCAGCGCCACGAGGACGAGGATCGCGGTCATGGGTCCCTTGGCCCAGCCCTTGGTGGGGTTGTGCGTCTCGTACGGGCCGGCCTCGGGCATGCTGCTCTCCGCGGGCGGGGTCTCGCCCGGGGGGACGCCGCCGCCCGGTTCGAGGCCGGTGCTGCGTTCCGGTTCGGGGTCTGGACTGACGTGGTTCATGCCGTCCGGGTCCCCCGATACCGCCGAGATCATCAGTGGGGGAACAGTTGTCGTGATCCCGGCCCCGGGGCGCTCCGGCTCGGCTAGATTCAGGCACCGTCGATGACGGTGCTCGTCGGCCGAGTCACACCCCGTACACGTCAGGAGCAGTGCATGCGCGACCTCGCTCTCGCTCCCCCATCCGTCTCGCCCCTGACCGGCGGCCTCGCCGACAGCCTGTTCGAGACGGCGGCCGAGAGCCCCACCCTGCCGATGCTCGCCCACCGCACTTCTCCGGGCTCCTCCACCTGGGAGGAGATCACCGCCGTGGAGTTCCGCGACATGGTCGTCGACCTGGCCAAGGGCCTGATCGCGTCGGGGATCTCGCCCGGCCGACGGGTGGCGATCATGGCACGCACCCGGTACGAGTGGACCGTCCTGTGCCACGCGTTGTGGACCGTGGGCGCCGAGGTCGTCCCGATCTATCCGACCTCCTCGCGCGACCAGGTGGAGTGGATCCTCAGGGACTCCGGCTGTGTGGCCGTGCTGGTCGAGGACGAACAGGGTGTGATGACCGTCGGGTCCGTGTGCGCCTCGCTGCCGCTGCTGCGGCACGTCTGGCAGCTGGACGCGGGCGCGCTGGACCAGCTGGTGGCGCGCGGCGAGTACATCCCGCTGGCCACGGTCGACTCGATGCGCCGCATCGTGCTGCCGGACTCCACGGCCGTCATCGCCTACACCTCCGGCACCTCGGGTCACGCCATGGGCTGCGCCCTGAGTCACCGCAATCTGGCCTTTCCCTGCGACACCCTGCTGGCGGGTTGGGGGCACACGGCGGTACCGCCCGGGGAACAGGGGTCCGTCCTCGCCTTCCTCCCCTTCTCCCACGTCTACGGCCTGATGATCCAGGGGCTGTGCGTGCGCGGCGGTCTGCTGATGGGGCACGAACCCGACACCGGCGGGGAGGCCCTGTCCTCGGCCCTGCGCACCTTCCGGCCCACCTATCTGTACGCCGTCCCGTCACTGCTGGAGAAGATCTACAAGAACTTCCTGCGCACGGCGCAGCAGGCGGGCCGCGGGGCCCTGTTCGAACGGGCCGCCGACACGGCACGGGACTTCGCCGCCGCACTGGAGCGGCAGCGGCTGGGCCGCGGTCCGGGGCCGGGCTTCGATCTGCGGCTGCAGCACGCCCTGTACGAGCGCACGGTCTACCGCAGGCTGCGGGCCGCGCTGGGCGGCCGGGTGCGCCGGGCCACCTCCGGCGGTTCACCGCTCAGCCGCGACCTCTCCCTCTTCTACGAGGGAATCGGCATCTACGTCCACGACGGCTACGGGCTCACCGAGACCGGCGGCGGGGTGACGATGCAGCCGTTCGGCCGGGAGAAGTCCGGCACCGTCGGGCGGGCGCTGCCGGGCACCGAGATCCGGGTGGCCGACGACGGGGAGATCCTGGTGCGCGGACCGTCGGTGTTCCAGGGGTACGTGGGCGACGAGGCCGCCACCCGGGCCGCGCTGAGCGGCGGCTGGCTGGCCACCGGCGACCTCGGCCGGCTGGACACCGACGGCTATCTCACGATCACCGGCCGCAAGAAGGACATCATCATCACCAGCAGCGGCAAGAGCGTGGCGCCGGCGGCGCTGGAACAGCGGCTGCGGATGCACCCGCTCGTCCACCAGGCCGTCGTCGTGGGCGACAACCGGCCCTGTGTGGGTGCCCTGATCACGCTGGACCCGGAGTTCCTGACCCACTGGCGGGCGGCCCTGTCCCTGCCGGGCGACGCGCCGACCCGGGAGGCCCGGGAGGAGAACGCCCTGCGCGAGGAGATCGCACGGGCGGTCGCCGCGGCCAACAGCAGCGTGTCGCGCTCGGAATCGATCCGGGTGTTCCGGGTGCTGCCGGAACCCTTCGACGTGGCCAACGGGCTGCTCACGCCGTCGATGAAGCTGCGCCGGGACGAGATAGTGCGGCACTATGCGCTGGACATCGACGCGATGTACCAGTC
>NZ_JAPSKQ010000108.1:1645-23173 GCF_031181555.1 Streptomyces sp. | reverse complement strand
GCCGGTCCCGGGTGCCCGGGAGGCGGCCGACGACACCTCCGCCGAGGACGGCGACGACCGGCACGCCGAGGGCGGGCCCGGAGCGGCGGACGACGCCCCCGAGGCCGCCGGCGCGAAGGACGAGGGCCGGGACGGTCGTCCGAAGGCCGGGGGCCCCGTCGACCAGCCCACCGCCGTGTTCCGGACCGGGCGGCCCTCCGCGCCGGCCGTGGACCAGCCCACCACCATGCTCAAGCTGGGCACGGCGGGCCGCGAGGCCGAGGCCGAGCGGACCAGCAAGTTCGTCGCGCTCAAGCGGGACGAGGACCTCGGCGTCCGCAAGCCCCCGGCCACACCAGCCGCCCCCACCGCCTCGCTCCCGCAGGTCGGCCCCGAGCGGACCACGCAGCAGCCGCTGCCGCCCAAGCCGCCGCTGGACCTGCTGGCCGAGCTGACCAACACCCCGCCGCCGCCGCAGACCCCGCTGCGGACGGCCGTGCGGCGGGTCAAGATCTGGGCGCCGCTGGTCGTGCTCCTCGCGATCGTCTTTGCGGTCGTGCAGGCCGTACGCCCGCTGCCGACTCCCACCCTGGTGCTCACCGCGGGGGACACCCACACCTTCGACGGCGACCAGGTGAAGCTGCCCTGGCCGGACGAGGGCCAGGGTTGGATGAGCGGCGACGGCATCGGCACGATGGACCACTTCGGTGAGCAGAAGCCGGTCGCCATCGGCTCGGTCGCCAAGACCATGACGGCGTACATCATCCTGCGCGAGCACCCGCTGAAGCCCGGTGAGGAAGGCCCGAAGATCGAGGTCGACGCGAAGGCGGAGAAGGAGGGCGGCTACGACAAGGACGGCGAGTCCACACTCAACACCGTCAAGGCCGGCGACTTCCTCACCGAGAAGCAGGCGCTGTCGGCCGTCATGGTCCCCTCCGCGAACAACATCGCGCGTCTGCTGGCGCGTTGGGACGCGGGCTCCGAGGAGGCGTTCGTCAAGAAGATGAACGACACCGCCAAGGAGCTCGGGATGACCAACACGACGTACACCGACCCCTCGGGGCTGAAGGAGACCACCGTATCCACCGCCGAGGACCAGACGAAGCTCGGCATCGCGGCCATGAGAATTCCGGCCATGGTGGCCATCACCAGCGCGGCCAGCTGGACGGACCCGACCGGAAAGTACTGGACCAACTACAACGAGCTGCCCTACACCATGGGCGCGATCGGCATCAAGACCGGCTCCACCACCAAGGCCGGCGGCAACCTGCTCTTCGCCGCCCGCAAGGAGGTGGACGGTCAGACGGTCATCGTCGTCGGCGCGATCCTCGGCCAGCACAAGGGCCCGTCGATCCTGAAGACGGTCAACGAGGTCAGCAAGCCCGCGCTGCGCGCCGCCCAGGAGGCGCTGACCTCGGCGAAGATCCTGAAGAAGGGCGACGTCGTCGGGTACGTCGACGACCGGCTCGGTGGTCACACCCCGGTCGTCGTCGCCGAGGACGTCACCGCGGTCGGCTGGGCCGGCCTGAAGGTGAAGCTGGACCTCTCCGCCGACGCCCTGCCGCACACCGCGCCGGCCGGCACCAAGGTCGGCGTGCTCACCGTGGGCGACGGCACGAAGGACGCGGTCGAGGTCCCGGTCCAGCTTCAGAACGACCTCGCCGAACCGGGCTTCGGCGCCAAGCTGACCCGCCTCGGCTGACAGCCGACGGAACGCACAGAAACGACCTCGCTGCCGCCGAAGCACACATGCCGAGGGCCGCACCCCGACACGGGGTGCGGCCCTCGGTGGCTACTCGCGTCCGGTGCGACCGGTCAAGAGATCATTCAACGTCGAAGAAACGACCTCTTGGGCCAGCCGTCAGCCGCAGTGCTCCCAGCCACTCCTCCAGACGTAGTCGTACATCCCGCCACCCCACTTGATACACGTGTCGGGTGCGTGCACGTATACGGGCCCTGCATACACACCGTAATTACCGAAATCGCGAATTTCACTGCCGCCGGACTTCTGAATGGACGCCCCCATCCATATCACCCCCGGGGCCGAAGGATTCTCCTGGATGGTGGTCACGCAGTTGTAGCCATTGCTGCTGTTGTAGGTCAGATAAACAACGGCGGGGCCCAGGTCCTTGGAGTTGATGACCTTGTAACCGGAACCACACACTGCGCCAGGGGTCGGCGCGGCGACGGCGCTTGCCGGAGTGGCCGTGGCGAAGAGCCCCGCGGCGGCGACGGCGCCCACCAGTGCGGCGGCCTTGATCCTGGAGCGCAACACAGAACTCACATCCTTCGTCTTCACAGGTGATGCGAACGTGAAGATCATCTGTTCGCCTGCGATGGACATCAAGATCATCCCTGCGGCGAGGAGCAGGATCCCGCCAACCTCGCCCGGGGCTTTCGTCCAGTTCGTGCTAGCGTCGTCAGACCGAAAAGCGGCACAGGAGCAGGCCGAGGGCAGGCAGCGCGGTGCGGAATACTGGAGTGGCGAACGTGACGGGAGCGCAGTCGACACACGCTGACGATGCCGAGCACGACGGAGGGGAAGGAGCACGAATACCCTCGTCCGCACGGCGCCCCGACGCGGGAGCCGTACAGCTCGAGCACCACACGACCGGCTCCTCGCCCAGCATCAGCAATGACCGAAAAATGGCCACTCGCCGGTCCGCGGCCGACGGTCACGACGGGCCGCTCGCCGATGCCCCGGGGCAGCCCTCCCCTCCCCTCCCCTCCGGTCGGCTGCTGCGCCACCCCGTCGTCCTCGTCACCGCCCTCGCCGCCGCCCTCCACCTCGTCTGGTTCTTCACGTTCGCAAACAGCGGCGGCGATCTCGCGGCGCAGGACGCGTGGGCCGAGTTCGTCGGCCGGCACCCGGACTCGGCGTACAACCTGGCCTGGTACGGCGGCATGCACCCGGTGTCGTACAGCGTGGTGTCGCCGTACCTGATGTCGCTCCTCGGGGTGCGGACGACGATGATGATCGCGGGGACGGTGTCGGCGGGGCTGCTGACGCTGATCCTCATGCGCAGCCGGGCCGTGCGCAATCCGCTGTGGGCGGCGCTCGCGGGGGTGTTCGCGCTGCTGTGCAACGCGGCCTCGGGGCGGGTGACGTTCGGGCTGGGCACGATGTTCGCGCTCGGCGCGGTCGCCGTCGTCTTCTGCTGGCCGTACCGGTGGCGTCACAAGCGCTGGGCGAAGGCCCTGTGCGCGGCTCCGCTGGCGGCCCTGGCCACGATGGCCTCGCCGGTCGCGGGGCTGTTCGTGGGCCTGGTGGCGGTGGCGCTGTTCCTGCAGAAGCGCCGGCCGGGGGCGTGGGCGCTCGGGCTGGCGCCGAGTGCGGTGGTGGCGGTGTCCGCCTGGCTGTTCCCGTTCTCGGGGACGCAGCCGATGGGCATCGGCTCGGTGATCCTGCCGCTGCTGTACTCGGTCCTGGTGTGCGTCCTGGTGCCCCGGGAGTGGAAGACCGTCCGCATCACGTCCGCGGTGTACGGGCTCGGGGTCGTGCTGGTCTGGCTGATCAGTTCGCAGATCGGCTCGAACATCACGCGGCTGGCGATGCTGTTCGCGGGCGTGGCGCTGGTGGCCGCGCTGCCGTTCGCGGCGCCGAGGACCCTCAAGTGGTACGCGACCGTCGTCGCCTTCGTCGGCTTCACCGGCTGGATCGGCTTCAAGTCGGTCGACGACGTCGTGCACACCACACCACGGGCGTCCTGGGCGCGCGAGCTGGCGCCGCTGGTGAACGAGCTGCAGGAGGTCGGCGCCGAGCGGGGCCGCGTGGAGGTCGTCCCGGCCCGCTCGCACCGCGAGGCCTCGGCCCTCGCCCCGTACGTCAACCTGGCCCGCGGCTGGAACCGGCAGGCCGACATGGAGCGCAACCCGCTCTTCTACGACGACACGCTCAACTCGGCGAACTACCACGAGTGGCTGAAGCGCTGGGGCGTGCACTTCGTGGTGCTGTCGAAGGACGAGCCGGACGGTGACGGCGGCCAGCGGGAGCGGGAGCTGGTGCAGCGCGGACTGCCGTATCTGAAGCAGATCTGGGGCGACGCCAACTGGCAGCTGTTCGCGGTGACCGACCCGACCCCGCTGGCCGAGCCGGACACGGTGGTGGAGCGGGCCGAGCAGGGCGGGATGACGCTGCGCGTGGAGAAGGCGGGCCGCATCCTCGTCCGCGTCCCGTACTCGCCGTGGCTGAGCCTCGTCGACGCCGAGGGCAACAAGCTGGATCCGCCGCAGGAGACGGAGGCGTCGAAGAGCCGTCCCGAGGGCGAGCCGAGGACGTACGAGAACGTCCACGGCTGCCTGATGGAGACGGAGGAGGACGCGAACGGCGACCGGTGGACGCTGCTGCTCGCGCCGGAGCCGGGCACGTACCGGCTGGCGGCGCCGTACGAGTGGTCGCGGGGTACGCCCTGCCCGGACGAGCTGCGCTGAGGCGACCGCCCGGCCGGCCGGTCCCGGGTCCGGGGCACCCTTCCCCTCGGTTCACGGCGCGGCGGCCGCGACACTCCCTGTGTTCACGTATATGAATGAGAGTCACCTAGCCGAACATTTTTACTTCCTCTTGACCTGACGCTTCCTTGTCGCATCCATGCCACCCCACCCACGATGAGCGGGCACTTCGCGACCTTCCTCGCCCCTACCCCATTCAGGCGAAGTGCCAACCAGCTGAGTGGAGTTCACAAGGCGGACCCTGGAAGGGGGGACATGAACAGTCTCGACTGGGCGGTGCTCATCGGCTACTTCGCCGTGATGATCGCCATCGGCATCTGGTCCCACAAGCGGGTGGACAACGTCAGCGACTTCTTCACGGCCGGCGGCAAGATGCCGTGGTGGCTCTCCGGCATCTCCCACCACATGTCGGGTTACAGCGCGGTGATGTTCACCGGGTACGCGGGCATCGCCTACACCTACGGTGTGACGTCCTTCGTCACCTGGTCCTTCCCCATCGCCCTCGGCATCGCCATCGGGTCGAAGCTGTTCGCCCCGCGGATCAACCGGCTGCGCTCCCGGCTCCACGTGGCGTCCCCGCTGGAGTACCTGAAGAACCGCTACGACCTGAAGACCCAGCAGGCGCTGGCCTGGTCCGGCATGCTGCTGAAGATCGTGGACGTGGGCGCGAAGTGGGCGGCGATCGCCACCCTGCTGTCGGTGTTCACCGGTGTCTCGCTCAACCAGGGCATCCTCATCACCGGCGTGGTCACGGCGATCTACTGCACCATCGGCGGCCTGTGGGCGGACGCGCTGACCGAACTCGGCCAGTTCGTCATCCAGTTCCTCGCCGGCGTCACGATGTTCGTCGTGGTGGTGATCGAAATCGGCGACCACGGCGGCTTCTTCGGAGTCTGGGACCAGCCCGAACTCCAGGGGCACGAGAAGCCCCTGGTGGGGCCGTACGGCACGATCTTCCTGCTGGCGTTCCTCTTCATCAAGCTGTTCGAGTACAACGGCGGCATGCTCAACCAGGCCCAGCGCTACATGGCCACCCCCAACGCCCGCGAGGCGGAGCGCTCGGCGCGGCTGTCGGCGGCGCTGTGGCTGGTCTGGCCGCTGGTGCTGTTCTTCCCGATGTGGATGTCGCCGCTGCTGGTGGAGTCCCAGAAGGCGGACGGCTCCGACTCCTACGCCCTGATGACCGAGCAACTGCTGCCGCACGGCCTGCTGGGCCTGGTCATCGTCGGCTTCTTCTCCCACACCATGGCCATGTGCTCCTCGGACGCCAACGCCATCGCGGCCGTGTTCACCCGGGACGTGGCCCCGGTGCTGTCGGCGAAGGCCCGGCTGTGGGGCGAGCGTTCGGGCCTCATCGCGGCCCGGGTGACGACGGTGGTCTTCCTCGGCCTGTCCATGGCGGTGGCGACGCAGGTCAACTCGCCGACCTTCAAGGACATCATCACGGTCGTCATCAAGTGGGTGGCCGGGCTGATGGGCCCGATCGCCATCCCGATGATGCTGGGCCTGCTGCGGCCGTTCCGCCGCTCCGGCCCGACAGCGGCGCTCACCAGCTGGGCGGCGGGCCTGCTGGCCTTCTGGCTGGTGAACTACCCGATCCACTGGGCCGTCGACGGCGGCGTGCCGCTGGAGTACCAGGTCTCGATCCCGCTGGCCGTCTCGCTGATCCTGTACGTCCTCATCGGCTACGCGAAGCCGGAGGACACCCCGGAGCGGATGGCGGTCATCGAGCGCATCAACACGGACGGCGACGACGACTCGGCCGCGGCGGCGGTGCCGGCCCCGGTGGAGGAGGTACCGGGCACGGCGCGCACGCCGGTGAAGGACTAGCACCGGCCCGCGTCCGGCCGGCGGGTCACCGGGAGGCGCCGGGCTCAGCCCCGCGGATACCGTGCCAGCCAGGCGGGGGACGAGCCGGCGGGCCCGTGCAGGGCGGAGCCCTGGGTCATCTCCATGGCGAAGTCGTCGGCGAGCTCCAGGATCGTGGGGCGGCCCTCCAGCTCGGCCAGCCAGGCCGGGGGGAGGGCCGTCTCGCCGTGCAGGGCGCCGAGCAGGCCGCCGGTCAGCGCACCGGCGGCGGCGCTGGGCCCGTCGTGGTTGACGGCGAGGCACAGCCCGTGCCGTACGTCCTCCCCCACCAGCGCGCAGTACACGGCGGCGGCGACGAGCCCTTCGGCGGACGTCGTCCCGATCAGCTCCCCCACCCGCTCCGGGGTGGGCATCCCCTGCCGTACGGCCCCCAGCGCGTGCTGCAGGGCGTCCGACACCGGCTGGTGCCCCGGCCGCGCGGCCAGCAGCGCGAGCGCCCGCTGCACCGCCGCGTCCAGGCTCTCGCCCCGGGCCAGCGCGTGCACGACCACGGCGTACGCGCCCGCCGCGAGGCAGGCGACCGGGTGTCCGTGGGTCTGCGCCGCGCACTCCACGGCGAGCTGGGCGACGAGCTGCGGCTCCCAGCCGACGAGCAGGCCGAAGGGCGCGGACCGGGCGGCGGCCTCCGGCCCTGCCTCGCCGGGGTTCTTGGGTGCCGCCGGCGTCCCCATCGTCTCGTCGCCGAGCCCGAGCAGCAGCGCGCGGGCCGGGTCGCGGCGGGCGTACAGCCACTCCTCGCGGGCCAGCCAGCCGTCCTCCTTGCGGCGCTCGTCCGGACCCCAGTCGCGCTGGGTGGCGGCCCAGCGCAGATACGCCCGGTGCAGGTCGGTGGGCGGGTGCCAGGCACCGGTGTCGCGCCGCACCTGGGCGCGGATCAGGCCGTCCACGGAGAAGAGGGTGAGCTGGGTGTGGTGGGTGACGGCACCGCGCCGGCCGTAGGCGGGGGCGAGGTCGGCGACGCCCCCGGCGCCGTGCGCCTCCCGTATCGCGTCGAGCGCCATCCCGTCCACCGGCGCGCCCAGCGCGTCCCCGACGGCCACCCCGAGCAGCGTCCCGCGCACCCGGCTGCGGAAGTCCTGCTGTTCACGGCGCCCCCACACGGGCCCGGCAGTCGCCCCCACACAGACCTCCCAGGCACCGTCCGTACGTACGACGCCCAGCACTGTAATCCAACGGGGGCGGCCGGTTCAGGGGGCGAGAGGCAGGAGGGGTGTGGAGGAAGTGACCGGAGTGGCCGGACTCGACCACAGGTGGTCACCCACCGGCGTCGGTCACCTGGTCGAGGTGACGTTCGACCGCCTCCCGCTGGGCGCGCGCCCACGCGTAGGACGGGTTGAGTCCCAGCGCGCGGTCGAGGTCGGCCAGGGCCTCCGGGTGACGACCCAGGTTCGCCAGGGACGCTCCCCGGCTCGCGTACGCCGACGCGTACGCGGTGTCCAGGGCGAGGGCGTGGTCGTACGCGGCCAGGGCCTCCTCGTCGCGGCCCGCGGCGCGCAGCGCGTCGCCGCGCTCGCAGTGGGCCCAGGGGGAGTCGGGCTGCAGGGCGACGGCGCGGTCCAGGTCGGCCAGTTGGCGTGCGTGGTCACCGAGTTCGCGCGACACGCGGGCCCGGCGGATCAGCGCCCAGGGATAGTCCGGCCTGAGTGCGAGGGCGCGGTCGAGGGCGTCGAGCGCGGCGGTCAGGTCGCCGCGGGCGAGGCGGGTGGCGCCGAGGGAGGCCCAGGCGTAGCCGAGGGCGGGGTCGAGGGCCACGGCCCGTTCCAGGTCCCGTACCGCCCAGTGATGGTGCCGCTGGATGCGCAGGTACTCCCCTCGCAGGGCGAGGCTGAGGGCGTCGTCCGGGACCAGGCCCAGTGCCTGGCTCATGACGGTCGTGGCGGTGGCGTACTCGCCGCGGACGGCACGGGCCGCGGCCCGGCTGCGGAGAGCCCGTGCCGCGACCTCGGGCGGCAGTTCCACGTCGTTCCAGCCGGGCTCGTCCCCGTACCCGTCCGCGTTCTCGCCCGGCGCCGCATCGAGCGCCGGCCGGGGCGCCGCCATCCTGCACGCCCCCAGCCCGCCCCGGGTGGCCGGCACGTACCCGGCCCGGACGAGCAGCGTGCTCAGAACGGCCTCCGTACCGTTCGCGGTGAGCGCATCCGACAGCCGCCGCCCCCACTCGGCCACGACGTGCAGGCCGGTGTCCCGTCCCGCGTCCTCCAGGACCCTCACCCACCGTCCGGCGGCCGGCTCCCCCCGGTCGCACGCCTCGACGAGATCCCGCAGCACGCCCGGCAGCGCCTCCCGCTCCCGCGCGCACAGCCGGTGGTACGACTCCGCCAGCCGCAGTTCCTGCCACTCCCCGTCCGCCCACAGCTCCCCGGCGTCCCGGCCCGCCTCGCTCTCCTCGCGCCACTGCCGGAACACCTCCGCGAGCCGCCGGTGCCGCTGCGCCCATCCCCGCGGGGACCGCCCGCGCTGCAGCCGCAGCATCGGCGCCCGCACGACGTCGTGGTAGCGGAGCCGCCCCGCGCGTTCGTCGGCGAACGGCAGGGTGCTCACCCATCCGTACAGCTCGTCGAGCCGGTCCTCGCCGCAGTCGGCCGCCACCCGGAACACGTCGGCGTCCAGCCAGCGCGGCAGCGCGCCCGCGAGGGCGGCGGCCCTGCGCACGGGGTCCGGCTCCCACTTCAGGAACCGCTCCACGGCCGTGGCGCTCGGGTCGTGCACGTCGTCGGGGCGGGCGGGGCGGGTGCCGGCGAGCGTGGAGACGAGGACGGGGAGGCCACCGGTGAGCCGGAGCACCTCGGCGACGACCGGTTCCGCCGTGATGCCCCGGTCCGCGAGCAGCCCGCGCGCCTCCGCCTCGGTGAACGGTCCCAGCGGCAGGGCGGTCACGGAATCCGCGCAGCCGCCCCAGCGGGCGGTGTCGACGGGACGCTGGCCGGCGGTGACGACGACGACCGTGGCGGGGAGGGCGCCGTACCGCTCGGTGGTCATGACGTCGTGCAGCCAGGCGTCGAGGAAGGTGCCGGTCCGCTCGTAGGTGTCGAAGAACAGGACGATCCAGGGTGCGGCGGAGGCGGCGCCGTGGAGCTCGTTCGCCAGGACCGGGGTGAGGACGCTCTCCGGGGAGAGGACGAGCTGGACGTCCTCGTGGCTGCGGAAGCGGGCACTGAGGCCGGTGCGCAGACGGTCGGCGCCCTGGGCGAGCTGGGTGGGGTCGAGGACCCCGGCGAAGGCGCCGACGCCGGGGAGGAGCCCCAGTCCGGCGAGTCCGGCGCGGGCGACCGCCATGCCGCCCGCCGACGGTCCGCTGTCCGGCTCGGGCTCCAGTGCGGCGAGGGCGGCCACCTCGGCTTCGTGGCGCCGCTCGCGGTGGGCGGCCAGCAGACGGTCCAGTTCCTTGAACCGGTGTCCCTGGGCCGCGAACTGACGGCACATCACGGCGAGCGCCTCCGGGACGCTTCCCGCGCTCTCGTCGACGTACGCCGTCACCGCGCCGCGTTCACGGGCGATGTGCTCGAACTCCTTGAGCAGCCTGGTCTTCCCGACGCCGGCGTTGCCGTGCACGTGGAACAGGAAGCGGTGGCGCCCGTCCTCGGGCGGGGTGTCGAAGTTCGCCCGGAACAGCTCGCGTTCGGCACTGCGGGCGACGAGTCCGCCGCGTCTGCGCCGCTGGATCAGCTCCTGCATCGACGGTCGTGCCTGTGCCACGCGAACGCCCCCTCGCCCCCGGAACCGGACGCGCCCCATTCTGTCCCACCGCGCAGGGGAGGCGACGGCCGTCACGGGGAAGGAGGAGGGCATGACCACCACCACCCCGCGCGGCGCGCTTCCCCTGACCGCGACGCTCCTGACCGCCTCCGTCGCCCTCTACATGGCGCTGGTCGCCCTCGGCAACATCACGGACTTCGGCACGAACCAGCAGTTCGTCCGGCACGTCCTGGCCATGGACACCACGTTCAAGGACGACGACCTGATGTGGCGGGCGATCACGAACGAAGGGCTGCAGGACGCGGCCTACGTCGCGATCATCGCCTGGGAGACGGCCGCCGCGCTGGTCCTGGTGTACGGCACCTGGCTGTGGGCCCGCCGCGACCACCCGCGCGCCCGCCGCATCTCCACCTACGGCCTGCTGATGGTCATGCTCCTGTTCGGCGCCGGCTTCCTCGCGATCGGCGGCGAGTGGTTCGCGATGTGGCAGTCGGAGGACTGGAACGGCCTGGACGCCGCGACCCGGGTGTTCGTCTTCAGCGGGGTGGTGCTGCTGGTCAACCATCTGCCGGGGACGCAGGCGGACCGGACGGACCCTGCGTGACCGGGCCCTGCGGCCGGGCCTCGCCCGACCGGCCCTGCCGGGCCCTGCGTGACCGGCGGGGTCACTCGACCACCCGGACCGTCGTCCCCGGTGTGCCGAAGGCCCACAGGGCCTTGCCGTCGCCCTTGCCCACGCGGATTCCCCCGGTCTTCGCGTCCGGGGCCGCGGGCGGGGGCGAGGATCCGTCGACCGCGTTGGAGAAGGCCACGGAGACACCGGACTTGGCGGCGAAGTAGATGATGTGCTCGACCTCCACGCCGTCGCTGCCGGTCGTGGCCTCCGTGCGGTCGCCGATCGTGTAGGAGCCGGGGTCCGGGGAGACCGTTCCCGGCCACACCGTGAAGGAGCGGCGGGTGGCGTCGCTGGCGTCGACCAGCCACACCCGCTTCTGGCCGAGGGAGTAGACGATCCGGCGGCCCGTGCCGGAGTCGGCCGGTACCGCCGCCGGTTCCTTCTCCTTCTCCTTCTCCGGCCCGGCGGACGGCTTCGCGTCCGCCGTCGCCGAGGCGCTCGGCCGGCTCGCGGCGGCGGTGGGCTTCGTCCCCTGGCCGGCCTGTACGGCCAGGACGGCCACCACGGCTATCGCCCCCGTGGTCAGCCCGGTCACCCAGGCCCACGAAGGAAGACGGGCTGGCACCGGTATGCATCTCCTCGGTCGGCGGAGTCTCTCCGACCCCCGAAAACCGGGGGTCGGATCATCCTACTGCCAGCCCCTGTCCCGGCCCGTCCCCGCCGTCCGGGGACAGCACCGGGAGGAGTTCCGGCAGGTGCCCGTCCGAGGCCTCCGCGGCCCGCTGCCGCTCCTCCGGGACCTCCCCGTACAGGGTCGTACGGGGCCTGGCCGGGCGGCCGGCGGCCTCCGCGACCGCGATCAGGTCCTTGACGGACTTGTAGGAGCCGTAGGAGGAACCCGCCATGCGGGAGATCGTCTCCTCCATCAGCGTGCCGCCGAGGTCGTTCGCGCCGGAGCGGAGCATCTCCGCCGCACCCTCCGTGCCCAGTTTGACCCAGCTCGTCTGGATGTTGGGGATGTGCGGGTGGAGCAGGAGGCGGGCCATCGCCGTGACCGCGCGGTTGTCGCGGACCGTCGGGCCGGGACGGGCGATGCCGGCCAGGTAGACGGGCGCGTTGGTGTGCACGAAGGGGAGCGTCACGAACTCGGTGAAGCCCCCGGTCCGCTGCTGGATCCCGGCCAGGGTCCGCAGGTGCCCCAGCCAGTGGCGGGGCTGGTCGACGTGGCCGTACATCATCGTGGAGCTCGACCGGATGCCCAGTTCGTGGGCCGTCTCGACGACCTCGATCCAGGTCGCCGCCGGCAGCTTGCCCTTGGTCAGGATCCAGCGGACCTCGTCGTCGAGGATCTCCGCCGCCGTGCCGGGGATGGTGTCCAGGCCCGCTTCCTTCGCCGCGGCCAGCCACTCGCGGATCGACAGACCGGTCCGCGTCGCGCCGTTGACCACCTCCATCGGGGAGAAGGCGTGCACGTGCATACCGGGCACGCGCTCCTTGACCGCCCGCGCGATGTCGAAGTACGCGGTGCCGGGCAGGTCGGGGTGGATGCCGCCCTGCATGCACACCTCCACCGCGCCCACGTCCCAGGCCTGCTGCGCCCGGTCGGCCACCTGTTCCAGCGAGAGCGTGTACGCGTCGGCGTCCGTGCGGCGCTGCGCGAAGGCGCAGAAGCGGCAGCCGGTGTAGCAGACGTTGGTGAAGTTGATGTTGCGGGTGACGATGTACGTCACGTCGTCGCCCACCGCCGACCTGCGGACGTCGTCCGCCACCCGGCACAGCGCGTCCAGCGCCGGGCCGTCCGCGTGCAGCAGGGCGAGGGCCTCGTCGTCGGTGAGCTTCGTCGGGTCGTCGGCGGCCGTGCGCAGGGCGGCGCGGACGTCGGTGTCGATGCGCTCGGGCACCATGCCGGGGGCGGCGGCCTCGCGCAGGGCGTCCCAGTCGCCGTAGACCTCGTCGAAGTCGTCGCGGCGGTCGGCGGTGCGGCCCTCCGTGTCGATGGTGCGGTGCAGGTCGGTGCGGCCGGTCGCGGTGAACGCCTCGTCCGGCTCCTGCCAGGGACGGCCCTCGACGACGGCGTCCTCGCGGGCCAGGCCCGTGGCCGGGTCGGCGAGCGCGGCCACGTGCGGGCGCAGCCGCGGGTCCAGCCAGGGCTCGCCGCGCCGGACGAACTCCGGGTACACGCAGAGCCGTTCGCGCAGCTCGAAGCCGGCCGCCCGGGACCGCTCGGCCAGTTCGTCGATCTGCGGCCAGGGGCGCTCGGGGTTGACGTGGTCGATGGTGAGCGGGGAGACGCCGCCCCAGTCGTCGATGCCGGCCGCGATCAGCCGCTCGTACTCCGAGTCGACCAGGTTCGGCGGGGCCTGGATGCAGGCCGAGGGGCCGAGGACGTGCCGGGCGACGGCGACCGTGGCGACCAGCTCGTCGAGTTCCGCGTCCGGCATGCCGCGCATCGCGGTGTCCGGCTTGGCGCGGAAGTTCTGGATGATCAGTTCCTGTATGCCGTGGTGGGCGCGGGAGATCTTCCGCAGCGCGAACAGCGACTCGGCGCGCTCCTCGTGCGTCTCGCCGATGCCGATGAGGATGCCGGAGGTGAAGGGGACCGAGGAGCGGCCCGCGTCCTCCAGCACCCGCAGCCGTACGGCCGGTTCCTTGTCCGGGGAGCCGTGGTGCGGGCCGCCCGGCTCGGACCACAGGCGGGTCGCGGTGGTCTCCAGCATCATGCCCATCGACGGCGCGACGGGCTTGAGCCGCTGGAAGTCGGTCCAGGTCAGCACGCCCGGGTTGAGGTGGGGCAGCAGGCCCGTCTCCTCCAGGATGCGGATGGAGATCGCGCGGACGTAGGCGATGGTGTCGTCGTAGCCGTGCGCGTCGAGCCACTCGCGCGCCTCGGGCCAGCGGTCCTCGGGCTTGTCGCCGAGGGTGATGAGGGCTTCCTTGCAGCCGAGGGCGGCGCCCTTGCGGGCGATGTCCAGCACCTCGTCCGGCGACATGAACATCCCGTGCCCGGCGCGGCGCAGCTTGCCGGGCACGGTGACGAACGTGCAGTAGTGGCACTTGTCCCGGCACAGCCGGGTCAGCGGGACGAAGACGCTCTTCGAGTACGTGATGACACCGGGGCGGCCCGCCGCCTCGAGCCCCGCGTCCCGGACCCGGGCGGCCGAGGCGGACAGGTCCGTCAGGTGCTCACCCCGCGCCTGGAGCAGGACCGCCGCCTCGGAGACGTCCAGGGAGACGCCGTCCCGTGCGCGTTTGAGGGCGCGACGCAGCGAGTTCTCGGTGGGGCCGGTTCCGGAGGTCGCGGAGGTCGTCATCCCTTGAGCATACGTTCGGGGTGATCAGGACAAAGGGGGACCGGGTCGGCTGCCCGGCGGGGTGCTCACCGGGCGTCGGCGAACGGCTGGTACGCGTCCAGCGCCCGCAGCACCTCCGCCTCCCCCGCCGGGGGCAGCTGCACCACGACCTCCTCGATGCCGAGCTCGGCGTAGTGGGCGAGCTTGCCCGCGCTGGGGTGGACGGCGTACGGCACGACCTGGAGCGCGGCCGGGTCGCGGCCCGCGTCGGCCCAGGCGGCGCGCAGCACGGGCAGCGACTGGGACAGGCCGCGCCCGCCGATGGGCAGCCAGCCGTCGGCGTACTCGCAGATGTGCGCGAACAGTTTCGGCCCGGCCGCCCCGCCGACCAGTGTGCGCGGGCCGACGACCGGACCGCGCGGCTTCTGCACCGGCTTGGGGTGCGCGAAGCTGGCCCGGACGCTGCCGAACTCGCCCTCGTACGCGGTCGGTTCCTCCGCCCACAGCGCACGCATCAGCCCCATCCGGTCCCGGACCAGCTCGCGCCGGGTCCGCCACTCCACTCCGTGGTCGGCTGCCTCCTCGACGTTCCAGCCGAAGCCGAGCCCGAGCGTGAACCGGCCGCCGGAGAGGTGGTCCAGGGTGGCGACCTGCTTGGCCAGGTCGATCGGGTCGTGCTGCGCGGCGAGCGTGATGCCGGTGCCGATGCCGAGCCGCTCGGTGACGGCCGCGGCCTGCCCGAGCGCGACGAAGGGGTCCAGGGTGCGGCCGTACTCGCGGGGCAGTTCCCCGCCCGCCGGGTACGGGCTGGTCCGCTCGACGGGGATGTGCGTGTGCTCGGGCAGGTACATCCCGGCGAACCCGCGCCGCTCCAGCTCACGGGCGAGCCGGACGGGGGTGATCGTCTCGTCGGTGAGGAAGATCGTGACGGCGATGCGCATGAGCGGCCTTTCGTACGCGGACGAGGACCCATCAATACCGCCGCCCGGCCCATCTGTCCATACCGACCGGTCGGGATCACCCTGGCCGCCGGAGACAGGTCTTCATCGCGGAATCCGCCGATTCCCTTCCCTTACACGGCAGTTCACCGCCCAATACCAAGGTTGCACCGCACCACCCCGCACCACCCCGCACCACCCTGCACCCCCCGCGTACCGCCCGAGCCCTGTCACCTCACGACACCCTGGGAGCAGCAGCATGTGCGAGGAACACCACACCGCGATCGGGCGGCGCGCCGTCTTCGTGACGGGCGCCGCCGCCGCGCTTACGTTGGGAGGCGTGAGCTTCGCTTCCGCGGCGGGCCGTGACGGCCGGGAGACCCAGGAGACGAGGACGGTGCGCGGCACCCTCCCGCCGGGCGCCCCCGACTTCGTGTACGTCCCCGTCGACGTGCCGGACGGCGTGCGGGAGATCAGGGTCTCCTACACCTACGACAGACCCGCCGTGCCGGCCGGCACCCCCGGCAACGCCCTCGACATCGGCATCTTCGACGAGCGCGGCACCGAGCTGGGCGGCCGGGGCTTCCGCGGCTGGTCGGGCGGGGCGCGCAGCGAGTTCTTCCTCCGCGCGGACGACGCCACCCCGGGCTACCTCCCCGGCCCGGTGCGCGCGGGCACCTGGCACATCGCGCTGGGCCCGTACACCGTGGCCCCGCAGGGCCTGTCGTACGAGATCACCGTCACGCTGACGTACGGCGAACCCGGCGAGCCGGTGCGGCCCGTGTACCCGCCCGAGCGGGCCAGGGGGCGCGGGCGGGCCTGGTACCGGGGCGACTGCCATCTGCACTCCTGGTACTCCGACGGCCGCCGCACCCCCGCCGAGATCGCCGCGCTCGCCCGCGCGGCCGGGCTGGACTTCATCAACAGCTCCGAGCACAACACCCACGCCGCGCACGCCCACTGGGCCGAGGCGGCCGGGGACGACCTGCTGGTGCTGCTGGGCGAGGAGGTCACCACGCGCAACGGTCACGTCGTGGCGATCGGCACCGACCCCGGCACCTTCGTCGACTGGCGCTACCGCGCCCGCGACCACCGCTTCGGCCGGTTCGCCCGGCAGATCCACCGCGCCGGCGGCCTGGTCGTCCCCGCCCACCCGCACGCCACCTGCATCGGCTGCTCCTGGAAGTTCGGCTTCGGCGAGGCGGACGCCGTGGAGGTGTGGAACGGCCCCTGGACGCCCGACGACGAGGTGGCGCTCGCCGACTGGGACGGCATGCTGGTCGCGTCCGTGCGGGACGGGCGGGACGGGCCCGACGGCCGGGGCGGGCGGGGAGGCCGGGGCTGGATCCCGGCGATGGGCAGCAGCGACGCCCACCGCGACCCGGACGTCGTCGGCCGCCCGCAGACCGTCGTCCTCGCCGACGACCTGACCCGGGAGGCCATCCAGGAGGGCATCCGCGCGGGGCGCTCGTACGTCGCCGAGTCCCGGCACGTCTCCCTCTCCTTCACCGCGTCCGGCGGGCGCGGTGAACACGCCGGGATCGGCGAGCGGCTGGAGGTGGGCGGGGACACCCCCGTCACCGTCCGCCTGGAGGTGGCCGGCGCCCCCCGCTGCACGGTCCGCCTCGTCACCGACCAGGGCGTCCTGCACACGAGCGCCCCGCTGCCGGTGTCCGGCTCGGGCACGGTGGAGTGGCGGACCACCCCGTCGTACGCCGCCTACGTGCGCGCCGAGTTGCGGCACGAGACGGCCGCGGGCCCGCTGCCGGGAGCCCTGGCCGCCTTCACCAACCCGATCTTCCTGGGCCGGCGGTAAGCTCACCGCACCATGACTTCTGGGACTCCTCGGACCTCTCGGGCCGAACGCAAGTACCGGACCGCCACCGCCTTCCAGCGCCGGATCAACCCCGTCCTGCGCCGGCTTCCGCTCCAGACCCTGCTGGAGACCACGGGCCGGGTCTCCGGCCTGCCTCGCCGGACCCCGGTGGGCGGGCGGCGGGTCGGGGACTCCTTCTGGCTGGTCTCGGAGTTCGGCGAGCGGTCCCAGTACATCCGCAACATCCAGGCGGATCCCCGGGTGCGGGTGCGCGTCCGGGGCCGCTGGTGCACCGGCACCGCCCACCTCCTTCCCGACGACGACCCCGTCGCCCGGCTGCGCACCCTGCCCCGCTTCAACAGCGCCGCCGTGCGGGCCTTCGGCGCGGGGCTGCTGACGGTGCGGGTGGATCTGGACGGCTGAGCGGGGCGGTGCGGAATACGCCGCCGCCGTCGGCCGGTTCCCCTGACGCGGCGCCGGATCGGGGGCGACGGTGACGTCCGTGCGCACACGGACGCAGAACGTGTGAGGGCCCTGTGACGGACCGCCCGACGTCCGTGTGATCGCCGTCTCGCACGGCTGACGCATCTGGCGTGAACAAGGCAAACTGGCGTAGTTGCTCAGGATGCATAGGGGGACTACTGCATGGACGGTGTACCGCGAGTACCGGAGCAGCGGCGCCCCGGTTCCCCGGCGGAGTCCGCGGCGTTGCGCTTCAGCGTGCTCGGACCGGTGCGCGCCTGGCGCGACGACGAGCCGGTCAACACCGGCAGCCCTCAGCAACGCGCTCTGCTCGCCGCCCTGTTGCTGCGGGAGGGCCGTACGGCCACGGCGGCCGAACTGATCGACGCCCTGTGGGGCGAGGAGCCGCCCCAGCAGGCACTGGCGGCGGTCCGCACCTACGCCTCCCGTCTGCGGAAGGTGCTGGACGCCGGCGTCCTGGTGAGCGAGTCCGGCGGATACGCGGTGCGCGGGCTGGGCGAGGGCGCGCTGGACCTGGCGGCGGCGCAGGAACTGGCCGCGGAGGCGGAGAAGGCGAAAAACACCGGGGACCTGTGCCACGCCCGCCAGGTGCTGAACCGGGCCCTGTCCCTGTGGGACGGCGAGACGCTGGCCGGGGTGCCGGGCCCGTACGCGCAGGCGCAGCGCGTCCGCCTGGAGGAGTGGCGGCTCCAACTGCTGGAGTCCCGGCTGGACATGGACCTGGAGCAGGGCTGCCACGCGGAGACGGTCTCGGAGCTGACGGCACTGACCGCGGCGCACCCGCTGCGCGAGCGGCTGCGCGAGTTGCTGATGCTGGCCCTGTACCGCAGCGGCCGCCAGGCGGAGGCGCTGGCGGTGTACGCGGACACGCGCCGCCTGCTCGCCGACGAACTCGGCGTCGACCCGCGCCCGGGCCTGCAGGAACTCCAGCAGCGCATCCTCCGGGCCGACCCCGGACTGGCGGAACCGTCGGCACCGATGACGGAACCGGCGTCCGTACCCGTGCGTCCGGCCCAGCTCCCCGCGACGGTTCCGGACTTCACCGGCCGCGCGTCCTTCGTACGGGAGCTGAGCGAGGTACTGACGTCGGCGTCCGGCTCGGAGGGCCGGGTGATGGCGGTGTCCGCGCTGGCCGGCATCGGCGGCGTCGGCAAGACGACGCTGGCGGTGCACGTGGCCCACGAGGCGCGGTCCGCGTTCCCGGACGGGCAGTTGTACGTCGACCTCCAGGGCGCGGGTGCGCGGGCGGCGGAACCGGAGACGGTCCTCGGCTCCTTCCTGCGCGCCCTCGGCACGGCCGACTCGGCGATCCCGGACTCCCTGGAGGAACGGGCGGCCCTGTACCGCTCGGTCCTGGACGGCCGCAGGGTCCTGGTCCTGCTGGACAACGCACGCGACGCGGCGCAGGTACGCCCGCTGCTCCCCGGCACGGCGGGCTGCGCGGCGCTGGTGACCTCCCGGGTCCGGATGGTGGGCCTGGCCGGCGCCCACCTGGTCGACCTGGACGTGATGTCGCCGGACGAGGCGCTGGCCCTGTTCACGAAGATCGTGGGCGAGGAACGGGTGGCGTCGGAGCGCGAGGCCGCCCTCGACGTGGTGGCGGCGTGCGGTTTCCTGCCCCTGGCGATCCGCATCGCGGCGTCCCGCCTGGCGGCGCGCCGCACCTGGACCGTCTCGGTGCTGGCGGCCAAACTGGCCGACGAACGCCGCCGCCTGGACGAACTCCAGGCCGGCGACCTGGCCGTCAAGGCCACCTTCGAGCTGGGCTACGGCCAACTGGAACCGGCCCAGGCCCGCGCCTTCCGCCTGCTGGGCCTGGCGGACGGCCCGGACATCTCGCTCGCCGCGGCGGCCGCGGTACTGGACCTGCCCCAGGAGGACACCGAGGACCTGCTGGAGTCCCTGGTGGACACGTCCCTGCTGGAATCGGCGGCCCCGGGCCGCTACCGCTTCCACGACCTGGTGCGGCTCTACGCGCGCGCTTGCGCGGAACGGGACGAGTGGCCGCCCAGCGAACGGGACGAGGCGATGTCCCGCCTGCTGGACTTCTACCTGGCCACGGCGGCGAGGGTCTATGCCATTGAGCGGCCGGGGGATCGGACCGTGGACCACCTCGAGCCCACCGGCCTTCCAGGAATGGAGTTCAGCAACGATGTCAACGCGCTGGACTGGCTCCACTCCGAATCCGCCTGCATCCTGGCGTGCGTCCGGCAATCCCTGAGGCCGAGTACGTTGCGGCGTGGTGTCGACCTCTTGCTGGCTTCGAAGGACCTGGCGGAATCAGGGGCGAGTTCACTCAGCTACGAGGCAGCCGCGTTCGCCGCAAGGGATGCCACGGCAGCAGCGGGGGATGCCCATGCGGAAGGGCGTGCACGCACGACACTGGCCCAAGTCCTCAGCCGAGCCGGGCGCTTCGACGAAGCAGGCGCAGAGGCCGAAATCGCCATCGAACTCGGGAACCGGACCGGAGACCCCTGGACAAGGGGAAACGCCCACAACGAGCAGGGCATCATCGCCAATTGCAAGAACCAGCGCGCCGTCAGTGAAACCCACCTCCTCGAAGCCATCAGGGCGTTTCGGTCCGATGGCAACCGGCCCGGCGAGGCGAGCGCGCTCTGCAATCTCTCACGCGTCCTCGTGTCCGTGGGGCGCACAACCTCGGGAATCGATCTGGTCCGCCAGGGAATCACCATCTATGACGAGCTCGGGTTGACCTTCCGCCTGGCCAACGCCCGGTACGCTCTTGGCATCGCGCTCAGCCACGCGGCACGTCAGACCGAAGCGTTGAACGAGCTGTCCACTGCACTCCAGACCTTCGTGGAAAATCGCCAGCGCCTGTGGGAGGGAGCGACTCACTTCCGCATCGCCCAGGTTCACCTCTCGGCCCACCGTCCGGCTCAGGCGGCACAGCACGCCGAACAAGCGCTGACGACCGGGAGCATCGGCGGGGACTGGATGCGTGCCAACATCCTCACGCTCCTGGGACGCTCACTCAGCGCTCTCGGCCAGACCGATCGTGCGCGTGCGTGCTGGCGCGACGCTCTGACCATCTACGAGAAGTCCGAGTCACCCGAAGCGACCGAGCTGCGGATGCTTCTTCGGCCGGTCGGAGCGGCCTGAGCCGGCTGGGTCGTTCATCGAACGTTTATGGGCGGCTGCCACTCTCAATGCATCGATCCGTCGCGTCGGGGGGCAGACGGGTCGCCGGGGTTCCACCTGTAGGGTGAGCGGCCCCACAACGCCTGTTCGGCGACCCGCGGGGGAGTCGCCGAACAGGCGTCACCCGCCCGCCGCTCCGTCCATCTCATGGGGGCTTGCAGCTATGAGCAACACCGCCAACAACGAAGAAGCGAAGAGCGACGCCATGACGACGCTCGACAGCCACATGCCGGCCCCGCCGAAGGACGGCACGGCCACCACTCAGGACAGCCACATGCCGGCCCCGCCGAAGGGTGACGGGATCACCACCCTCGACAGCCACATGCCGGCCCCGCCCGCCCTGGACCTCGACGGCGGCAAGTAGCCGTCCTTCCCACACGGGGATCGGCCGCGGCGGCGCGGAGGGGGAGCCGCCGCGGCCGAGGTGTGTCCGCGAGGGTTTCCGGTCGGCCCCTGACGCGAACCGTTCGCATCACTCGGACAATCGCCTCTGCCAGTTCTGACGCCTCTTCCTGCGCAGATCTGCTCCCCGACCACCGGAGCCCCGGCCTCAGCGGGTGGCCGGGGCCAGTGGATCCGGGTCGCAGCCGGTGATGCGGGGGGCGCGCTTGGGGTCGTCGACGTTCACCCGCACGGTCGCCGTGCCGTTGCCGGGGACGTCCACGTCCTGCGAGCGGGAGACCACCTCCGCTCCGGCCGCGTTCTCGAAGACCACGGTGACGGTGAAGACGCCGTCGACGGTGTGGGGGTTGGTGACCTCGACGGTGGCGTACGGGGCCTTCTTCGAGGCGCAGCTCAGCAGTTCCACGGTGGCATCCCGCGGGGACGAGGAAGAGCTTCCTCCGCTGCCGCTGCCACTTCCGCCGGAACTGCTGCTTCCCGCGTCGTAGTCGTAGTCGTGGTCGTCGTCCCGGGACGAGCCGCCCCCGGAACCCGACGACGAGTCGTGGTTCTGGCCGGAGCTGCTGCATCCGCCGCCCCCGCCACCGTCGCCGCTGCCGCCGTGGCCGCGTCCGGTCGAGAAACCGGTGAGGGTGAGGACGACCAGCGCCGCCACCGCCGTGAGCTTGAGTGTGTTCCCCCGAGGCTTCATGTCCGTCAGGCTAGCGAGCTGCGTGTCACGGGCATGTCACTGTCTGGCGACCGTCGCGCACCCGGCGTAGCGTCTGCGGTGAGAGCGGTGAACGGGCCGCTCCCCGCAGCGACGGCCGCCGTCCGAGCCCCTTCCGTCGC
>NZ_JAPSKQ010000108.1:0-1545 GCF_031181555.1 Streptomyces sp. | reverse complement strand
GCGAGCTGCGTGTCACGGGCATGTCACTGTCTGGCGACCGTCGCGCACCCGGCGTAGCGTCTGCGGTGAGAGCGGTGAACGGGCCGCTCCCCGCAGCGACGGCCGCCGTCCGAGCCCCTTCCGTCGCACCGGCACGACGGCCGTCCCGCACCCCCGACGAGCCGGCCCCGGCGCTACGCCGTCCGCGCCGTCCCCGTCCCCTTCTCCGCGTCCAGGGCGTACACGCAGCGGTCCTTGCTGCACGCGTAGACGACGCCGTCCCGCACGACCGGGGAGCCGGTGATCTCGCCGCCGGTGGCCAGCTTCCACCTCAGGCGGCCGTCGTCGGCCTTCAGCGTGTAGAGCAGGTGGTCCGTGGAACCGAAGTGGATGCGGCCCTCGGCGACCGCGGGGGAGCCCACGATGTCGCCGCCGGACTGGAAGCGCCACTTGGGGGTGCCGGTGACCGCGTCCAGGGTGTAGAGGCCCTTGCCGCTGCCGACGTGGACGTGCCCGGCGGCGACCAGGACCGGCTCGACGGAGGCGCGGGACTCGGTGGCGATGCGCCAGCGGTCGCGGCCGTCGGTGGCGTCGAGGGCGTAGACGGTGCCGAGGTAGTCGGCGAGGTAGACGCCGCCGCCGGTGACGGCCGGGCCGGGGACGAAGGCGGGCGGGGAGAGGAAGACCGCCGGTGCCTCGAAGTGCCAGCGGACGTGTCCGCCGGCGACGTCGATCGCGAGGACCCGGGTGCCCGCGGAGACGTAGACGTAGCCGTCGGGGGCCGGGGTGAGGCGGATCGGGACGCCGCCGCAGGAGGCCGCGTCGCCGATGGGGTACGACCAGCGCTCGTCGCCGGTACGGGCGTCGAGGGCGCGCAGCCGGGCGTCCTGCCAGACGTAGACGGTGCCGTCGTGGACGGCGGGGCCCGCCTCGGGGGACTCGAAGTCGGTCTGGCAGCCGGTGATCTCCCACAGCTTCTGGCCGGTGGACGCCTCCCAGGCCTGGACGCCGCCGCCGCGCGTGCCGGTGACGACGGTGCCGCGGTCGGCCTTGAGGGAGTACACCCAGGCGTCCGTGGACAGCCGCCACAGGTCACCGCCCTCGCGGGCCTCCAGGGCGTAGAGGGTGGGTCCGTCGGAGGCGTGGATACGGCCGTCGGCGACCGCCATCGACCAGGCGACGTCCCGGGTCTTGAAGCGGCGGCGCCCGGTGGCGACGTCGAGGGCGTGCACCTCGAAGGAGGTGACGTAGACGAGGTCGCCGTCGACCGCCGGGGTGCCCCAGACGTCGTTGGACATGCGGAAGCGCCACGGCCGCCAGCCGGTCGGGTGCTCCGGCGGGACGGTGGGCGCCGGGGGCGCCGGTACGGCGGGGTCGGCGCCGTTGACGCCGGGGCGGGGCTTGGACCAGGAGGCGGCGAGGGCGGCCTCGGGCGGGGGCGCCTTGACGGCGGCGGCGCGGACGTCGGCGACGCGCGGGCCGGGGCCGATGGGCACCGGCGCGCCGGGCAGCTGCACGGGACCGGTGTCGGGTGCGCCCGCGGGCACGCCCACCGGCGCGGGCACG
>NZ_JAPSKQ010000279.1 GCF_031181555.1 Streptomyces sp. | reverse complement strand
CGTCCCGTTCGGTCGGGCTCGAGAGCGTGGCGCAGGCGCTGCTCGAGACCGGTGCCGAGGGTGAGGTCGCCGCCCGATGATGAATCAGATCCTGTTCGCAGGAGTCATTGGCCTCTTCCTGACGCTGATCGGCACCCCGCTGCTGATCAAACTGCTCGCCCGCAAGGGGTACGGGCAGTACATCCGTGACGACGGCCCGCGCGAGCACGCCAGCAAGCGCGGTACGCCGACCATGGGTGGTATCGCCTTCATCCTGGCGACGGTCGCCGCCTACTTCCTCAGCAAGGTGATCACCGGCAAGCCGCCGACGTACTCCGGCCTGCTGGTGCTGGGCCTGATGGTCGGCATGGGCCTGGTCGGCTTCCTGGACGACTACATCAAGATCGTCAAGCGGCGTTCGCTGGGTCTGCGGGCCAAGGCGAAGATGACCGGCCAGCTGATCGTCGGCATCGCCTTCGCGGTGCTCTCCCTGCAGTTCGCGGACTCCCGCGGACAGACCCCGGCCTCCACCAAGCTGTCGTTCATCACGGACTTCGGCTGGACCATCGGTCCGGTGCTGTTCGTCGTCTGGGCGCTGTTCATGATCCTCGCGATGTCGAACGGCGTGAACCTGACCGACGGTCTGGACGGCCTCGCCACCGGCGCCTCCGTCCTCGTCTTCGGCGCCTACACCTTCATCGGCGTCTGGCAGTTCCAGGAGTCCTGCGCCAACGGGGAGACCCTGACCAACCCCAACGCCTGCTACGAGGTCCGCGACCCGCTCGACCTCGCCGTCGTGGCCTCCGCGCTGATGGGCGCCTGCCTGGGCTTCCTGTGGTGGAACACCTCCCCGGCCAAGATCTTCATGGGCGACACCGGTTCGCTGGCGCTCGGCGGTGTGCTCGCGGGCCTCGCCATCTGCTCCCGCACCGAGCTGCTGCTCGCCATCCTCGGCGGTCTGTTCGTCCTCATCACCATGTCGGTGGTCATCCAGGTCGGCTCCTTCCGGCTCACCGGGAAGCGGGTCTTCCGGATGGCGCCACTCCAGCATCACTTCGAACTCAAGGGCTGGTCCGAAGTCCTTGTGGTGGTCCGCTTCTGGATCATCCAGGGCATCTGTGTGATCGTCGGACTGGGCCTCTTCTACGCGGGATGGGCAGCGGAAAAGTGACCTCCTCGGTGCTCTCGGAACCCCAGGGCAAGCACATCACCGTCGCCGGGCTCGGCGTCTCCGGCGTCCCGGCGGCGAAGGTGCTGCACGGACTCGGCGCGCGCGTCACGGTCGTCAACGACGGCGACGACGAACGCGCCCGGGCCCAGGCGGCCGAGCTGGAGCAGCTCGGCGTCACCGTCCGCCTCGGCGACGGCGACACCCTGCCCGAGGGCACCGACCTGATCGTCACCGCACCCGGCTGGAAGCCGGACAAGCCGCTGTTCGCCGCCGCCGAGCGGGCCGGCGTCCCCGTCTGGGGCGACGTCGAGCTGGCCTGGCGGCTGCGCGGCCGGGGCGGCAGGAAAGCAGCCCCCTGGCTCGCGGTCACCGGCACCAACGGCAAGACCACCACCGTCCAGATGCTCGCCTCCATCCTGAAGGCGGCGGGCCTGCGCACCGCGGCCGTCGGCAACATCGGCGTCTCGCTGCTCGACGCGGTGCTCGGCGAGGACGAGTACGACGTGCTCGCCGTGGAGCTGTCCAGCTACCAGCTCCACTGGGCGCCCTCCCTGCGCGCCCACTCGGCGGCGGTGCTGAACCTCGCCCCCGACCACCTCGACTGGCACGGCTCCATGGAGGCGTACGCCAGGGACAAGGGCCGTATCTACGAGGGCAATCGCGTCGCCTGCGTCTACAACGTCGCCGACAAGGCCACCGAGGACCTGGTCCGCGAGGCCGACGTCGAGGAGGGCTGCCGTGCCATCGGCTTCACCCTGGGCACGCCGGGTCCCTCCCAACTCGGCGTCGTGGACGGCATCCTGGTCGACCGCGCCTTCGTCGAGAACCGGCACAAGAACGCCCAGGAGCTCGCCGAGGTCTCCGACGTCGATCCGCCGGCCCCGCACAACATCGCCAACGCCCTTGCGGCCGCCGCCCTCGCGCGCGCCTTCGGGGTGCCCGCGACGGCCGTCCGCGACGGCCTGCGGGCCTTCACCCCGGACGCCCACCGCATCGCGCACGTGGCCGACGTGGACGGCGTCGCCTACGTCGACGACTCCAAGGCCACCAACACGCATGCCGCCGAGGCCTCGTTGGCGGCGTACGAGTCGATCGTGTGGATCGCGGGCGGCCTGGCGAAGGGCGCGACCTTCGACGAGCTGGCCGCGGGGGCGGCGAAGCGGCTGCGCGGCGCCGTCCTGATCGGCCGGGACCGCGCCCTGATCCGCGAAGCCCTCGCGCGACACGCCCCCGAGGTACCGGTGGTCGACCTCGACCGGACCGACACTGGGGCGATGCTCCAGGCTGTCCAGGAGGCACAGCGGCTCGCACGGCCCGGCGACACGGTACTGCTGGCCCCGGCCTGCGCCTCGATGGACATGTTCGCCAACTACAACAGGCGCGGTGAGGCGTTCGCCCAGGCGGTGCGCGAGCTCGGTGCCTGACCCGGCCGCCTGCGCCGGGCGACCTTGGGAGGGACGCGTGGGACCGTCGAGGCCTTGTCCGGCGTACACCTGTCCGGCGTGCAGCGGAGGCCGTGATGCCCAGTAGCCGTACCGGCAGGCCGCCCGTGCAGCGGGCCGTCCGCGGGCCCGTCGCGCCCCGGCCCCCGCGCGAGAACCCCTTCCGCGCCCTGCACACACGGGCCCGCAGGGCCTGGGACCGGCCGCTGACCGCGTACTACCTGATCCTCGGCGGCAGCGCGCTGATCACCGTGCTCGGCCTGGTGATGGTCTACTCGGCCTCCCAGATCACCGCGCTGCAGATGTCCCTGCCGGGCTCCTACTTCTTCCGCAAGCAGCTCCTGGCCGCCGCGATCGGCACCGTGCTGCTGCTCGTGGCCTCCCGGATGCCGGTGAGGCTGCACCGGGCGCTGGCCTACCCCATCCTCGCGGGCGCCGTCTTCCTGATGGCCCTGGTGCAGGTGCCGGGGATGGGGGTCGAGGTCAACGGCAACCAGAACTGGATCGCCCTCGGCGGTTCCTTCCAGATCCAGCCCAGCGAGTTCGGCAAGCTGGCGCTGGTGCTGTGGGGCGCCGATCTGCTCGCCCGCAAACAGGACAAGCGGCTGCTGACCCAGTGGAAGCACATGCTGGTGCCGCTGGTGCCGGCCGCCTTCATGCTGCTCGGGCTGATCATGCTCGGCGGCGACATGGGCACGGCGATCATCCTGACGGCGATCCTGTTCGGCCTGCTGTGGCTGGCGGGGGCGCCCACGCGGCTGTTCGCCGGGGTGCTGTCCGTCGCCGCCCTGATCGGCGTGATCCTCATCCGCACCAGCCCGAACCGCATGGCCCGGCTCGCCTGTCTCGGCGCCACCGAGCCCCAGTCGGGACCGGTCGACTGCTGGCAGGCGGTGCACGGGATCTACGCCCTCGCCTCCGGCGGGATCTTCGGTTCCGGACTCGGTGCGAGTGTGGAGAAATGGGGCCAACTCCCCGAAGCCCACACCGACTTCATCTTCGCCGTCACCGGTGAGGAACTGGGTCTGGCGGGGACGCTGTCGGTACTCGCCCTCTTCGCGGCTCTAGGCTATGCGGGCATCCGCGTGGCCGGACGCACGGAGGACCCCTTCGTGAGGTACGCCGCGGGAGGCGTGACCACCTGGATCACGGCCCAGGCCGTGATCAACATCGGTGCGGTGCTCGGTCTGCTGCCGATCGCCGGCGTCCCGCTCCCGCTGTTCTCCTACGGAGGATCCGCCCTGCTGCCGACCATGTTCGCCATCGGGTTGCTGATCGCCTTCGCGCGTGAGGACCCCGCTGCGCGGATGGCGCTTGCGATGCGGCAACCCCGCTTTGGTAAAAAGCGGACCAGGGGTTCTCAGCGGCCCCGGAGATGGAACACGATGCGACGGCGTGCCGCTGCGGCGCGCTCGTCCGGAGAGCGGTGAATTTCGGTGCATGTCGTACTCGCCGGCGGAGGAACCGCGGGCCACATCGAGCCCGCGCTCGCCCTCGCGGACGCCCTGCGCAGGCAGGATCCGACCGTGGGCATCACGGCCCTGGGCACGGAGCGTGGCCTCGAGACACGTCTGGTACCCGAGCGCGGGTACGAACTGGCGCTGATCCCCGCCGTACCACTGCCGCGCAAGCCGACCCCCGAGCTGATCACCGTCCCGGGCCGGCTGCGCGGCACCATCAAGGCGACCGAGCAGATCCTGGAGCGCACCAAGGCGGACGCCGTGGTCGGCTTCGGCGGCTATGTCGCCCTGCCCGGATACCTCGCGGCCAAGCGGCTCGGCGTGCCGATCGTGATCCACGAGGCCAACGCCCGGCCCGGCCTGGCCAACAAGATCGGCTCCCGCTACGCCGCCCAGGTCGCCGTCTCCACGCCCGACAGCAAGCTGCGGAACGCCCGCTACATCGGCATCCCGCTGCGCCGCTCCATCGCCACCCTGGACCGGGCCGCCGTGCGCCCCGAGGCCCGCGCCGCGTTCGGGCTCGACCCCAACCTGCCGACGCTGCTGGTCTCCGGCGGCTCGCAGGGCGCCCGCCGGCTGAACGAGGTCGTCCAGCAGGTGGCTCCGTGGCTGCAGCAGGCCGGGATCCAGATCCTGCACGCGGTCGGCCCGAAGAACGAACTGCCGCAAGTCCACCAGATGCCGGGAATGCCCCCCTACATCCCGGTAAGTTACCTGGACCGGATGGACCTCGCGTACGCCGCGGCCGACATGATGCTCTGCCGCGCGGGCGCGATGACCGTCGCCGAACTCTCCGCCGTCGG
>NZ_JAPSKQ010000005.1 GCF_031181555.1 Streptomyces sp. | reverse complement strand
TCCGGCCGCCGGGCCGAGGTCCGCGGGGTGCGCGGAACGCTCCGGCGGCTTCCGCCGGGACGCAGGAGGGTGTCCGGACGGGCGGGCCTGCTGCGCCCTCGCGCGTACCCACGCACGGCGAGGGGAGCGGCCGCCCCTAAGCGGGTGAGACGGGAACGTCCCGGTACCGGTCCCGCGTCCCGGTCGCCTCGGCGCGCTCGATGGCGCCGGGTACCAGCCGGAGCGGCGGGCGGGGACACGGGGTCACGGCGTGTGCGTCACCGTGCCGTGGCGTGCCGTTGTCCGCGGTCGAACGGTTGCCCACCGTCCCGTCCGGCCGTCCGGCGGGGGCGTGGGGTGCCGGGGCCGGCTCGGTGTGCGCGGCACCCCGCGGGGCGCCGTGTCCGTCGCCGTCGCGCGTCGCGCCGCCGGCGTCGGCGTCGGTGGTCTCCGGGCCGAAGGCGACGGGCGCTGCGGCTCCGTCCCGTCCCTCCTGTCCGTCCCGTCCGTCCGGGGCGGGCGCGTCGGCCGGCGGCGGCGTCGAGGCGGTCGGGGCTTCCGGCCGCGGAGCGGTCGCCCCCGCCCCCGGGCCGGGGGCGGCCGGCGTGGGAAGGGTGTGCCCGGGAACGGCGGGCAGCCCCGGGAGGCCCGGCGGTGGAGCGGGCTGCGTCAGACCGGGCAGCAAGGGCGGCACGGGCGGCTTTCCCGGCGACGCGGCCGGCCGGCCCGTCACCGCGCCCACCAGTTCCCCGGCCGGCCGCACGACCCGCTCGCCCACGGACCGGACCAGGCTCTCGGCCGGCGGGCGGATCAGGTCGACCGCCCACGGTGTCTGCACGGTGCCGACGTCGGCACCCGACGGCCCGGCATCGGCGACCGACGACCCAGCTCCGGCGCCCGACCATCCAGCTCCGGCGGTCGACGGCCCGGCGTCGGCGGCCGTCGGTCCAGTGGCCGGGGGCCTCGATCCGCCCGCCGGGGCCTTCGCGGTCTCCGGGCGGCCCGGACGGGGGGCGTCGGCCCTCGGCTCCGCCCCCTCGCCCTTCCCGGAGCCGGCCGGCGGGTCCTGGTCGGCGGCCCGTCCGGCCTCACCGCTCAGCCGCACCACCCGGACACCGTCCACCGAAGTGGGCGTCGAGGACCCGGCCGTCCCGGCGGTGCCGGCGGAAGGGGAGGCCGAGGACGTCTCCCCCGGCACGCCGTCCGCCGCCTGCGCCCGCTCCCCGCACAGCATCCCGAGCACGAACACCGCGCCCACCAGCAACGCCACTTCGAGCGCACGCCGCCCCGCCACCGTGCGCATCACGCGCAGAGCGACACCGGACAACGCTGCTGACCAGGTCAAGAGGGGGTGGTTCCTCCGGGGCGGCGGGACCGGCGAGGACGCGTCGCGCGTCGCGTGAGGCGTCGAGTGAGGAGGACGCCTCACACGCCGAAATCGAACGGCGCCGATCCTCGCACGCGACTCCGGAGGTTGCGCAAGTCCTCCGTCACCGATGGCCGATCATGTCCGTTTTCGGATCACCCGGCCGTCCCGGACGTTTCCACGCCGGTGCCGGCAACGCCGCCGGGCGGACGGCGACGGCACGTATCCACCGATCCGCTCCGCCGCGGCCGCCGGCACGCCGCGCCCGACGGCCCTCTCGCGGAAGGGACCCGCTCACGCCGTGTCCGGTACCGGCAACGGCCGTTTCTCGATCGCCGCCGCCATCACCTCCGGGAACAGGTCGGGCGTGCAGGCGAACGCCGGCGCGCCCAGCCCGGCCAGCGCCGCCGCGTGCTCCCGGTCGTACGCGGGCGCCCCCTCGTCGGACAGCGCGAGCAGCGCCACGAACTGCACCCCCGACGCCTTCATCGCCGCGACCCGTTTGAGCATCTCGTCGCGTATCCCCCCTTCGTAGAGGTCGCTGATCAGCACGACCACCGTCTCCGCGGGCCGGGTGATCTGCGACTGGCAGTACGCCAGCGCCCGGTTGATGTCCGTACCGCCGCCGAGGCGGGTGCCGAAGAGCACGTCGACGGGGTCGTCGAGCCGGTCGGTGAGATCGACGACCGCCGTGTCGAAGACGACGAGCCGTGTGCTGATCGACCGCATGGACGCGAGCACCGCCCCGAACACCGACGCGTGGACGACGGACGCCGCCATCGACCCGGACTGGTCGATGCAGAGGACGACCTCCTTCTTCACCGACTGCGCGGCACGTCCGTAACCGATGAGCCGCTCCGGCACGACCGTCCGGTACTCCGGGAGGTAGTGCTTGAGGTTGGCCGCGATGGTGCGGTTCCAGTCGATGTCGTGGTGGCGCGGCCGGCTGACACGGGCGCTGCGGTCGAGGGCGCCGGTGAGGGTGGCCCGGGTGCGGGTGGCGAGCCGCTTCTCCAGGTCCTCGACGACCTTGCGCACGACCGCCCGTGCCGTCTCCTTCGTCGTCTCCGGCATCGCCTTGTTGAGCGACAGCAGCGTGCCGACGAGGTGGACGTCGGCCTCGACCGCCTCGAGCATCTCCGGTTCCAGCAGGAGGGTGGACAACCCGAGCCGGTCGATGGCGTCGCGCTGCATGACCTGGACGACGGAGGAGGGGAAGTAGGTCCGTATGTCCCCCAGCCAGCGCGCCACCGACGGCGCCGACGCCCCGAGTCCCGCCGAACGCTCCCGCCCCGTCTGCGGTTTGTCCCCCTTCCCGTAGAGCGCGGAGAGGGCGCCGTCCATCGCGGCGTCCTGACCGGACAGCGCGCACCCGGTCCCGTCGGCCGCGTCCCCACCGAGCACGAGCCGCCACCGCCGCAGCCGCTCCCGCGCCGGATCCGTCGTCGTGGTCGTCATGTGCTTCTCCCCCTGTCGTCGCCGGTGTCGTGGTGTCGCCGCGGTCGTGGGCCCGTCATCGCGCCGCCCGCGCCAGGTCGGCCCGCGCCTCCCCGTCGTCCCCGCCCAGTCCCAGCAGCAGTCGCACGACCGGCAGCACGGCGTCCGCGCGCGCGGTGTCGAGGTCGGGCGCGAAGCCGGGTATGCCGGAACCGGCGGTCGTCGTGCTCCCCCGCGCCCCGGGGCCGCGCCGGACCAGTTCGCCGAGGGTGCGCCGCACCCCTGGCTCGTAGGCCGAGAACGTCCGCCGCAGCAGCGGCAGTACGTCCGTGAACGCCTCCGCCGGCACCCCCGTCAGCCACGCGTCGACCAGCCCGAGCAGCCGCTCGTCGTGGACCAGGAGCATCCCGCCCCCGGAGCCGCCGCCGACGAAGCCCTCGATCCACGCGGCCGCGTCCGCCGGCGGCGTACCCGGCGACAGCACCAGGCCCATCAGCCGCGCCGCCTCGTCCTGCGCCAGCTCCCCGTCGTCCAGCAGCAGCCGTACGGACCGCCCCCGGATGACCCCGGGCACGGTGTCCCGCGCGGTGAGCGTCCGCAGCACCGACTGCCAGCGGGCGCGCAGACTCCCGTGGCCGGGGGCGGGGGCGTCGCCGAGGAGGCCCACCGCCCCGTGCACCGCGTCGAGGTGGCGCCGCATCTCCTCGGCGGCGTCCGCGTCCAGCCCGGCGCAGGCCGGGGGCAGTCCGACGAAGACCCGCTCGGCGAGCCCGGCGGCGACCTCGGCCAGCGCCGCGGTGTCCGTGCCGCGCACATCGCCGTAGCGCAGCGAGCGGACCAGGGCGGGCAGCGCCTGGGCGAGGTGGCCGACGTCCGTGTCGAGGGCGGCGCGGTCGGCGAGGGTCCGCATCACCGTGGGCAGTGCGTCGGACAGCTCGGCCAGCAGGCAGCGCTCGGCGAGCCCGGTCACGTCGGCGAGGGCCTGTGCCGCCGCCGCGTCGGCCTCGGCCCTGGCGGTCGCGGCGGCGAGCACGGTCGTGCCCCACACGCCGGCCTCGGCGACCCGTACGGACAGCTCGGGCTCCCAGCGCAGCCGCCAGGTCTCCCGGAAGGTCCCCGTGCTCCCGCGCGAGGCGGCCGGCTCGCCCCAGGCGATGCCGAGCAGCCGCAGCCGGTGCAGCAGCCTGCTGCGTCCGGCGTCGGTCTCCTTGCGCAGGTCGAGCTCCAGCTCCCGCTCCGCGGCCTCCGGTTTCAGCCGCAGCCGGCGCTGGATCCGCGCGAGGTCCCGCTGCAACGGCACGGCGGGCGCCGTCGCCGGCACCTCCCCCAGCACGTCCCCGACGACCAGCCGGTCGTGCACCAGCGCCAGCGGCACGTCGGAGCCCTCGCACATCACCGCCCGCACCGCGTCGGTCGTCTCGCCCAGTCCGGGCAGCGGACGGCCCCGCACCGCGGCCAGCGCCCCCGCCAGCCGTACGGCCTCGATGACGTGCGCGGACGACACGATCCGGTCCTCGTCCCGCAGCAGCCCCGCCACCTTGGTCATCCACCGCTCGACCGGCCGGTCCGGGGCACCGAACAGGTGCCCGTACCAGCCCGGGGAGTCGATGCCCGCGCCGTACCCGCTCACCCGGGACAGCCTGCGGTTGGTCCAGGGCACCCAGGTCATGTCCGTCTTGACCTTGGGCAGCCCCTTCAGCAGGGCCCGGTCGGCGGCGACGGTGGCCTTCCGCCGCAACGCGGGCACGTGCCAGGCCCCGCACACCACGGCCACGCCGTCCTCGAACTCCCGCTGCGCCGCCCGGATCCGGAGCCGCATGTGCGCCTCGCGCACCAAGTCCCGGTCGTGTCCCCCGCCGCCGTACGTCTCCCGCAGCACCGTCATGGCCTCTTCCAGCGCGGTGAACGGCGCGAGCGCGTCGCCCTCTCCCACGCCCCGGTGCTCGACGACGTCCTCCCACCACCGCTCGGGATCGTCGTATCCGGCGGTCCCGGCGAGCACCCTCAACGGATCGACCCGCGTCTCGGCAGCCGGGGCGGCGTCCCCGGGGCCGGACTCCTCCGGGGCGCCGGCCTCGTCACCGGAGCCGGGCCGGTCCGCCGCACCGGGAGCGGCGCCGGATCCGGGTCCGTCCACCCGGCCGTCCCCCTCGCCCCTCCCCCACGCCAGCGTGTGGGTGGCCGGCAGGTCGATGAAGCGGGCCGGGACCCCGTGCTCCAGCGCCCAGCGGATCGCGACCCACTCGGGGGAGAACTCGGCCAGCGGCCAGAAGGCCGAGCGGCCGGGCTCGTCCACGGCGTGGGCGAGCAGGGCGACCGGCGGCCGCATGTCCTCCTCCGCGGCGAGCGGGATCAGCGGGTCGGCCTCGGGCGGGCCCTCGATCAGCACGACCCCCGGCCGGGCCTCCTCCAGCGCCGCCCGCACCGCCCGTGCCGATCCCGGCCCGTGATGCCGCACCCCGAGCAGCAGCGGCCCCGCCGGCCGTCCGCCACCGGGCCTGTCCGGCCCGTCCACGTTCGTCACACCGTCCCCCTCGAAGCGTCGCCCGGCGGCCGCGCCGGTCCCCGGCACGCGCCCCCCGCCCCGCCGCTCACGCGCTGACCTCCCGGCAGGCCCGGTAGAAGTCCTTCCAGCCGTCGCGCTCGCGGACGACGGTCTCCAGGTACTCCTGCCAGACGACGCGGTCCGCCGCCGGGTCGCGGACGACCGCGCCGAGGATGCCCGCGGCGACGTCCCCGGCCCGCAGCACGCCGTCGCCGAAGTGGGCGGCGAGCGCCAGCCCGTTGGTGACGACGGAGATCGCCTCGGCGGTCGACAGCGTGCCGCTGGGCGACTTCAGCTTCGTCCGGCCGTCGGTGGTGACCCCGTCGCGCAGCTCGCGGAAGACGGTGACGACACGGCGGATCTCGTCGATGCCGTCGGGCGCGGCCGGCAGGTCGAGGGAGCGGCCGATCTGGTCCACCCGGCGCGAGACGATGTCGACCTCCGCCTCGGGGGTCTCCGGCAGCGGCAGCACCACGGTGTTGAAACGGCGGCGCAGGGCGCTGGACAGGTCGTTGACCCCGCGGTCGCGGTCGTTCGCCGTGGCGATCAGATTGAAGCCGCGGACCGCCTGCACCTCCTGGCCCAGTTCCGGTATCGGCAGGGTCTTCTCCGACAGGATGGTGATGAGCGTGTCCTGGACGTCGGCCGGGATGCGGGTCAGTTCCTCGACGCGGGCCGTCATCCCCTCCGCCATGGCCCGCATCACCGGGCTGGGCACCAGGGCGTCGCGGCTGGGGCCGTGGGCGAGCAGCCGGGCGTAGTTCCAGCCGTAGCGGATGGCCTCTTCCGGTGTGCCGGCGGTGCCCTGCACCAGCAGGGTCGAGTCCCCGCTGACCGCCGCGGCCAGGTGCTCGGACACCCACGTCTTCGCGGTGCCGGGCACGCCGAGCAGCAGCAGGGCGCGGTCGGTGGCGAGGGTGGTCACGGCGACCTCGACGATGCGGCGCGGCCCGACGTACTTCGGCGTGATCACCGTGCCGTCCGGCAGCGTGCCGCCGAGCAGGTAGGTCGCGACGGCCCACGGCGAGAGCCGCCAGCGGGCCGGGCGCGGGCGGTCGTCCTGCGCCGCCAGCGCGGCGAGTTCGGCGGCGAAGGCGTCCTCCGCGTGCGGCCGCAGCGCCTTTGCCCCGGGGGCGGAACGGGTGGCGTCCGTGCCCGTGTTCGCGGGCGCGGAGCCGTTCCGGATCGGGTCGACGGTCGTCGGTTCAACGGACGCAGGCATGGCTGAGTCCCCCTCCAGCTCGGCCGGTTCGGATCTGCCACCCACCGTGCACCACACCACTGACAATCGCTCTGACCTGCGGATATGCGATCGACGGGCCGATTGTCAGTGCCGGGACATACCTTCGACGACATGACTCAGCAGGGGGTGCGCTGGACCGCGGACCAGGTGCTGGCACTGGCGCCTGACACCGCGTCACGCAAAGCGGGAAGCAAACTCGGCACGGCCGGTCCGTGGTCCGGGTCCGGCAGTTCCGACGAGGGGGCGGTGTGGGGGCTGTGCAAGGGCAGCGGCAGCAGGCCGTATCAGACGGTCGTCGACATCTCGGACGCCTCCGGACCCGCGTACAAGTGCAGTTGCCCGAGTCGTAAGTTCCCGTGCAAGCACGCGCTCGGTCTGCTGCTGCTCTGGGCGGGCGGGGACGGGGCGGTGCCGCGGGCGGAGGCTCCGGAGTGGGCGGAGCAGTGGCTCACGGACCGGCGCGGGCGCGCGGAAGGGAAACGGGCCGCGGACTCCCCGGCCTCCCCGGCCTCCCCGTCCGGGTCCGCCGGTCCGGAGGCGGCACGGCGCAGGGCGGAGCGCCGCGCCGAGCGGGTCACCGCGGGCGCGGCGGAGCTGGAGCAGCGCCTGGCGGACCTGCTCCGCGGCGGCCTGGCGGCGGCGGAGCAGTCCGGGTACGGCCTGTGGGAGGAGACGGCGGCCCGCATGGTCGACGCCCAGGCACAGGGGCTGGCCGCCCGGGTGCGGGAGCTGGGGGCGATCCCGGGCACCGGGCCGGGCTGGCCGGTGCGGCTGCTGGAGGAATGCGCGCTGCTCCACCTCCTCGACCAGGGCTGGCTGCGCCGCGAGCGGCTGCCGGAGGACCTCGCCGCGACGGTCCGCTCCCGCGTCGGTCTGCCCGCCTCGGCGGACGGCCCGCCGGTGCGGGACCGCTGGCTGGTCCTCGCCCAGTACGACACGGCGGACGCCCGGCTGACGACCCGCCGTGTCTGGTTGTACGGCACGGACTCGCACCGCACCGCGTTGCTCCTCTCCTACGGTGCCGCGGGCCGCGCCCCCGAGATCGCACTGCCGGTCGGGCTGGTCCTGGACGCGGAGCTGTCCGCGTATCCGGGCGCGGGGCAGGTGCGGGCGGCCCTGGGCGAGCGGTTCGCGCCCCCCGTGCCGACGGCGGCCCGGCCGCCGGGGACGACGCCGGCCCGGGCGGTCGCCCGCTACGGCGAGGCGCTGCGTGACGACCCCTGGCTGGACTCGGTTCCGGTGACGCTGGACCGGGTGATACCGGTCCCGGACGGTGACGGCTGGCAGCTGGCGGACGCCGACGGGGACACGGCCCTGCCGGTCACCCCGGCCGCGCGGTCCCGCCCCGGCCTGTGGCGCCTGGTCGCCCTGTCGGGCGGCGCCCCGGTCACGGTCTTCGGTGAGTGCGGCCATCAGGGATTCACCCCGTTGGCGGCATGGCCGGAGGGGCCCGGTGAGGCGGTGCCGCTGTGCTGAGCCGCGTGTTCCCTCCCGTTCCCTCCGACCTCATGAATTTTTCGGGCCTCACTGGACACTCGGTGCGCGTGAGACTTCGACCGCTCCGGGACGCCCGACGGAAAGGAAGCTCATGAGCAGGACCACCGCCGCCGTGGACCCGTCCCTCCCGGACGCCTGGGAGGACCTGGTCACCACGGCCCTGCTGGGCACGGACCGGCGCACACCGGCGGGCTGCGTCCCTGGCCCCGAGGCGCCGGTGGCACTGCTGGACGCGGTGGCCGTGGCGACCGTACGGCGGCGCGCCGGACTGCGGCCGGCACGGGCGGCGGAGCGTCCGCGGCCGGCCCCCGAGGATCCGCGTCCACCGCTGCCGCCCGCCGCCGCCCGCCGGCTCACGCTGCTGCTCTCCGACCGCCCCGGCACCTCCGGCGGTGGCCGCCGGGGCACGGCACCGGATCTCATGGAGCTGCTCCCCCAATGGCTGGCGGCGGCGAACGCCCGCGGTTTCGCGGCGCCCCCCGCCGCGCTGCCCGCCCTGCTCGACGCCGCGCGGGGACGCACGGACCTGCGTCCGGCGGCCCTGCGGTTCGCGGGGCCGCGCGCCCTGTGGCTGGCCCGGCTCAACCCGGACTGGCGGTTCGCCCTGCGCTCGACACCGGGCGGAGGCACCTCCGTGCCGGGTCCCGACGACCCGGAGGGAGTCGAGCGGCTCTGGCAGGAGGGCCTCTTCGCCGAACGGGTCGCCCTCCTCACCGCCCTGCGCTCCCGCGAGCCCGCCGCCGCACGCGACCTCCTCGCCACGACCTGGGCGACGGAGCGTGCGGAGGACCGGCTCATGTTCCTGGACTCCCTGCGCACCGGTCTCGGTCCGGACGACGAACCCTTCCTGGAGCGGGCCCTGGCCGACCGCAGCCGCAATGTGCGGGCGACGGCCGCGGAGTTGCTGTCGGCGCTGCCCGGTTCGGCGCTTGCGGAACGGATGGCGGTCAGGGCCGGGGCGTGTGTGGCCGTCGACCACACGCGGGACGTGCCGACGATCGTCGTCGAGGCGCCGCACGAGTGCGACGCGGGAATGGAACGCGACGGCGTGGTGGCCAAGGCCCCCGCAGGACGGGGCGAACGGTCCTGGTGGCTGGGCCAGTTGGTGGAGGCGGCGCCGCTCGACAGCTGGCCGCGACGGCTCGGCGGACGTACTCCCCAGGAGATCGTGGCCCTGCCGGTGGCGGACGACTGGCAGGGCGAGCTGCACGCGGCATGGTGCCGGGCGGCGGTGCGGCAGCGGAACGCCCGGTGGTCGCGGGCGCTGCTCGGTGAGCCCTCCGCACCGGAGGCCGGTGGCCCGGGAGCGGTGTCCCTGGCCGAACGCGCCAAGCTGCTCGACACGCTGGGCGCCGCCGAACGGGCCGAGTGGGTGGCCGGGTTCATCGAGACCCACGGGCTGTCCGAGGCCTTTCAGCTGCTCGGAGTGTGCGCGGTGCCGTGGGCCGCGCCGCTCGGACGGGCCGTGGTCGACGCGCTCAACATCGCGCGGGACGCAGGGAGTTATCCATGGAGTTTCAGCGGAGTCATGGGCTTGGCCGAGCGTTGCCTCGACCCCTCCGAGGCGAGTCGCCTCGATGCGCTCCTGGCGATACCGGACGAGCCGGAGAACGCGTCGCCGGGGGCCGGGGGCTACTGGTCGGAGGCCTTCCAGCGCCTGGTCACGACGCTGCGCCTGCGCGCGGCCATGCTGGAGGAGCTGTCCCCGGCAGGAGCCTGAACGCCGCAGGCCTGAACACCGCGGCCCTGAACGCCGCAGGCCCGAGCACTGCGGTCCTGGAGGCCGCGGCCCTGAGCAGCACGAGCCCGAAGCCCGGGGTCCCGGCGAGCCGCTTCCGCCCCGCCACCCCGGCGGACGGGACCCGCTCCGCCGCTCCGGCCGGCCGGTCCGGGCCCCTCGGGCCGACCGACCGGACTGGTTCCCCCGCTCCGGTCGGCGACGCCCGTTCCGAGGTCCGCGGCGGGACGGCCCACCCGGGGGCGGGACGCCGCAAAAGCGTGCGCGAGGAGCCGGTGGCGCCCCGGCCCGGGGCACCCCGCTCCCGTCACGCTCCCGGTCCGCCCCCGCCCGGCGGCACCGCGACCCACCCCGGCTCGGTCACCGGGGACCGCCGCCTACGCCTGCGCGGGCTGACGCACGTTCGCGCGGACCCAGTCCACGATGGACGCCGTGGTCGCACCCGGGGTGAAGATCTCCGCGACGCCCTTCTCCTTCAGCGGGGCGATGTCCGCCTCGGGGATGATCCCGCCGCCGAAGACCAGGATGTCCGCCGCGTCCCGCTCCTTGAGCAGGTCGATCACCGCCGCGAAGAGCGTGTTGTGCGCACCGGAGAGGATGGACAGACCGATCGCGTCGGCGTCCTCCTGGATCGCGGTGTCGACGATCTGCTCGGGGGTCTGGTGAAGCCCGGTGTAGATGACCTCCATACCGGCGTCGCGCAGCGCCCGCGCGATCACCTTGGCCCCGCGATCGTGGCCGTCGAGCCCCGGCTTGGCCACCACCACGCGGATCGGACCGGCTGCCACACCCATCACTGCCTCCATGAAGCGACTACATCCATCCGTACCGACAAGTACCGCACACATTCGTCATACCGCGCACGTCGCGCACGTCGCGTGTACCGCATATCCCGTCGCCCACTGCACCGGGCGTGCCACCGCGGCACGGACACCCCGGCCCGGACCGACCGGGGAAGTGAACGAACGTTATCTCCAGCATCCCGCAACCGGCAGTTTCGCGGTGCGGAGCGAGGGGGAAATCACACAGTGGGACACGTTCGCCGCGCAGCGTCCCGGGGTCCCGCGGCCCCCGCACCGCGTGCCCGTGCGGCACACGGGCAACGGTGGGACCCTGCGCACAAGGAATCCACGACGAGGCCGCCGTACCACCGCACCTCTCCACGCGTCGCACGCGCACCGTCGACCGTTCTCGTCGCGATTCCCCATGAGGGCACACGGGGGACAGAGCCGTCCCTCCGCGTGCCGACAGGAGGTCGGCCATGAAGGTCACCCAGGCAGCTCTTCCCTTCCTGCCGCTCTGCCGGCGTCTTCTGCCGAGCCGGCTGGCGGATCTCTCCCTGGCCCTGCTGAAGGCCACCGCCCTGGAGTTCGCGATCCTGGCCGGCCACCTGCTGCTCTATCCCGCCGGCATCGTCCAGGAGCGGCGGGGCCCGGCTCCCGCACCGCCCGCACCGGGCGGCGCCGCGCAGCTGCCGCGGGAGGCCAAGCCCCCGGTCGTGCTGCTGCACGGCTTCATCGACAACCGCTCCGTCTTCCTCCTGCTGCGCCGCAGCCTCGTCCAGCACGGCAGGCAGCAGATCGAATCCCTCAATTACTCGCCGCTGACCTGTGACATCCGCATCGCGGCCGAACTGCTCGGCCGGCACATAGAGCAGGTCTGCGAGCGCACGGGCAGCAGTCGGGTCGATGTGGTCGGGCACAGCCTCGGAGGGCTGATCGCGCGGTACTACGTGCAGCGACTGGGCGGTGACGCCCGTGTGCGGACGCTCGTCACGCTCGGCACCCCGCACTCGGGCACCCGTGTCGCACCGCTGGCCAACGCGCATCCCATCGTCCGGCAGATGCGCCCCGGTTCGCCGGTGCTCGAGGAGCTCGCTCTGCCCGCGCCCGGCTGCCGTACGCACTTCGTCGCCTTCTGGAGCGACCTCGACCACATCATGGAGCCGCTGGAGACGGCCTGCATCGAGCACCCGGACCTGATGGTGCAGAACGTACGGGTGAGCGGCGTCGGCCACCTCGCCCTGCCCGTGCACCCGGCCGTGGCGACCGGCATACGGCAGGCCCTGGACACGGCGCATCCCGGAGAGCCGTCCACGGGTCGCGCGGAGGGTCTGACGGTCGCCTGACGGCGGACCGGCAGCGACCCGGCGGTGGCCCGGATCCGGCGCGGCGGACCCGGACGGCCGCCCGGCGGTGGGACGGCGCACGACACGCCCGGGGCCGACGACACGCCCACGACCGGGACGGCACAACGCCCTCGTCCGAACAACCACCGCCCGGCACGCCCCACTTAGGCCGTCGCCCCGCACCCCACCTCGAACAGGCATCGAACACAGGGCCAAGGGCGCGCCCGCAGTCCGCCAAAAGACGACCGATTGCCCGTTTCCTGCGCGCGCGAAACCTGCCGAAGATTGTCGTGCCCGCATACCGCCGGGTACAGTCGCCGCACTGCTCTCGCAGCCCCTGTTGTCGAGGCGAAAGAGAAGTTGGTGAACGACCGTCACCCGTCGGGGACCATGGCCCCGGCTCCGGCTTCCGACGCCGCCTCGGCGCCCTACGCGCCGTACGGCACCCAGGAAGCCCAGTACGGCGACTTCACCCCGTACGGCGGCCACGACGCCGCCGGTTTCGCCCCCACCGGCTTCGGTACCGGCAGTCACGCCCTCGCGGGCTTCGACACCGATCCCCTCTTCGGCGACCTCCCGGGCGGCGGCCCCGACACGGGTGCGTACGGCACCGTGCACTGGCCCACGGGTGACCAGGACACCGCGCAGTACGACGCGTACGCGGCCCAGCAGCACGCCGGTTACGACACCGGCGCCTACGACGCGACGGCGTGGACCACCGGTCAGCAGCACCTGCCGCTGATCCCGCCGCAGGGCACCGCACCCGACGCCGGCGGTCAGTGGGAGGCGGGTGCCTGGCTCCAGCCCGACCAGTCCGGGAACCCCGCCGACCAGACCCAGCACTGGGACTGGGGCACCCAGACCTTCGACACCGGTGCCTACGACGCCACGCAGTGGAATTCCGACGGCGGCGCCGCCGCCCCGGCGCCCGACGCCCACGAGCCGCAGAGCGAATCCTTCGACCAGCAGGCCACCGCCACGTTCGAGCGGTTCGAGGACCCGCAGTCGTCCCCGGCCTCGGAGGAACAGGCCTCCTACGACGACCCCGCTCACGGCGACTCGGACGGCACGGGTGAGCTGCCGGCGGTGCACCTGCTCGAAGAGCAGGAGGAGGTCGTTCCCGTCCCGTCGCCGCGCGCGGCCTCGCGCGGCGGGTCCCGTTCCCGCCGCCGTACGCCCCCCAAGCGCTCCGCGCTGCTGACGGTGGCCGTGCCCTCCGCCTGTGTGATGGGTGTCGCCGGGATCGCCGCCGCCTCCGTCGGCAACCTGACCGACGACGGCGGGGAGACGACGACCGCGGCGGACGCGCAGCCGGTGGAACCGTCCGTCGCCAACATCAAGCTGGACACCCAGCTCGAAAGCCTCGCCGCCGGAGCGGACGACTTCGCCGACCGGGCCAGCCGCACCCAGGAGCGCATCGACCTCAAGGCCCAGCAGGAGGCCGAGCGGAGGCGGGCGGCGGAGGAGGCGGCCCGCAAGGAGCGGCTGCGCCCGAAGTTCGCGCTCCCGGTCGCGCAGCACGGCCTCAGTGCCTACTACGGCCAGGCCGGCACCAACTGGATGTCCGTGCACACCGGCATCGACTTCCCCGTGCCGTACGGCTCGACCGTGATGGCCGCGACCGACGGTACGGTGCGCACCCAGTTCAACGTCTCGTACGGCAACATGATGATCGTGACCGCGAAGGACGGCACGGAGACGTGGTACTGCCACCTCTCCAGCTACCGGGTCGCTCCGGGTACGACCGTGAAGGCCGGCGACCCGATCGCGTTCTCCGGCAACTCGGGGAAGTCGACCGGACCGCACCTGCACTTCGAGGTGCGGCCCGGCGGTGGCTCCACGATCGACCCGCTCGCGTGGCTGCGCAGCCACGGCCTCAACCCGTCGTAGCACCCGCCCGGCCGGGGCCGGGGAGCCCCGCCGCACCGACGGGGCTCCTCGGCCGGCGCGGTCGGTCCCTACAGCTTCTCCACCGGCGCGTACCGCAGCAGCAGCCGCTTCGGCTTGGTGTCCCCGAAGTCGATGGTCGCCTCCGCGTTCGCGCCCGTGCCCTTCACCGCGACCACCGTGCCGAGGCCGAACTGGTCGTGCGTGACCCGGTCCCCGACCGCCAGCGACACGGCGGGCTTCTCCGCGGCCCGGCGGGTGGCGAAGCCCGAGGCGCCCGCCGCCGACGAGCGGGAGCGGGACGACGACAGCGAGGCCGCCACCCCGGAGGCCGGCCCGGAGGACGCGGGCGAACCGGCCCCCGTCCGCTTCCACTCCACGTGCGCGGCCGGGATCTCCTCCAGGAAGCGCGAGGGCGGGTTGTACGACGGCTGTCCCCACGCGCTGCGCATCGTCGACCGGGTGAGGTACAGCCGTTCGCGCGCGCGTGTGATGCCGACGTACGCGAGGCGCCGCTCCTCCTCCAGCTCCTTGGTCTGGCCGAGGGCGCGCATGTGCGGGAAGACGCCGTCCTCCATGCCGGTCAGGAAGACGACCGGGAACTCCAGGCCCTTGGCGGTGTGCAGGGTCATCAGGGTGATGACGCCGGAGCCGTCCTCGTCCTCGTCGGGGATCTGGTCGGAGTCGGCGACCAGCGCGACCTGTTCCAGGAATTCGGCCAGGGTGCTTTGCTCCCCCTCACCGCGCTCCTGCTCGAACTCCAGGGCGACGGCCGCGAGTTCCTGCAGGTTCTCGATCCGGGTCTCGTCCTGCGGGTCGGTGGAGGCCTGCAACTCGGCGAGGTAGCCGGTGCGTTCGAGGATCGCCTCCAGGACGGTGGCCGGGCCCGCACCGGACTCGGCGATCGTCCGGAGGTCCTCCATCAGCGTGTTGAACCGCTTCACGGCGTTCACCGACCGCGCGGCCATGCCGTACGCCTCGTCGACGCGCCTCAGTGCCTGGGGGAAACTGATCCTCTCGCGCTGGGCCAGGGCGTCGATCATGGCCTCCGCGCGGTCGCCGATGCCCCGCTTGGGGACGTTGAGGATGCGGCGCAGCGGCACCGAGTCCTCGGGGTTGGCGAGCACCCGCAGGTAGGCCAGGACGTCCCGGACCTCCTTGCGCTCGTAGAAGCGGACGCCGCCGACGACCTTGTAGGGGAGGCCGACGCGGATGAAGACCTCTTCGAAGACACGGGACTGGGCGTTGGTGCGGTAGAAGACGGCGACGTCGCCCGCCTTGGCCCGGCCCGCGTCCGTGAGGCGGTCTATCTCGTCGGCGACGAACTGTGCCTCGTCGTGCTCGGTGTCGGCCACGTAGCCGGTGATCAGCGCGCCGGTACCGGCGTTGGTCCACAGGTTCTTGGGGCGGCGGGACTCGTTGCGCTCGATGACGGCGTTGGCCGCGCTCAGGATGGTCTGCGTGGAGCGGTAGTTCTGCTCCAGCAGGATCGTCGTCGCGTCCGGGTAGTCCTCCTCGAACTGGAGGATGTTGCGGATCGTCGCGCCGCGGAAGGCGTAGATCGACTGGTCGGCGTCACCCACCACGCACAGCTCGGCGGGCGCCGCCTCGCCCGCGCCCCGCGGCGCGCCGACGGGCTGCTCGGAGGGGCCGACGAGCTCCCTGACCAGGGCGTACTGGGCGTGGTTGGTGTCCTGGTACTCGTCGACGAGGACGTGGCGGAAGCGACGGCGGTAGTGCTCGGCGACGTCCGGGAAGGCGCGGAGCAGATGGACCGTCGTCATGATCAGGTCGTCGAAGTCGAGGGCGTTCGCCTCGCGCAGCCGCGACTGGTACAGGGCGTAGGCCTGGGCGAGGGTCTTCTCGAAACCGTCCGCGGCCTGGGCGGCGAAGTCCTCCTCGTCGATCAGCTCGTTCTTCAGGTTGCTGATCTTGGCGCTGAAGGACTTGGGCGGGAAGCGCTTGGGGTCGAGGTCCAGGTCGCGGCAGACCAGGGCCATCAGCCGCTTGGAGTCGGCGGCGTCGTAGATCGAGAACGACGACGTGAAGCCGAGCTTCTTGCTCTCGCGGCGCAGGATGCGCACGCACGCGCTGTGGAAGGTCATCACCCACATCGCGTTCGCGCGCGGCCCGACGAGATGCTCGACGCGCTCCTTCATCTCACCGGCGGCCTTGTTGGTGAAGGTGATCGCGAGGATCTGGCCGGGGTGGACGCCCCGCTCGGCGAGCAGGTACGCGATGCGGTGCGTGAGCACCCGGGTCTTGCCGGAGCCGGCGCCGGCCACGATGAGCAGCGGGGAGCCCGAGTGCACGACGGCGGCACGCTGGTTGTCGTTCAGCCCCTCCAGCAGCGCGGCGGAGTCCACGACCGGGCGCGGGGCACCGTCGCGGTAGTACGCGTCCCGGTCCGGCGGCACGTCGAACTTCCCGCCGAACAGATCGTCCGGAATCGGCTCCGGCACGTGATCGTCCTCGGGCGGCGGCGGGGGCTCGTCCGCGGGGCCCTGCCGGGCCTGGAGGTCCGCCAGGAAGCTTTCGTCAAAGAGGCTGCTCATCGCTCTCCGAGTCTAGGGCGCTCCACCGACAGCCCGCGGCCGCCCCGGGAACATCTCCGGGATTCCGGGGGCCGGCCGGCGCTCCGCCCGGCCCTCACGCCCCGCGCACCCGTCGGCACCGCCGTCTCACCCTGCGTGACACGAGGCGCGAGGTCACGAAAATGTATCGGGCATATCACCCATCAACCTTCACAGGCGCCACACGAGTTGGCTACGGTGCGGGCGGGCCGCTCGACCCGCACCGGCGAACCTCGCCGGGCCGCGCGGCCTCCGCCGAGTCCGTCGCCGCCGCCGCGGCAGCCGGAGCCGGGGACCCAACCGAGACCCTGGGGTGAATCGGCCCACTCCCTCGCGGAGCGGCCGTAGGGCAACCCTTCCGAACCACCCGCCCGAACCCGACAGCTAACCCGGTAGGCGGACCATGGAAGGAGTCGCCTCCCTTGGCGTCGCACCGCAAGTCGCGCACCTCCGGCCCGCGCGTGGCCGGCATACGGCCCCCCGCCCTCGCCACGGCCGCCCTGACCTCCGTGGCCCTGCTCTCCCAGACGGCCACCGCCGCCCCCTCGGACGACAACAAACCGAGCCTGGAGGAGGTCGAGAAGAAGGTCGACGACCTCTACCGCCAGGCGGAGTCGGCGACCGAGAAGTACAACGCGGCCAAGGAGAGGACCGCGAAGCAGCGCAAGCGCGTCGGCACCCTCCTCGACGACGTGGCCAAGCGCACCCAGAAGCTCAACGAGGCGCGGGAGAAGCTGGGGTCGTTCGCCGCCGCCCAGTACCGGACCGGCGCCGGCGTCCCCGACACCGCGACCTTCCTGCTCGCGGACTCGCCGCAGGACTTCTTCGACCAGAGCCGGCTGATGGACCGGATGACCGGCCGCCAGAAGGAAGCGGTCGACGACTACGTCACGCAGCAGTCCGAGACGATGAAGAAGCGCCGGGAGGCCACCGAGAGCCTCCAGACGCTGACCGAGTCACAGGGCGACCTGAAGACGGCCAAGGCGACCGTCCAGAAGAAGCTCGCGGACGCGCGCGAGCTGATGTCGGAGCTGACCGCCGAGGAGAAGGCACGGCTCGCGGCGATCGAGAAGAAGAAGCAGAAGGAGGCCGCCCGCAAGGCCGCCGAGCTGGCCCGGCAGCAGGCGGAGCGGCAGAGGGCCCAGGAGGAGGCCCGGGAGGAGGCGGCTCGGCAGGAGAGCGGCACCTCGGGCACGTCGGACGCGTCCGGGTCCTCCGGTTCGACCGCCCCGCCCTCGTCGTCGGCCGGCTCCTCGTACGCCGCCAAGGCCGAGAAGGCCCTCGCCTTCGCCCGCGCGCAGATCGGCAAGCCGTACGTCTGGGGCGCCACCGGTCCCGGCTCCTACGACTGCTCCGGCCTCACCCAGGCCGCCTGGAAGGCCGCCGGCGTCACCCTCCCCCGCACGACCTACGACCAGGTGGACGCCGGCACGACGGTCCCCGTGTCCCAGGCACAACCCGGTGACCTCGTGTTCTTCTACGACGACATCACCCACGTGGGCGTCTACGCCGGCAACGGCAAGATGATCCACGCCCCCAAGCCCGGCACGTACGTCCGCGAGGAGTCGATCTACTACGACGGCGAGTCCTCGATCCACAGCGTCGTGCGCCCCGCCTGACCACGGGGCGCACCGCGCGGGCCGCGATCGCGGCCGTGCCCGTACGGGAGGGATCAGGTCCACAGCACGGCGATGAAGATGTTCGCCGTGGTCAGCAGTCCGACGAGGCCGAACACGCCCTTGTCCACCTTCTCCTCGTCCCGCTTCACGTAGACCAGGCCGAGGATCACGATCAGCAGGGCCAGCTTCACCCCGATCTTGATGTTGTTCACGGAGTGGTCCTGGGCCTGGTTGAGGCCGACCAGGATCACCCCGGTGACCAGCATCGTCAGCGCACCGTGCAGCATCGCCGGACCGAAACGGGCGGTGCCCTCGCCCATCGCCTTCATCTGGGTGAGGAAGCCACCGAGCAATGACGCGATGCCGATGATGTGCAGTCCGACGAAGAGGTGGAGGAGTACGTCCATGAGGCCGGAGCCTAGCCAGGCCCACCGACCCGTCCGGCACCGGCCCTGCGCGGAACGCCGCAAGGGCGGCCTGTCTCACGCGCGCACCGCACGGCACCACGGCCCTCTCGCCCCACCCGTGTTCGGCGCATCGGTCATCGCGCTGCGTGAACGTGACGAGGACGGCGCGGGGAAAGGCCCGACGGCGGCCCGCTCCCCCGTGCGCCGCACCGCCGCCGGCCCCGCCCGCGCACGGTGCCCGAACCCCGTCGGCCCGGTACGCCCGGGTCCCGTCGACCGGATGCCGTTCGCGGGCGCGACGCGGGTGGCCTGCGGCGTCCGTCCGTCACACGAGCCGGCGCGCCGTCGCCCAGCGGGTCAGCTCGTGCCGGTTGGACAGCTGGAGCTTGCGCAGCACCGCCGAGACATGGGACTCGACCGTCTTCACGGAGATGAACAGCTGCTTGGCGATCTCCTTGTAGGCGTACCCGCGGGCGATCAGCCGCAGCACCTCGCGCTCGCGCTGGGTGAGACGGTCGAGGTCCTCGTCGACCGGAGGGGCGTCGGTCGAGGCGAAGGCGTCGAGGACGAAGCCGGCCAGGCGCGGGGAGAAGACGGCATCGCCCTCCTGGACCCGGAAGATCGAGTCGATCAGATCGGTCCCGGTGATCGTCTTCGTCACGTACCCGCGGGCACCGCCCCGGATCACCCCGATCACGTCCTCCGCCGCGTCCGACACCGACAGGGCCAGGAAACGCACCGGCTGCTCGGTGTCGCCCATCAACGGCGCACAGCGGCGCAGCACTTCGACGCCGCCGCCACCGGGCAGGTGCACGTCGAGGAGGACCACCTCGGGCCGGGTCGCGGTGATGACCGTGACCGCCTGGTCGACGTCCGCGGCCTCGCCGACCACCTCGACACCCGTCTCCTCGGTCCGCCCGATCTCGGCCTGAACGCCCGTGCGGAACATGCGGTGGTCGTCGACGAGGACGACGCGCACACGACGCCCGCCGGCGCCACCGGCCGTCTCCGTCGCCTCCGTCGCCCCGTTCGCCTCGGTCGGCTCGCTCATGACGTCTTCTCCGCCCTCTCCATCTCCAGCTCGACCTCCGTGCCGCCGTCCGGCACCGCACGCAGCCGCGCCGTGCCGCCGTTGCGCTCCATGCGGCCGATGATCGATTCTCTAACGCCCATGCGGTCGGCGGGTATCGAGTCGAGGTCGAAGCCGGGGCCGCGGTCCCGGACGGACACGAACACCGTCTTTCCCTCGACTTCGGCGTAGACCTGAACGGCACCCCCCTCGCCACCGTACTTGGCGGCGTTCACCATCGCCTCGCGCGCGGCCTGCATCTGCGCGCCGATCCCCTCGTCGAGCGGGCAGTCGCCCACGACGACGACCTCGATGGGAACACCGTGTTTGTCCTCCACCTCGGCGGCGTTGCGCCGCACGGCGTCGGCGAGCGTGGTGGGCTCGTCGGCCTCGTCCTTGCCGGTGCCCTCGGGCTTGTAGAGCCAGGTGCGCAGGTCACGCTCCTGGGCACGGGCGAGGCGGCGCACCTCGCCCGCGTTGTCCGCGTTGCGCTGGATCAGGGTGAGGGTGTGCAGCACCGAGTCGTGGACGTGGGCGGCGACCTCCGCCCGCTCCTGGGCGCGGATGCGCATCAGGCGCTCCTCGGACAGGTCCTGGGTCATGCGGATGAGATAGGGACCGGCGAGGAGCGTGATGCCGACGAGGACCGCCAGGGCCGCCTGCAGCACGGAGCCGAGGTGGGCACCGGAGCCCTGGAGGACGAAGATGCCCGAGACCCCGGCGGTCACCAGCAGCACGCCGACGACGGCCCGCAGCAGGGTGACCGTGCGCCGGCGCCGGCCGACCTCGACCCAGCGGGCCCGGCGGGCGTTGTCCGCCTGCCGCCAGACCAGGGCCACGCCCGCGCCGACGAGCACGGCCGGCCAGAGATAGGCCCTGGTCCCGTTGCTGATGTCCACACTGCCCACGAAGATCATGGCCACGACGACCATGAGGAGCAGGGCGACGATCTGTCCCTTGTCCGGTCTGCGGGTGACGAGTCTGCGCCGGCCGTCCGGCGAGGTCTCGGTGGTGACCAGCGAGGGCGGCTTCTGCGCGTCCACGCCGCCGACACCGAGCGGCACGAAGAACCAGAACGCGGCATACAGCAGCGCGCCGAGACCGTCGGCCATGAACAGACCGACGAAGACGAGCCGTACCCAGACCACGGGCAGCCCGAGGTGTCCGGCGAGCCCCCGCGCCACACCACCGAGCCAGCGTCCGTCACTGCTGCGGTAGAGCTTGCGCGGCGGCCGCGGCTCGGCGATGGGCGCTGCTGCGGCTTCCGACATGCCAACGATGGTCACACGCCCGGACTGCCGGAGCATCAGGGTCGGCCCCGGAGACTCCCCTGATCTCCGCGGCCCGGCTCCGTCGAACATCTCCCGGTCCCGGCCTCAGGGGCGATATCAGGGTCCGGCCAGGGTCGTACCGGCTGCCGCCGCGGCGGCTCGCCCGTCACCATGGACGCATGACAGATCACCAGCACGCCGCAGCGGGTCCGGGACCCGGCTCCGGCCCGCGCCCGGCTCCGGGCACCGCGCCGGAGGACGCCGCGCCGGCCGCGGATCCGGCACGCGGCGCCGCGGCCCACGCGGGCGCGCGCGAGCACGCGGGCGCGCACGAAAAGGAAGGAGGGACCGCACCACGGGATCCGGCCGAGGAGGACGCGGCCGAACCTCCCCAGCGTTTCCGGCGCGACCGTCGGCACAAGCTGCTCGGCGGGGTCTGTGCCGGGCTCGGCCGGCAGTGCGACATGGACCCGGTGATCTTCCGGATCACCCTCGCGGTGCTCTCCGCCACCGGCGGCGTCGGCCTCATCTTCTACGGCTTCGCCTGGCTCCTCGTCCCCTACGACGACGAGGAGGAGGAGAACGAGATCCGCAGGCTGCTGACCGGCCGGGTCGACGGCCACACGCTGACGGCCGTGCTGTTCGCACTGGTCGGCTGCGGTGTCTTCCTCACGATGCTGAACAACAGCGGCGTGCTGAGTTTCGCCGTCATACTCTCCCTGCTGCTCGCCGGCGCCGGCTACTGGTCCCGGCGGCGCGGCACCCCCGGCCCCGACCCCATCGCCGCCCAGGCCGCCGCGGACGCCCCGCCGGAGCCCCAGGCCCCGCCGGCGCCCACCGCCTTCCCCTCCTGGTGGCGCGACCCCATCGTCAAGGACGGCACCCACGTCGGCGGCACGGGCTATCTGTGGGGTCCCCGGGACTCCCGCGAGCTGGACGTGGCGGCCGCCGTCAACATCGGCCTCGGCACCCGTGCCGGCGCCCGCGACGACACGCACGTCCCGCGCCACCGGCCGCCCAAGCCGCGCGGTCCCCGCTGGATCGGCGGCTGGATCTTCCTGCTCGCCCTCCTCGCGGCCGTCCTCGGCACCCGCCTGGCCTGGGACGAACACCCCCTCGGCACCAGCCTGCAGACCGGCCTGGCCTGTGCGCTCGCCGTGTTCGGCATCGGTGTGGCGGTCAGCGCGTTCCTGGGCCGCACCGGGGCCGGGTCCATCGTCCTGGCGGTCATCACGGCGGGTCTGCTCGCCGGCTCGGCCGCGATCCCCGAGGACATCGGCACCGAGTGGATGCGCACGACCTGGGAGCCCGCCTCGGTCGCACAGATACGCCCGGCCTACGACGTGGGCGCCGGCACCGGCACCCTGGACCTGTCCGGCATACGGGTGCCCGGGGGAGAGACCGTGTCCACACGCGCGGATGCCGGCCTGGGCCGGATCCATGTGATCGTCCCCGAGGACGTGACCGTGAAGCTGAGCATCGACGTGGGAGTCGGCGACATCCAGTTGCCCGGCGACGAGAAGAAGGACGTGGACGTGGCACCGGGCAAGCACAAGGAGCTGACCCTGCGTCCGCCCGCGGGCGTCGAGAAGGCGGGCACGCTCGACCTGGACCTCCAGGTCGGCGTGGGACAGGCGGAGGTGAGCCGTGCTACGTCATGAGTTCCAGCCCGGCAGGCTGGTCGCGGGCGCCTTCCTCACCTTCGCCGCCGTGCTCTACGCCGGTGACGCGGGCGGCGCCTGGGAGACACCGTGGTTCGTCATGGTCCCCGTCGTCACGGGCGGCCTGTGCCTGGCCGGCGCGGTGGCCTTGCTGACGGGCCGCATACGCCGGCGCCGGGCGCCGGGCCCCCGCGACTCGGACACACCGGCCTGACCCCTACCGGTACTCCCCCGTCCGCTGCCGCCGCCGCGCACGCAGGGCCGCGTCCACGGACAACAGGGGGGCGCCCGCCAGCACGAGCGGGGTCCAGGCCATGAGGTACGGAAGGTCGTTCCCGTAGTAGTAGGGATCGGCGGCCCAGCTCACGGTCAGCCACAGGCTGAGGGAGATCAGCGCACCACCGAGGGCGACCAGGCGGGTGAGCAGTCCGAGCAGGGCCCCGATCCCCACGGCCAGTTCCCCGAGGGCGATGGCGTAACCGAACGCGACGGGACTCTCCAGCGCCATGTCGACCAGTGCGGGAACGGCGGACGAATCACGAACGCCGCGCATCATGTCACCGATGGATCCGCCCCCGGCCTCCTTCATGAAGGCGCTGTCGGTGAGTTTGTCCAGGCCGGCGTAGATGAAGGTGATCCCGAGAAAGATCCGCAGAGGTACCAGGGCATAGCGGGTCGCGATGTCCCGCCAGTCCCTGTCGCCGTCGAAGCGGGGACTGTACGTGTCCGTGCGCATGCCTTGAGTCATCGCCGCCCGCCGCCTCTCACCGCCATGCCGAGACCGCCCCAACAGACCATACGTACACAGACCATACGTACGACGTTCGGTCCCGGCTCAATCCCGGCGGACGGTTTTTCCTCGAATCGTCCGGCCCGCGTACCCACGCGTACGGCGAGGAGCCGAACCGACGGCGGGCGGATCAGCAGCCCGCGGCCCCGGCCCCACCACGGTCGTGAGCGCCGGATCGGCCCCCGCCGGACCGCAAGCCGCGCCGCGGCCCCGCCTACTCCGTCACGTCGATCGCATACCGGTTCGTCTCCACCCCCGCAGCCGTCACGACCTGTACCTCCACCCGCCCCGGCTCCACCTCCGCCGGTACCGGCACCGTCAGCAACGTGTCCGTCGGGTTGTCGAACCCGCCCGTCACCGGCACCAGCGGCACATGCACGTTCACCGCCCCCACCCGGACGACCATCCGCGACAACCGATCGGCCCCCTGAGCGCCCGCCGGCACGAACCCCGCCCCGCGGATCTCGATGTCGTCGCCGGTCCGGATCGGCGCGTCAAGATCGCCGGCCTCCCGCGCCCGCACCACCGACAGGATCACCGGCCGCCCGCCCTCCGCGTACTTCCCCGCGAGATACGTCGCCGCCGACACGAGCACCACCACCGCGAGCCCCCACGGCAGGTCCGGCAACTGGTCCGGCCGCCGGGCCAGCCGCACCGCCGCGAACACCAGGGCGACGGCGCTGATCACGACGTACTGGATGTCGGCGAACGTCCCCCGCCCCGCGTCGTCGGTCAGCAGGTCCGCCGCCCGGGGCCGGTCGGCGCGCACCTTCTGCAACCGCTGTCCCAGCACCCGCAGTCCGACCACCCGCCGCACCAGCACGGCGATCCCGCACACCACGGCGAGGACGGTCACCACCCCCGCGCCCCGGGCGAGTTCGAGCCCGGCGATCAGCGCGTCACGCTCACGGTGCCCGGAGGCCACCGCCAGCCGCCCCACCAGAACCAGCACCGCGTACACCAGGAACAGCACCCAGGCGGCGGCCACCGCACGGGACGTGGAGAGGCGGTTGTCCTCCCCGATCACCGGCGCGAGCACCCCACCGCGCGTCCGGTGGAACCACGACGCCGCGGTCAGCGCGCCCGCGACGACCAGCGCGGCCGTCAATCCCGCGGTACGCGCGGCGGTCCACCCCGCACCGATCGCCGTGAGCGCCTGTCCCAGGAGCAGCAGCACGACCCCGGCCCACACGACCACCGCGGTCCGGCGCCACAGACGGGCCAGCCATGCCGCGCCCTCGGCCCGCCCGCGTTCGGCGACGGCCTCCGCGGCCTGCGTCAACTCCTCCGACACCCATTGCCGGGAGGCGGAGGCCGAGTGGGCCACCGCGGCCGGAAGCCCCTGCCCGGCCGCGAACTCGTCCCGCTTCAGCAGGAACGCGGCGACCGCGCGCCGATGCCCCTCACGTGCCCCGTGCGGGCAGTCCCCGCAGGTGCAGCCGCCCCCGTGCGTGGCCGCGTCCGCGCCGCCCTGTCTCGCCTCCTGCACCGCCACGTCCGAAGCCCGCCTTCCCCGCACATCCGACCAGGACCACAACCACGCGCACGCCCGCAGGACGCACGTCGCACACCGACAACTCCCCCGCGACGACAGCGAATTGTGCCCTACACCACGCCCTCTCCGTTCGGCAGGTCCGGTCGGACGGGTGAACTTCGACGTGCCGTGTTGACCCGGCCGCGGGAATTCCCCTGCGGCCGGGACCATGGAGCGACGGCGCCCGGGTGCGTACCGGCCGGCCGGACGCCTCCGACGCGCCGCGACCGGAAAGGACGAGGGCCCGGATCGGCGCGGGCCGCGTACGTGTCCCCCTCCGGAGGACGTCGCGGATACCGGACACAAGATGTCCGGTATCCGCGTCACACTCTCCCCATGAACACGAAGAACACGAACTGGGAGGCCTTCGCCGCAGCCGAACCCGATCTCGCGAAGATTGTTGAGGCCCGCTTCGGCGCGTACACCCACCACGTCATCGCGACGCTGCGCAGGGACGGCTCACCGCGCACCACCGGCCTGGAGGTCCGCTTCCTGAACGGAGAGCTCTGGCTCGGCATGATGCCGAACTCGCTCAAGGCCCTCGACCTGCGCCGCGACCCGCGCTTCGCGCTCCAGGCGAACCCCGGGGAGGGCACGGGCATGGGCGGCGGTGACGTCCGGATCAGCGGGCGGGCGATCGAGGTCGAGGACGCGGAGACCAGGGCCAGGTACGCCGAAGAGGTGGAACCGCCGGAGCCGTTCCACCTCTTCCGCACCGAGGTGACGGAGGTCGTGCGGACCTTCGTCGAGGACGACACCTACCTGGTCGTCCAGGTCTGGAAGCCCGGAGAGCCGGTGCGCACGCTCAAGCGGACGTGACCTTGGGACCTGCCCCGGGGACTACTCCCACTCGATGGTCCCCGGCGGCTTGGAGGTCACGTCGAGGACGACGCGGTTGACGTCCCGCACCTCGTTGGTGATGCGGGTCGAGATCTTCGCGAGGACGTCGTACGGCAGCCGGGACCAGTCGGCGGTCATGGCGTCCTCGCTGGAGACCGGGCGCAGGACGATCGGGTGGCCGTAGGTCCGGCCGTCGCCCTGGACACCGACGGACCGCACGTCCGCGAGCAGGACCACCGGGCACTGCCAGATGTCCCGGTCGAGACCGGCCGCGGTCAGCTCCTCACGGGCGATGGCGTCGGCCTCGCGGAGCAGGTCGAGCCGCTCCTTGGTCACCTCGCCGACGATGCGGATGCCGAGGCCGGGACCAGGGAAGGGCTGGCGGTGGACGATCTCGTCGGGCAGGCCGAGCTCCTGGCCGACCATGCGGACCTCGTCCTTGAACAGCTTGCGCAGCGGCTCGATCAGCTTGAACTCGAGGTCCTCGGGGAGGCCGCCGACGTTGTGGTGGGACTTGATGTTGGCGGTGCCGGTGCCGCCGCCGGACTCGACGACGTCCGGGTAGAGCGTGCCCTGGACCAGGAACTCCACCGCCGGGCCCTCGTCCGCGATGATCTCGGCCTGGGCCTGCTCGAAGACCCGGATGAACTCCCGGCCGATGATCTTCCGCTTCTCCTCGGGGTCGCTGACCCCGGCGAGCGCCTTGAGGAACCGCTCCTCGGCGTCGACGACCTTGAGCTGGACGCCGGTCGCGGCCACGAAGTCCTTCTCGACCTGCTCGGTCTCGCCCTTGCGCATCAGGCCGTGGTCGACGTACACGCAGGTCAGCTGGGAGCCGATGGCCTTCTGGACGAGGGCCGCGGCGACGGCGGAGTCCACGCCGCCGGACAGGCCGCAGATGGCGCGCTTGTCGCCGACCAGTTCGCGGATGGCGGCGACCTGCTCGTCGATGACGTTGCCGGTGGTCCAGTCGGGGCTCAGGCCCGCGCCCCGGTACAGGAAGTGCTCCAGCACCTGCTGCCCGTGCGTGGAGTGCATCACCTCGGGGTGGTACTGGACGCCGTAGAGCTTCTTGTCGTCGTTCTCGAACGCGGCGACCGGGACGACGTCCGTGGAGGCCGTGACGGTGAAGCCCTCGGGAGCGGCGGAGCAGGCGTCGCCGTGCGACATCCAGACGGCCTGCTCCTCCGGGGTGCCCTCGAAGAGGGTGGAGGACGCCCTGGCGACGTGCAGGTCCGTACGGCCGTACTCACGGGCGCCGGTGTTGTCCACCCGGCCGCCCAGGCTCTGGGCCATGAGCTGGAAGCCGTAGCACATGCCGAAGACGGGGACGCCGGCCTCGAAGAGCGCGCGGTCGACGGTGGGGGCGCCCTCCTCGTACACGGACGAGGGGCCGCCGGACAGGATGATCGCCGCGGGGTTCTTGGCGAGGATCTCCTCGACCGGCATGGTGCTCGGCACGATCTCGCTGTAGACCCGCGCCTCGCGGACGCGACGGGCGATGAGCTGGGCGTACTGTGCGCCGAAGTCGACGACCAGGACGGTGTCGGGCGCGTTGGCAGCGGGAGTCGCTGATGACACGAGGTGCCTTCCGGCGGTGGGGCGGGGGTCTTGTGTCTCCCGATTCTACCGGGGTGGGCGCAAAGCCCCCGCCCTCGCTCCCCGAGCGGCCCCTAGCGGCCCCGGGCCGCCCCGGGCGGACGCGCGTCTCACCATGCGATCCGTGTTGGACGCCCCGGGGATGCGCGGCATACTGGGCGCCATGCTCACGCACCCGACCTTCCTCTTTACCTATGGCGACCGGCCCGCCGGCTGCCATGGTCGTGCTGCTTGAGCATCTGACAAGCGACTTCCCAGGCGCCCCGGGCCGACAAGGTCCGGGGCGCCTGGCGTTTCCCGGACCCTGTCGCTCCGGGGCATCCCGCACCCACCCATCGAGGAGCCCCGACATGACCGTCACCGCCGCCGCGACGCAGTCCACGACGACGCGGTCCGCCGAGAAGACCGGCGCCCGCACCGCCGAGGCCGCCGAGGCGATCACCGGCGCCCGCGAGCGGATCGACGCGCTCGACGACCGGATCATCGGCCTCGTGCAGGAACGGATGGCCGTGTCGGCCGTCGTCCAGAAGGAACGGATCGCCTCCGGCGGCCGGCGCGTGAACCTCTCCCGCGAGATGGAGATCCTCGCCCGCTACAGGGACGCGCTGGGCAAGCCGGGCACCCCGCTCGCGATGACCCTGCTGGAGCTGTGCCGGGGGAAGATCTGAGCCGGCGGGCGGCGCGGGAGCCGCACCCCCGTTCCCGTGTTCCCGGTACAGACGTACGCATCGTTTCTCACCCGTACGGCCCGTGACCGGTGCCGGAACCGCTTCGTTGGTACCGGTGTCCGCGCCGGCCAGGGGCGGGCACGGAAGAACCACGCGTGGCTCGCCGGAGCGATGAGACGTACGGGTCGTGCCGTACGTCGTGGGACCTCGCTCCGGAAGAGTGACCGGACGGCAGGGGACAGCAGCCCGGTCACCCAAGAGAACGGCCGGCTCCGGGGACGCCCGGGGCCGGCCGGCCGAACACCGCACACGTCCGGGCCCGACGGCCACGGCGGGGTGCGGAGGAGACGCGCGGCGCTTCCCCCCCCCGGCGCCGCTCCCGGGCACCGATGCCGCCCTGACGTCGGTGCCGACGAGAGGAAGGGCCCCGCGGTTCCGCCCCGCGGGGCCCTTCGCATGCCGTACGGACGGCGGTGTCAGGTGCGGGTGACGACGCCGCATCCCTCCTCGGCTCCGGCCACTTGCTTGCTGCGGTCGTACGGGTCGCGCGCCTCTCCGGTCGGCTCGGGACCGGTCCGCAGGTCGGCGGGGAACTGCGGACGGATCACGCCGTCGCCGTCCCGGCAGTCGTCGTTGGAGATCTCGCCGTCGACGGCGAGGATCCAGAGGTGCCCCTCGGTGCCCTGGTACCTGGTGAGGTCCGCGACGTCCACCTCGACCACCCGGCGGACGACGGCCCGGGTCACCTCGTCGCCGCCGCCGGCGCGGGCCACCGCGTACACGAAGGTGTAGTCGGCCTTGATCACGGCCTTCCCGGCGGCTCCGCGCCCGGGCTTCACCGTCATGCGGCCGCGGACCCGCACGTCGCCCACGAGGTCGACCTCTTCGGGGTCGAAACGGGTGAACGTCCACACCGGGTCGTTCTCCTCGCTGGGCTCGCGCAGCGCGGCGCGCAGGTCGGAGAGGTACTCCTCCGCCAAGGGGTCCACGAGGGCCAGCGCCTTCTTCGGCTCGCCGCCCTTCAGCACCCCGGGGTCGAGGTTGGAGGCGACCAGGAACTCCTTCGTCCGCCGCAGGGCCTCCTCGATCCGGCCGGCGGGAACCCCGTTGACGGCCTTCGCCTCCGGCAGCCGGACGGCGTCCGCTCCCGACTCCCAGCGGGCGGCCGGGGATCCGGCGAAGGGCCGCTCGCGGGTGGGTGTGCCCGCGGAGGCCGCGGAGGGCGCGCCACTGGGGCGGGCGGTCTCGGGGGCGAGCGGTGCCGGGGACGCCGGGCCGGCCGCGTCCGCACCACCGGAACCGTCGCCGAGTCCACCGGGCAGCCAGGACAGCGCGGCGGACGGGTTGACGGCGACGACGGCCAGCGCGGCGGCGGCCAGCACGCCCACGACGCTCCAGCCCCTGCGGCGGCGTGCGGCCCGGCCGTTCCTCTCCTGCCAGGCGGGACCGGTGCGCCAGCCCTCCGGCCGGGCGGGCGGAGAGGCGGCCTTCTTCCTGCCCCGACGGCGTCCGCCGCCACCGCCCGTCCTGGCCTGCGCCTCGTCCATGGCCCGCAGCCGCTCGGTCACCATGCGGGCCCGGGCGGAGGGTTCCTTGGGGGCGGAGGTGCGGATGTCGCGCTCGCTGTCCTGGACGAACTTCTCCCACACGTCGTCCGGGAGGGCGGAGGACTCCGGTCTGGGCTCTTCGGACGGCTGCTCGGCCACGGGATCGCGGACTTTCTCTCGACGGCGGTGACAGGCGGCCGAGCGTACGCCAGCGATGATCACCCCTCACGGGTGATCCACCTCACATAAGAATTCTGTGAGAGGCAGGACAACCATCCACGGACGTCGTGGATCGAACTCACTGACATCACGCATCACACCCGCGCGCCCCACACGAAGGCGCCTCCCAGCCCGTGCCGCACCCCGCGGCACACCGGACTCACCGAGGTCTTCATGAAGCTTCGCCGTGCCATGGCCGCAGCGGCCGCGACGGCAGTGATAGCCCCGGTCGCCCTTCTCGCGGCCCCGGCCGCGTACGCGACCGACCCCACGGCCACGCCGAGCGTTTCCACGACCGGGACCCCGACCGGCGACGAGACGTCCGCCTCGCCGTCCGCGACCGAGTCGACCGCGTCGACGGAGCCGACCGGCGAGACCTCGCCCAGCGCCTCCACGAGCGAGCCGGCCCCGGTGCCGAGCACGTCCTCCTCCGCCACCAGCCCGGCCCCGAGCACGTCGGCGCCGGAGGAGACGGAGACCCCGGACCCCGAGCCGTCCGTGTGCGAGGACACCAAGGTCGACGTCAGCATCACCGGCCTGCCCGGCAAGATCTCCGCGGGCAGCGGCTGGCACAAGTTCTCGCTGAACGTGCTGAACGACTCCGACTCGCCCCTGCGGGACCTGGACTTCTTCGCCGGGGCCTCCCCCGACGCCGACGGCATGGACCTGTTCACCAGCAAGCAGGTCCGGCTGCAGGCGTGGGACCCGGACACCAAGTCCTGGGTGGACCTCGACGAGGGCGGCTACGCGGTCGGCTACGTCGGCTACACCGACGAGCTGGAGCCGGGGTACGAGGTCAACATCCCGCTGCGCGTCAACGTGAAGGCGTCCGCCCCCGTGGGCGCCGGCTTCTCGCTCGGCGCGACGATCTACGGCGACGCGGACGGCGAGTGCACCGGCTTCGGTGACGTGTCGTACAAGTTCCAGATCGTGGCCGCCGGCACGGACACCGACGGCACCAAGCCGCAGGAGGGCGGCAAGGCGCCCGTGGCGGACAAGAAGCCGAGTGCCGACACGCCGAAGGTCACCGGCAGCCTCGCCGCGACCGGTTCCAGCTCCGCCCTTCCGATGATCGGTCTGGTCGGCGGTGCCGCCGTCGTGGCCGGTGCCGGGGCGGTGTTCGTGGTGCGTCGGCGCAAGGCCGGTGCGGAGGCGTAACGACGCCTGACAGCGCTTCGCGCACGGCAGCACACAGGACAAGGGAAAAGGACCTGGGCTCGGAGGGGGGCCCAGGTCCTTTTCCCTTGTCCCTTGGCCCTTTCCCGTCGTCCCTTTCCCGTCCGCTTCCGCTTGTGCCCGCGCTTCCAGCTGTTTCTTCCGCTTCCGGCTACTTCTTCGGCGGCACTGTCGGCATCCCGAGGAACGGCAGCTTCAGCGCGCCGAACGCGTCCGCCGGGACCGCCGGGGACTTCGGCTCGACCGGCTGGAGGCGCCGGTAGGAGGCACCCTGCTCCGGACGCGGGTCGGTCTCGCCCTTGTTGGGCCAGTACGACATCGCCCGCTCGGCCTGTGCCGTGATGGTCAGGGACGGGTTCACCCCCAGGTTCGCCGAGACCGCGGCACCGTCCACGACCGAGATCCCGGGGTGGCCGTAGAGGCGGTGGTACGGGTCGATCACGCCGGTCTCGCGGGAGGCGCCGATCGGACAGCCGCCCAGGAAGTGGGCCGTCAGCGGCATCCCCGTCAGCTCACCGACGTTGGAGCCCGCGAAGCCGTTGATCTCGGCCGCCAGCGCCGACGCGCCCTCCGTGGCCGCCTTGATCTGCTTGGGGTTGGGCGCGCCGTGCCCCTGCCGGGCGGTGAGCAGGCCGCGGCCGACCCCGGACGGCTTCAGACAGGTCGTCAGGGAGTTGTCCAGCGACTGCATCACCAGGCCGATGATGGTCCGCTCCGACCAGCGCCGGTTGGAGAGGGAACGGAACAACAGCCAGGGGTGCCTGGCCGCGTTGCCCAGCCAGCCGAGCACCCGGGCCGTCCCCGAACCGCCGCCCGCGTACGGGACCTGGAGGATGGACAGAGAGCCCATCGAGTTGGAGCCGCGGCCGTAGCGGACCGGCTCGATGTGGGTGTTCTCGTCCGGGTGGATCGAGGACGTGATGGCGACACCGCGGGTGAAGTCCACCCTCGGCGCGCCGGTCGCCCTGCGGTAGCGGCGGTTGTCGGTCTGGGCTCCGACCAGCGCCTCGGAGTTGGTGCGGGTCAGCTCGCCCAGCCTGTCCGACAGGTACGGCAGTTGACCGCCGGCCTTCATGCGGTGCAGCAGCGTCTGGGTGCCGTACGTACCGGCGGCCAGGACGACCCGGCGGGCCCGGAAGGTGCGGCCCGCTCCCCTGCGGCGGTTGTCGGTCGGGAGCGTGGCGACGGCGTAGCCGCCCCGCGAGTCCTCCGTCACCGACACGACCGTCGTCATCGGGTGGACGACCGCGCCCGCCTTCTCGGCGAGGTGGAGGTAGTTCTCGTTGAGGGTGTTCTTCGCGCCGTGACGGCAGCCGGTCATGCACTCGCCGCATTCGGCACAGGCCCGCCGCGACGGCCCTGCCCCGCCGAAGTACGGGTCGGGCACCTCCTGCCCCGGCTTCGCCGTCACCTTCCCGTCGGCGTCCTCGCCGTCGCCGAAGAACACGCCGACCGGGGCCATGTGGAAGGTGTCGCCCACGCCCATCCGCTCGGCCGCCGCCTTCAGGTGCACGTCCGACGGGGTCATCGTCGGGTTGATCCGGACGCCGAGCATGCGGCGCGCCTGGTCGTAGTACGGTGCCAGTTCCTCCTGCCAGTCCGTGATGTCACGCCACTGCGGGTCCTCGAAGAAGGGCTTGGGCGGTACGTACAGGGTGTTGGCGTAGTTGAGGGAGCCGCCGCCGACGCCCGCTCCGGCCAGGACCATGACGTTGCCCAGCAGGTGGATGCGCTGGATGCCGTACATGCCGAGCCTGGGGGCCCACAGGTAGTTCTTCAGGTCCCAGGAGTTCTTCGGCAGGGACTCGCGGGTGAAGCGGCGGCCCGCTTCCAGGACGCCGACGCGGTAGCCCTTCTCGGTCAGGCGGAGCGCCGAGACCGAGCCGCCGAAGCCGGAGCCGACGACGACGACGTCGTAGTCGTACGCGGAGTCGTCGCCCCGTTCGTCGTCCATGTCCTGGACGGAGTTCTCCTGTGACACGTGCTCTCCTCGTCGAAAGCTGCGGTGCTGGTGCGGTGCGGGGGCTGTCTAGCGGAAGCGGAACGCCTTCATCAGGCGCAGGCTGCGGCTCATGAACGCCGCGTACTTCTCGTCGTCCATGCCGAACGAGGGCGCCATCGGCAGGACGCGCTGGTGGGCGACGGTCTGCGACTCGGTGTACTTGAGGATGCCCTCGGCCCCGTGCCGGCGGCCCAGGCCGGACTGCTTCATGCCGCCCATCGGCGACTGGACGCTGCCGTACGCGGACGCGTAGCCCTCGTTGATGTTGACCGTGCCGGTGCGCAACCGGGCGGCGATCTCGCGGCCCCGGCGGGCGCTGGTCGTCCAGACCGAGGAGTTCAGGCCGTACGGCGTGGCGTTGGCGCGTTCGACGGCCTCGTCCTCGGTGCGGAAGCGGTAGACGGACACCACCGGGCCGAAGGTCTCCTCGGAGCACAGCGTCATGGTGTCCGTGACGCCGTCGAGGATGGTCGGCTCGTAGAAGAACGGGCCGATGTCGGGGCGGGCGACGCCCCCGGCGACGATCCGCGCGCCCTTGGCGACGGCGTCCTCGACGTGCCGCTTGACGGTCTCCAGCTGGTGGCCGCTGACCAGCGACCCCATGTCGGCGCCGTAGGCGAGGGAGTTGCCCAGCCGCATGGCGCGGGTGCGGGCGGCGAAGCGGTCGAGGAAGGCGTCGGCGACCGACTCGTGGACGTACAGCCGCTCGATGGAGACGCAGAGCTGGCCCGCGGAGGAGAAGCAGGCGCGGACGGCGCCCGCCGCGGCCTTCTCGATGTCGGCGTCCTCCAGCACCAGCATGGCGTTCTTGCCGCCGAGTTCGAGGGAGACGCCGACGAGCCGGTCGGCGGCGACCGTGGCGACCTCGCGGCCGGTGCGGGTGGAGCCGGTGAAGGAGACGTAGTCGCCGTGCTTGACGACCTCGGGTCCGATGACGGGCCCGACGCCGAGGACGACCTGGAGGACGTCGGCGGGCAGCCCGGCCTCGATCAGCAGGTCCCGGGCCCACAACGCCGTCAGGCAGGACTCGGTGTCCGGCTTCATCACGATCGCGTTGCCCGCGACGAGGGCGGGCAGCGCGTCGCCGACGGACAGCTCCAGGGGGTAGTTCCAGGGGACGATCTGGCCGACGACACCGCGCGGGTGGCGCAGCTCGACGGCCTTCGTCAGGGTCGGTACGGCGCCGGCGTGCCGCTTCGGTCCGAGGTAGGCGGCGGCGCGGCGGCCGTAGTGACGGGCGACGACGGCGACGGCCTGCACCTCCTCGTGGGCGTGCAGGCGGGCCTTGCCGGTCTCCAGCTGGATCAGGTCGAGCACCTCGGCCTGGCGTTCGAGCACGAGGTCGTGGAAACGGAGCAGGACGGCCGCGCGCCGGCGCACCGGGACCTGCGCCCATACGGCCTGGGCGGCGCGGGCCGTCTCGAAGGCCCGCCGCACGTCCTCGGGCGTCGACTCGGGCAGGTCGGCCAGCTTCTCGCCGGTGAACGGCGTGTGGTTGGCGGTGCGCCCGGAACCGACGACTCCCTTGGTGAGCTGGGCCACCAGCTCGGGGGTGACCACGTCGGCGGCGGTGCGGGCGCCCTCCGGAGCGGGGGCGAGGGGGTTGGTGCCGGTCGTTTCCCGGGTCTGCGCGTCCGTCATGAGCCGCAGGGTATGCCGGGGCGAACACTTTGTGTACCCGTCGGTAACAGATTCACCGACCGCTCACACCACGCCAGTGAACGCTGGCAGCAAACACCCTGATCAGGGCGTTGACGGTGAGACGGGCCCCGGATCACCCCTTTCCGATCCGGAGCCGGTCACGGGCGCCCTTGAACACCGCCGTCCCCTTCTTCTCCTGGGGCGTGCCCTCGGGCATGTCGACGCGGAGTTCGTACATCCGGCTGTCGTCGGTGCGGATCACCAGGTGCATGACGCGTGCGAGGTCCTCGTCCGGGCCGTAGGTCGTGTCGGCCAGGACGGCCTCGTGGCCCTGGACGCTGGTGCGCGTGTACTGCGTGCGCGCGTCCCCGTCGTGGCCGTCCCGGCCCGCGTGCGCGTCCCGTGCCTGAGCCATCGGGGAGCGGGGTGCGCTGTCCCACTGGGCGAGGCGGACCCGGATGCCGCCGTCGCCCTCGTAGGCCACGGACCTGGGCCGGCGGCTCGTACCGCCTTCGCGGGCGGACTCCCGGTACCCGGGCGGGAGGAAGAGGACGGCGCCCATGGCGGCCTCGTGGTGGGCGGCCCAGCCGGTGGCACCCGGACCGGCGGTGGCTCCCGGACCGGCCGTGCCCGCCGGACCGGCGGTCGGGGTGACACGGGCGGTCCGTTCGGTGGCCGCTCCGGTGTCCGGACCGCCGAGGGAGGTGACGGACCAGAGGCCGCCGGCGAGGAGGAGGACCCCGAGGGCCGCGAGGGGAGCGGGGCGGAGCAGGCGGCGTCCGGAGCGGGGGGCGGCGGTGGGGGTGGTGGCCGGGGCCGTGCCGGCGCGGGCGCCCGGGGGTGCGGGGGCGGCGGGCGCCGGACCGGACCGCGGTATTCGCTCCGGCGTCCGTACGGGGCCGGGTCCGGCGGTGGAGCCCGGCCGTACCGTCCGGGCGTCCGCACCCCGCTCCTGCGCGCCGGAGGCGCCCGTGCCGTCCGCCGGGGCCTGTGGCACCGGCCGGCCGCCCGCCGCGGCCTCCAGCGCCGCGGCCGCCTCCTCCGCGTCCGGGCGTTCCCCGGGGTCCTTCGCCAGCAGCCGCACGATCAGCGGGCCGAGCGGTCCCGCCCGCTTCGGCCCGGGCGGGTCCTCGGTGATGACCGCGGCGAGCGTGGACTCCACGGTCGTACGGCGGAACGGGGGCCGGCCCTCGACGGCGGCGTACAGCAGGACGCCCAGCGACCACAGGTCGGAGGCGGGTCCGGCGCCGCGGCCGGACATCCGCTCGGGGGCGACGAACTCCAGCGAGCCGATGGACTCCCCACTGGCCGTGAGGGACTCCTCGCCCGGGACACGGGCGATGCCGAAGTCGGTGAGGACCACCCGGCGACGGGGGTCCCCCCGCTCCAGCGGACTCGAGGGCGGGGGAGGTCCGAGCAGGACGTTGGCGGGCTTCACGTCGCGGTGCACGATGCCGACGGAGTGCGCGGCGCGCAGGGCGCCGAGGACCGCGAGACCGATCCGGGCCGCCTCGGCGGGCGGCAGAGGACCGCGCTCGAGCACCTGGCGCAGGGACTCGCCGCGGACCAGTTCCATGACGATCCACGGGAGCCCGCCCGGTTCCCCGGGCCCGTCCGGCCCGTCCGGCCCGTCCTCCTCGACGACGACGTCGTGGATGGAGACGGCGGCGGGGTGGTCGACGCGCGCGGCGGCGCGGGCCTCCCGGTAGAGCCGGCGGGCCGCCCTCCGGTTGCGCTCGTCCCCCGGTTCGCCCGGCAACCGGGGCTGTTTGACGGCGACCTCGCGCTCCACGAGTTCGTCGAGCGCCCGCCAGACGGTGCCCGTTCCGCCGGAGCCGATGCGCTCGATCAGCCGGTACCGTCCACCGACCAGCCGACCTTGAGCACCCCTCGCGCCACCGTCGTTGCTCATCCCCCATCAGTACCGCGCGGGACGCGGCGTTGTCGACGCGCGGACCCGTGTCCGGCGCGGCCGGTTCAGAGTGTGCCGATGTCCCACGAGGCGAGGACCGTGCGGGCGATCTCCCGGCCGTCCTCGGCGAAGTAGCCCTTGCCCGGGTACACGACCCAGAGCCGGTACATGTCGCCGTCCTTGTTCCGGTAGTACATGACCTGCGCCTCGCGCACCAGCGGCCTCGGCGTGTCGGTCGTCGTGTAGACGATGGTGTTCGTGGCCGCCTCGCGGTCCTTGTACGTGGTCTGGCGCGGCTGCCCCTTGGGCGCCGGTGTGTCGGCGATGCCCCAGCTGTACTCGCCGTCCTTGAGCTCGCCCCAGTGCGCGAACGCCTCCTCCGACGCCGAGGCCTCGAGCTCGCCGTTCTCGTCCTCGGCCTTGAGGTCGCGGTCGGTCTCGATCCGTACCAGTCCGCTCGGGTCGGTGAAGGAGACGACCGTCCCGTCCGAGTCGTCGGCGGGCTTGTCCCTCACGAAGTCCTCCGGCACCGCGAGGCTCACGCCCGCCCGGTCTCCGAGGTCGTGCTGCTTCCAGCCCTCCGGCAGCGGCCCCGCGAACGGGTCCGCGACCACGAGCCAGGCCGCGACCGCTCCCGCCACGACCGCCGCGCCGATCCCGGTCAGCGCCTTGCGGCCGAGCCGGATCCCCTTGCCGCCGGAGTCGGGGACGGGGACCTGGACGATCTGCGTGGGCTGCGGCTCGGGCGGGTTGGCGGCCGCCTCCAGCAGGGCGCGGACCCGGGCGGCGTCCGGACGGCGCGCCGGGTCCTTCTGCAGCAGACCGGTGATGGCCTCGGCCAGCGGTCCCTGCGCGGAGGCGGGCGGCGCGGGCGTGGCGTTGAGGACCGACTGGAGCGTGGCCGGGGTGTTGCTGCGGCGGAACGGCGAGACGCCCTCCGTGGCCGCGTACAGCACCACCCCGAGCGACCACAGGTCGGAGGCGGGACCGGGACGCTGGCCCAGCACCCGCTCGGGCGCGATGTACTCGGGGGAGCCGACGAAGCCGCCGGTGTCGGTCAGGTTGGTCTCGCCCTCGATCCGGGCGATGCCGAAGTCGGTGAGGACGACCCGGTCGTACCGGCCGAGCAGCACGTTGTCCGGCTTCACGTCGCGGTGCAGGATGCCCGCCGCGTGGGCGGCCTCCAGCGCGCCGAGCACTTCGAGGCCGACCCGGGCGGCCTCGCGCGCGGGGAGGGTGCCCTCCTCCTGCAGGACGGCGCCCAGCGAACGGCCCTGGACCAGTTCCATCACGATCCACGGCTGACCGTCCACGACCGCGACGTCATGCACGTCGACCACCGCCGGGTGGTCGAGCCGGGCGGCGGCACGGGCCTCGCGGCGCATCCGCTCGAAGGTGTTGGAGCGTTCGCGCTCGGGAAGGTGGTCCGGGACGCGGGGCTCCTTGACCGCGACCTCGCGGTCCACCGTCTCGTCCTTGGCCCGCCACACCGTGCCCATGCCGCCGTGCCCGAGCTTGGCGAGCAGCCGGTAGCGGCCGGCGATGAGCCGTCCGGCGCCGGGTTCGTGCGACGGCAGGGAGTGGTCCTGCGCCTGCTCCGGGACCACCTGCGTGGGTGTCGCGTACGGGTTGCCGGGGTGCGGCACGGCCACGGGCGGGTTCGGGTTCGGCGGTTGCAGGCCAAAACTGGTTGGCTCGTCGGTCCCGTGGCGGGCTCCCCCGTTGCTGCTCATGGGTCATCCATATCGCGCCGCGCCGCCGCGTATCCACCCGGAACGCGGACCGGTCACAGACCCGTGACGCCCACCAGGACTTATCTCCCTTTTATGCGGCTATGCGGCCGGGGGCGGGGAACCGGTCGCCGTGGGGTGGCCGTAGGGGGCGACGACGGGGTCCGGGACGCGGAGGGCGATTCGCTCACGGGCGTCTCGGGGGCCGTGCTGGTCGGCGTACCGCCTCCGTCGCCGTCCCGCTCCTGCATGAGCAGCGCCGCCGCGGAGACGCCCGCTCCCGCCATCGCGGCGACCGCCAGCGCGGCCACGAGCACGCTCCTCGTGGGCTGCCGCCGCGCGGCGCGCTCCCCGGCCCCGGCCCCGGGGACGACGGGGGGACGCCCATCCCCTTCCGCCCGCCGCGCCGGGGGCCGGCGACGGGACGGGCCCCGCTCGGGCGGCGGCGGCCCGAGCGGCGCGGACTTCGGCGTACGGCCCGTCTCGAGGAAGGCCCGCAGCATCCGTTCGGCCCGGTCCGCGTCCAGCCGCCGGTCGGGGTCGCGCTCCAGCAGACCGCGCACGACGGGCAGGATCGGCCCGGCCTGGGCGGGCGGCCGTATCTCGTCGGTCACGACCGCGTGCAGGACACCGCCGAGCGAGTCGCGCCGGAACGGCGACTCACCGCTCAGCGCCGCGCACAGCAGCGCGCCCAGCGACCACAGGTCGGACTCCGGTCCCGTCCTGGCACCGGACATCCGCTCGGGGGCGGTGTACTCGGGCGAGCCGACGAAGGAGCCGGTCTCGGTGAGCGTCGTGGAGCCCGCGACCCGGGCGATGCCGAAGTCGGTGAGGACGACCCGGCCGGTGCCGTCCTCCAGCAGGACGTTGGCGGGCTTGAGGTCACGGTGCAGGACACCGGCCGTGTGGGCGGCCCGCAGCGCGCCGAGCAGGTCGATGCCGATCCGTGCGGCCTCGGCGGCGTCGACCGGGCCGTGTGCGGCGATGCGGTCGGCGAGCGAACCGCCGTCGATCAGCTCCAGGACGATGTACGGACGTGCGTCGTCCTCCACCACGTCGTGGACGACGATGATGTGCGGGTGGCTCAACTGGGCGAGGGCGCGTGCCTCGCGCAGGGTGCGTTCCCGCTGCCGCCGGGCCTCCGACGCGGAGGGCGTCTCGTCCAGGGGGAGTTCCTTGACGGCGACGCCGCGTCCGAGCAGTTGGTCGGTGGCCCGCCAGACCACGCCCATGCCGCCGCGCCCGAGCCTCGCCTCCAGACGGTAACGGCCCGCGATGACACGGGCGTTGGGTCGCACGGTCCCGTTCTCGGCGTCCCCCTCGGTCCCCATGGGCCCATCATGCCCCACCGGATGTGTCCCCTCCGGTACGGTGATTCGGCCAAGCGGCGCGCGCGTTCGCGCACGCCGGGCGCGTCCGGCACCCCGGGCGCGTCAGGGCTCGCGCCAGCCCCGCAGCACCGTCTCGAACTGCCCGCTGGTCGTGGCCCAGTCCTCGGCCGGCCCGGACATGTAGATCGCGTACTCGATCCCGTCCCGCGAGACGTACATCTGGTCGATCGCCCGGCGCGGCCCCGGGAAGTCGGTGTCCTTGGCCAGCGCCGTCCAGGTGTACTCCAGCCGGGCGCTCTCGCGGTCGCGGTAGACGCGGCGTTCCAGCCCCACCCGCCGGTAGTCGACCAGGCGCTGCCCTATCTGCTGGTCCAGATCGCTCAGGTGCTCGTACGGGTCGTCGTAGTCGGGAGAGTCGTCGGCGGCGATGCGGATGAAGTGCCTGCCGCCGTCGGGCGTGTAGTCGACCTGTCGGGTCTCCTCGTCGAAGACGACGCGCTCCCAGTTCTCACCGGGCAGGACGATGCTGAAGCCGTAGGGGTCGGTGCGACGCACCCAGCCCGCCGGGAGGCCGCCCGTGGACTCGGTCTCCCCGGCCTTCGTGGCGTCGGGCGCGGGCGCCGGGGTGCCGGAAGGAGCCACGGAGGCACCGCCCCTCCCCGTGCCCTCGTCCCACTGCTGCAGCACCACCGCGGTTCCCCCGCCGACGAGCGCGGCCAGGGCGGCGACCAGGGCGACCAGGCGCCCCCGCCGGCGGGGCGCGGCACCGGTGGGCGCGTACGGCGGATGCACGGCCGTGGGGCCGGTCACCGGCGGGGCCTGCGGGGGCAAGGCGGTGTCCGGCCGGGTCGCGTGCGGCAGCGGCACACGAGCGGCGGCGGCCTGCGTCGGCACGTACACCTGCGCCGCGTTCGGCCGGCGCCCCTCCGCCGCGTCGGCGAGCATCCGCTCGGCCTCGGCCGCGTCGGGCCGGGTGGCCGGATCCTTGCGCAGGAGTGCGCTGATGACGGGCGCGAGCGGGCCGGCGTGCCGCGGCTCGGCGGCCTCCTCCTCGACGACCGCCTGCATGGTGGTCAGCGGCGAGGTGCGGCGGAACGGCGATCTGCCCTCCACCGCCGTGTACAGCGTCGCGCCGAGCGCCCACAGGTCGGAGGAGGGGCCGGGGTCGTGGCCGCGGACCCGCTCGGGGGCGAGGTAGTCGACCGAGCCGACGACCTCTCCGGTGCGGGTGATGGCCGTGTCGCCGTCTATCTGCGCGATGCCGAAGTCGGTGAGCAGCACGCGGCCGTCCCGGCCGAGGAGGACGTTGCCGGGCTTGACGTCACGGTGCAGGACGCCGGCGGTGTGCGCGGCGCGCAGCGCACGCAGCACCCACAGGCCGATGCGCGCGGCCTCGCGGGGCTCGACGCGTTCCTGTTCCTTCATCGCGTCGGCCAGCGAACGGCCCTCGACCAGTTCCATCACGATCCACGGCCGGCCGTCGTGCTCCAGCACGTCGTGCACCGTGACGACGGCGGAGTGGTTGATCCGCGCGGCCGCCCGTGCCTCCGCGCGGGTGCGCGCCAGCAGCATGGCCTGCTCGCTGTCGGAGACGTAGAGCGCGGCGGTCAGTTCCTTGATGGCGACGGATCGGTGCAGCACCTCGTCGTGCGCACGCCACACCCGGCCCATGCCCCCGCTGCCGATGGCGTCGCCGAGCCGGTAGCGGCCCGCGACGAGCAGGCCCTGCATCTGATTCACGTTGCCCCGCAATGGTCTTGACAAGGTCAGGGTAAGTACCCGCTCCCCTCCTGGGAACCGACGGGGTGCCATGGAGACCGCACTGTGATGGTTGTCGCCGTACGGGACGGGAGGTGACCGGAGCGCGTACGGAACCGTGCGGTGTCCCGCGGTACGGTCCCGTCAGCCGGTGAACCGGTACGTCGCCGCCGCCTGCTCGAACAGCCGTGTCACCTCGTCCCGTTCGGCCTCCGGTCCGCGCACCTGCACCACGTGGTACCGGCCGTCGATCAGCGCCGCGAGGTTGCGGACGTACAGCTCGCCCCCGTCACCGCCGGTCCAGGTGAACTGCCCCTCGGCCATGGTCCGTCCGCCCACCTCGATGGTCTTCAGACCGGTGGAGGTGGCCCAGCTGGAGTCGCGGTACGGCTGGAGCTCGCGCTCGTCGTCCCGCTGGTAGGCCATGGGGTCGCTGCCGTACTCCCGCGCGCTGTCCCGGCCGGGTACGACGATGAGTTCGAAGTCGCCGCGGGAGTAGACGACCTGCCCGCTGCCGTTCTTCGCGGTGCGCTCCCAGTCCTCGGCCACGGCGACCCGGAAGCCCTCGGGGTCCTCGCGCAGGGTGAAGCCGTCGGCGACCTCGGGTCCGGTGGTCTGCGTCTCGGCGGAGCCGGCCGACTCCTCGGAGCTTCCCTTGGTGGTCTCCTCCGAGCCGTCCTCGGAGTCGCCGTCCGGCTCCGGCGAGGTCCCGCCGTCCCCCGCCCCACCGCCCGGGGAGTGCGGCGCCTCGCCGACCTCGCCGGCCGTTCCGGTGCGGTCGGTGGAACCGGCGCCCGAGGCCCCCTCGCCGGCCTTCGGCATGAACAGCATGGCGTACGTGATCGCCGCGGCCATGGCGAGCAGCACCAGCAGGAGCAGGGTGCGGCCCAGCCGGCGCGGCGAGTGGTCCTTCTGTTTGGCCCGCTTGTGCCGTCCGTGGTGCGCGGGCAGGGCGGCGCGCCGCCTGCGCACCAGCTCGCCCCGCCGCCGTACGACCGGCAGCCGGCTCGCGTCGACGGGCGGCGCCGTGATGACGTGCACGCCGGCCTCCGGCTCGGGCGCCGACCGCACCAGGGAACGCAGCCAGCCGCGCAGCTCCTCGAAGTCCGGTCGCTCGGTGGGGTCCTGACGCAGCAGCGACTCCACGACCGGCCTCAGCGGCCCGCACTCCTCGGCGAACGCGGGCGGCTCGGCGCACACCATCTGCACCAGCTCGGCCGTCGACTCCTCCGGGTACGGCGCGTGTCCCTGGACGGCCCGGAACAGCAGCGCGCCCAGCGCCCACAGGTCGGTCGCGGGTCCGATCGGCGCGGCCAGCTGCCAGTTCTCGTGCACGGGCCCGGCCTGTTCCGGCGCCCACCGCTCCGTCACGGGCCCGACGACGGCCATCCGCGCCTGCCGCGCCCGCTCGGCGGCCAGCGCGGTGGCCGGGCCACGGCGCGCGGGCGTGGGCGCCACCAGGTCGTCCCAACGGGCGGGCGGGGCGGCTCCGCCGGGTCCCGGCGCGTCGGCCGCGGGACCGGGGGCACGGCCGGCCACGGAGCCACCGGCCGTGGAACCACCGGCCGGAAGGGGCGTACGCGGCTGTCCGCGACGTTCGTCGCCGACGGCCGCCGGCGTACCGCCGGTGCCGGTGCGGGGCGCGGCGCCGTGCCGGTCGGTGGCGCCCACGCCGTAGGGGTCGGCTATCCGTCCCGGCGGAACCGCACCGGCCGCCGTGCCCCCGCCGCCCTGCTCCGGGACGTACGGCGGTTGCGCGGAGCCGTTGCCGTGCGGGGCGGGGGCCGGTACGCCCCCCTCGGGGGCGGACCGGGCCCCGGGCAGGGCGGCCCGTCCGCTCTGCTGGGCCTCCTGGACCCGGGCGGCGGCACGGGCGCCCGCCCGGTACGCGGCGATCGCGCCCGCGCGTGCCGCCCGCACGTCCCCCGTGCTGTCCAGGGCCCGCGGGACCGCCGCGGCGGAGCCCTCCCCAGCCGTGTCCGCCCCGCCCGGGGGCAGCCGGCCCGCCCGTGCCTCGATGGCGGCCCGTCGCGCGGCGTCGGGATCGCGGGCCGGGACGGAGTCCCGGGACGAGGCGGGGGCGGCGAACCCGGGGGGCCAGGACGGGCCGCGCCCCGGATCCGGTGCTCCCGCGGGCGCCGCCGGGTCCAGGGCCCCGACCGCCCCCGCTCGCTCTCCCGCCCGTTCTCCGGGCCCTGCTTCCGGGTCCTCGTCCGGTGCCGGCACCGGGTCGTAGCCGCACAGCGCCTCCTCCGCCGCGCCGACCGCGAGACCGGTCAGCATCACCCGGCCGTCGTCGCAGACGAGCACGGTGCGCGCGGTGATGTTGCGGTGCACCCAGCCGTGGGAGTGCAGCACCCGCAGGGCCGTCAGCACGTCGGAGGCGACCTCCGCCGCCCGGTACGGGGACAGCGTCTTCTCGGCGAGCAGGGCCGCCAGCGGACGCGCGGCCACCAGCTCACTGACGATCCACAGCGAACCGCCCTCCGCGAACACGTCGAAGACCTGGTCCAGCCGCGGATGGTCGGGAATGGCGGCCGCCGCCTGCGCGGCCTCGACCGCGCGCCGCACGACCGGATCGGCGGGCCGCCGCGCGTCCGCGCGCGCGGACGCGGGCCCGAAGCCGCGCCGTGCGCCCCCGTCACGGGCCGTGAAGCCGTCGGGCAGTCCCTCGGCGTCGAGCACCTCGGCCTCGACGACCTCCGGCAGCGGAACCTGCCTGACCAGGACCTCCTGACCGCTGTAGGTGTCGAAGGCACGGGTCTCGGTGAGCTCGTACTCGTCGGAGGGCGGCAGCGGCAGACGGTAGCGGTCGGCGAGAACCCGTCCCGCGTAATCCTCCACGTTGCCTCCCCCGGCCGTACGGTCGGTCAGTTCCGTTCGCCCAGCGGGCCGTTCCGGCTTCGTACGGTCCGCAAGCACTCACGATACGTGCCGGAGGCAACCCGCAGAGAGGGGATGCCACATCTCCCTCCCCATTCCGGGGCCCGCTCATGCTCAGGACTTGGGTTCGAACGTCTTCGTCAGCGTCCGCCAGGTGTCCTTGCGCTGCTCACTGTCCCACTTGGCGGCCTTGGCCGTGTACATCAGCGCGTATCCGAGCCGGTCGTCGACGACGAACCCCCGGTCGACGGTCCGGTACTTCGTCCCGCTCTCCACATAGGTGAACTCCCAGTCGGCCGTGTTCCACCCCCGGTAGTCCACCTCCTCGATACGGATCCTCTTGTACTGCGAACGCACCATGTAGCGTTCCTGGTTCTTCCAGTCCGCCACGGGGTCGTCCTTCGGCGTGGACGTCCAGGCGACGAGCAGCTTCTGCCCGTCGGGCCCGGTGAAGCGGTCTCCCGCGGCCCCCGTCGACCGGTACTTCCAGCCCCCGGGCAGCCCGATCGAGTACCCCTGGTTCCCCTCGTGCGTCTCCTTCGCCGAGGTACCGCCACCGTCCTCGGCCGGGTCGTCCGAGTCGTCCGGGCCGTCCGCCCCGTCGTCGTCGGTCCCCGGGGTGTTCGCCGAACCGGCCCCCGCACCGGCCGATTCGGTCGCCGTGCCGTCGGTGCGGATGCCGCCGCTCTCGTCGTCCTTGGTGTCCGCGCTCGGCGTCCCACTGGCGACGGCCTTACCGCCCCCGCCGCCCTTCGCCCCCTGGCCGCTCTCGTCGTCGCCGCCGAGTGCGAAGACCAGCACGGTGCCGAGGACGGCGAGCACCACGGCCACCGCGATGATCACCAACGTCCGCCGCGGCACCACATCGGTGATCGGAGCCCTCGGCACAGGCCTCGCCGGCAGGTCCGGCGGCGTCATCACCGGCCACCCGGAACTCCGCCCGCCCGAGGCCGGCGTGCCCTGCGCGGCCGCCCGCGACCCGGACCCGGCACCCGCACCGGAGGGCGCGGCCGGGGCGGACGGGGACGACGCCGTGCCCGTCGCCCGGGTCCCGGCAGCTCCACCGGCCCTCGAAGACTCGGTTCCGCTGCCGGACCTGGTGCGTGCCGCGGCTCCGGCCGAGCCGGCGGCCACCGCCGCCTTCCGCACGGAACGCAACGCGCCCCGCAGCCTCTCCCCGGCCTCCTCGCCCCGCTTGCTCCCGGCGTCGTTCTGCTCACCGGGCTGCTCGGGCAGCGGCACGACCTTCGTCGCGTCCGCGGGCTCCGCCCCGGCCTCCGGCGCGCGGATGACCGCGTTCAGCATCGCCCGGGCCCCGGCGTCGTCGAGCCGCCGGGCGGGGTCCTTGGTGAGCAGCCCGTGGATGACGTCCCGGAGCGGTCCCGCGTTCTTCGGTTCCTCGAGCGGCTCGGTCATCACCGCCGTGAGCGTCGCGATCGCGGATCCCTTGTCGTACGGCGGCGAGCCCTCCACCGCCGCGTACAGCAGCCCGCCGAGCGACCACAGGTCGGCCGCCGGCCCCGGCTTGTGCCCGCGGGCCCGCTCCGGGGAGATGTAGGAGGGGGCGCCGACCAGCATGCCGGTCGAGGTGATGGACGGGTCGCCCTCGACCTGGGCGATGCCGAAGTCGGTGAGCACCACCCGGCCGTCATCGGCGATCAGCACGTTGGACGGCTTCACGTCACGGTGCAGGATGCCCTCGCGGTGCGCGGAGCGCAGCACGTCGAGCACGGCCAGCCCGACCTCGGCGGCGCGTTTCGGCCCCAGCAGGCCGTCCTCCCGGATGACCTCGGCGAGCGACTTGCCCTCGACGAGTTCCATCACGATCCAGGGCCGGTCGTCCTCCTGGACCACGTCGAAGACGGTCACGGCGCTGGTGTTGCGGATCCGTGCGATCGCCTTGGCCTCGCGCAGCGTCCGCGTGATCAGCCGCCGCTTCTCCTCCTCGTCGATGTTCGACGGGAACCGAAGCTCCTTGACGGCGACGGTACGCCCCAGCGTCTCGTCCTCGGCCCGCCACACCGTCCCCATGCCGCCGCGGCCGAGCACATCTCCCAGCCGGTACCGCCCGGCGAGGAGACGTGCGCTCTTGTCCTGACGGGATGTCCCCGCCCGCTCCGCCTCCGACATGCGTCCCCTCATGCAACCCGCCCTGACAGAGCCTTCATTGTCCCTCACCCGACAAGCGGCCGACGCCCAGGGTGCCTCTGACGGTGTGCCGGGCCCCGGACAGCCGGGGCCCGGGCGACGTGCCCGTTCCGCCGCCCTGCATGATGGGCCTCCACGAGGGAGGAGCCGGGATGCCGCCGCTTCGGACACTACTGGCCGTTCCTGTGTCCCTGGCCCTGCTCGCCCTGGCTCCGGCCGCTTCGTCGGCCCCGTCGGCCTCGCCTGCGGACGCACTCCTTCCGCTGTTGGTCACACGAGGTGGAGCCCCGGCCGCGGCCCTGCTGGCCCGGGGGGAGAACGGCCCCCGCTATGCCCACGCCGGCGAGGGCATAGCGCGTGCCGACCGCTTCCGTGCCGGAAGCATCACGAAGACGTTCATCGCGACCGTCGTGCTGCAACTGGCCGACGAGCGGAGGCTGTCACTGGCCGACACCGTGGAGGAGCACCTGCCCGGCCTGGTGCGGGGAGCGGGCAACGACGGCCGCGCGCTGACCCTGCGCCGCCTGCTCAACCACACCAGCGGTCTGTACGACTTCTCCGCGGACACACGAGGCACCGTCCCGGTCACGCCTCTTCAGGCCGTACGCATCGCGCTCACCCACCCTCCGGCCGACCGCGGCCGCTTCTCCTACTCGAACACCAACTACGTCCTGCTCGGCCTGGTCGTCGAACAGGTCACCGGTCGCTCCTACGCCGTCGAGGCCGAGCGCCGCATCATCACTCCCCTGCGTCTGACGGGCACCTCCTTCCCCGGCTCCCGGACGTCACTGCCCTGGCCGCACGGCCGCGCCTACGCCGCCGACGGAACCGACGTCACCCGGCTCGACCCGCGGGTGGCCGGAGCCGCGGGCGAGCTGGTGACCACGTTGGCCGATCTGAACCGCTTCTACGCGGCCCTGCTCGGCGGTGAGCTGCTGCCCCCGCGCCGGCTGCGCGAGATGCTCGACACCCGTGCCGCACACGGCTCGTACGGCATGGGCCTGTTTCCCGTGGAGCTTCCGTGCGGCACCACCGTGTGGGGACACAACGGGCGCATCTCCGGCAGCTACGTGCGCACCGCAGCCACTGTCGACGGCCGGCGTGTCCTCACCTTCCGGGTGAACACGGACGCGATGGCGGACCCCGGTCTCGAACCCGCGGTGCTCACGGCCGAGTTCTGCCCCCGCATCTCGTAGAACGGCCGGGTTCCGGACGAAGGTCCCGATTCGTACCACTCGTTCGAGTGATCCGGTTCGGGCCTCCGGCAGGCCTCGGCCCCGGCCGATCCGCTCACCCCCCGGCCGGCCCCGCCGCCCGACCGCCGGGCCCGGCCCTACAACGGCACGATGTCCGGGGCGCCCAGCCGTGCCGCGTCCGCCGTCAGGTCGTCGGGCTGCCGCTGCGACTCCCGCTCGGCCTCCACCCGCTTCTCGTAGTGCTGCACCTCGCGCTCGATCTGACCCTCGTCCCAGCCCAGCACCGGAGCCATCAGCTCGGCGGCCTCACGTGCGCTGCGCGTACCCCGGTCGAACGTCTCGATCGATATGCGGGTGCGCCGCGTCAGCACGTCGTCCAGGTGCCGCGCCCCCTCGTGCGAGGCGGCATAGGTGATCTCGGCGCGCAGATAGTCGTCGGCCGCCCTCAGCGGCTCGCCCAGCGAGGGGTCCGAGGCGATGAGGTCCAGGACCTCCTCCGCCATCGCCCCGTAGCGGTGCAGCAGGTGCTCCACCCGCACCGTGTGCAGTCCGGTGCGCGCGGCGATCCGCGCCCGCGCGTTCCACAGCGCCCGGTATCCCTCGGCGCCCACCAGCGGCGTGTCCTCGGTGACGCAGTCGGCGACGCGCGCGTCGAGTCCGTGCACCGCCGCGTCCACCGCGTCCTTGGCCATGACCCGGTACGTCGTGTACTTGCCGCCCGCCACCACGACGAGGCCGGGCACCGGATGGGCCACGGTGTGCTCGCGCGACAGCTTGCTGGTGGCGTCCGACTCACCGGCGAGCAGTGGCCTCAGGCCGGCGTACACACCCTCGACGTCGTCCCGCGTGAGCGGGACCGCGAGCACCGAGTTGACGTGTTCCAGCAGGTAGTCGATGTCCGCGCTGGACGCGGCCGGATGCGCCTTGTCGAGGTCCCAGTCGGTGTCCGTGGTCCCGACGATCCAGTGCCGGCCCCAGGGGATGACGAACAGCACGGACTTCTCGGTGCGCAGGATGAGCCCGGTCGTGGAGTGGATGCGGTCCTTGGGGACGACCAGGTGGATGCCCTTGGAGGCACGGACGTGGAACTGTCCCCGCTCCCCGACCATCGCCTGTGTGTCATCGGTCCACACGCCGGTGGCGTTGACGACCTGCTTGGCGCGGACCTCGTACTCGCCGCCGCCCTCGACGTCCTGCACCCGGGCGCCGACGACCCGTTCGCCCTCCCGCAGGAATCCCGTGACCCGCGCGCGGTTGGCGGTCTTGGTGCCGTACGCCGCGGCCGTGCGCACGAGTGTCGCCACGAACCGGGCGTCGTCCATCTGGGCGTCGTAGTACTGCAGCGCCCCGACCAGTGCGTCCTTCCTCAGACAGGGCGCGACCCGCAACGCGTGACGGCGGCTCAGGTGACGGTGCAGGGGCAGGCCCCGCCCGTGGCCGCGGGCCATCGACATGGCGTCGTAGAGCGCGACTCCCGACCCGGCGTACAGCCGTTCCCAGCCCTTGTGCCGCAACGGGTACAGGAACGGCACCGGCCGCACCAGATGCGGAGCGAGCCTCTCCAGCAGCAGGCCGCGCTCCTTCAGGGCCTCCCGTACGAGCGCGAAGTCGAGCATCTCCAGGTAGCGCAGGCCGCCGTGGATCAGCTTGCTGGACCGGCTGGAGGTGCCCGACGCCCAGTCACGCGCCTCGACCAGGCCCGTGGACAGGCCACGGGTCGCGGCGTCGAGCGCGGTGCCCGCGCCGACCACGCCGCCGCCCACCACCAACACGTCAAGCTCGTGCTCGGCCATGGATGCGAGTGACTCGGCGCGCTGCGCCGGCCCCAGTGTCGCTGTCCTCACCGCTGCCTCCCGCTCATCGGTCGCGTAGGCCGCACCCGTCGGGCGAAGCCCGGTTCCCCTCCCCATGCCCAAATTCTGACCGGCTTGCCCGAATTCAGCCACCACGCGCCCCGGCCTGTGGACACCCCCGCGGAACGACTCACCGAAACTCGGCCGACCAATCCCACATATCGGTCATATTTACTCCTAGTCTGACATTGCGCTCGCCCGTCCTGTCCACAGGGCTTGCGCGCCTGTCCCACTTCGGCTACTGGGAAGGACGGCCCACGCCATGCCCGCAGATCTCGCCGTCATCGGACTCGGACCGTACGGCCTGCCCCTGGCCCAGGCCGCCGTCGCCGCCGGCATCCCCACCATCGGCTACCGGACCGGCCCCGAGGCGGGCTCCCTCAGCCCCGCCGAACAGCGCCGCATGCTCGCCCAGGGTTTCCGTACGACGACGAACGCCGCCGAGCTCGGCCGGGTGCGCACCGCGGTCATCTGCGCCCCCGCCCCGCGCGGAGCGGACGGCGGGCTGGACCTGAGCCAGGTGGAGGCGGCCGCCCGCACGCTCGCCGCCCGGCTGCGCCCGCACACCACGGTGATCCTGGAGTCCCCCGCGCTCCCGGGGACGACGGAAGGCCCCTTCCTGCGCCTGCTCGAGTCGGGGTCGGGGCTCCGCGCGGGCCGCGACTTCCACCTCGCCTACTCCCCCAGCCGCGTCGACCCCGGCAACCGCGACTTCACCCCCGCCAACACCCCCAAGGTCATCGGCGGCCTCACCCCGGCCTGCACCGAATCGGCCGCCGCCTTCTACGGACGGCTCACCGACAAGGTGGTCCGCGCGCGCGGCCCCCGCGAGGCGGAGACCGTGCAGGTGCTGGAGACCAACTTCCGGCACGTCAACATCGCCCTCGTCAACGAGATGGCCGTCCTCTGCCACGACCTGGGCGTCGACCTGTGGGACGTCATCCGCTGCGCGGAGACCAAGCCCTTCGGCTTCCAGGCCTTCCGCCCCGGCCCCGGCGTCGGCGGCCACGCCGTGCCCCAGGACCTGACCGCCCACACGGGCCGCACCCTGCGCATGGCGGAACTCGCCCAGCAGGTCAACGGCCGGATGCCGCACTACGTCGTCCAGCGTGCCGCCGCGCTCCTCAACGAACACGGCAAGTCCGCGCGGGGCGCCCGCGTGCTCCTCCTCGGCGTCACCTACAAGGCCGACCTCGCCGACCAGCAGGGCTCCCCCGCCCAGGAGATCGCGGTCCGGTTGATGGAGCTCGGCGCGTCCGTCAGCTACCACGACCCGCACGTGCCGTCCTGGCACGTCCTCGACCGCCCCGTCCCCCGCGCCGACTCCCTCTACGAGGCGGCCGCCGACGCCGACCTGACGATCCTGCTCCAGCAGCACCGCACGTACGACCTCCAGGGCCTGTCGGTGAAGGCCCAGCTGCTGCTGGACACGCGGGGGGCGACTCCTACGGGGGCGGCGCACCGGTTGTGAGGGGGGCGCCCGGAGCAGGGCCGCGCCCCGAGGGCGGGGTCCGGACCGTGTCCTTGGAAGAGGGCTCCCAGAAGAACCGGGGCGCCGCCGAGGACACCAGCGGCCTCACCCGGGTGGACCAGCGTGGATCGGCCTCGAAGACAACCGCGCGCCCCCTCACCGCCACGGGCGCCCCCGCGGGCCCACCCGGACATGCGGAAGGGGCCGGTCACCTCCCCAGGTGACCAGCCCCTCAGTGCCGTGTCGAAAGCCCGCGCAGGCCCTACCGCCGGTGCTGCGAGTCCGCCACCGTCACCTCGACGCGCTGGAACTCCTTCAGCTCGCTGTAGCCGGTGGTGGCCATCGCGCGGCGCAGGGCGCCGAAGAGGTTCATCGAGCCGTCCGGGGTGTGGGACGGGCCGGTGAGGATCTCCTCCAGGGTGCCGACCGTACCGAGGTCGACCTTCTGGCCGCGCGGCAGTTCCTCGTTGACGGCTTCCATGCCCCAGTGGTTGCCCTTGCCCGGACCGTCGGTCGCGCGGGCGAGCGGGGAGCCCATCATCACCGCGTCGGCGCCGCAGGCGATCGCCTTGGGCAGGTCGCCGGACCAGCCGACACCGCCGTCCGCGATGACGTGCACGTACCGGCCGCCGGACTCGTCCATGTAGTCGCGGCGGGCGGCGGCCACGTCGGCGACCGCGGTGGCCATGGGGACCTGGATGCCGAGCACGTTGCGCGTGGTGTGCGCGGCGCCGCCGCCGAAGCCGACCAGCACGCCCGCGGCGCCGGTGCGCATGAGGTGCAGGGCGGCCGTGTAGGTGGCGCAGCCGCCGACGATCACCGGGACGTCGAGTTCGTAGATGAACTGCTTCAGGTTCAGCGGCTCGTGCGAACCGGAGACGTGCTCCGCCGAGACCGTCGTACCGCGGATGACGAAGATGTCCACGCCCGCGTCGACGACGGCCTTGGAGAACTGGGCGGTGCGCTGCGGGGAGAGCGCGGCGGCGGTGACCACGCCCGAGTCGCGCACCTCCTTGATGCGCTGCCCGATCAGCTCCTCCTTGATCGGAGCGGCGTAGATCTCCTGGAGGCGCCGGGTGGCCGTCTCGGCGGGCAGGCCGACGATCTCGTCCAGCAGCGGCTGCGGGTCCTCGTGGCGGGTCCACAGGCCTTCGAGGTTCAGCACGCCGAGGCCGCCGAGCTCGCCGATGCGGATCGCGGTGGCCGGCGAGACCACCGAGTCCATGGGGGCGGCCAGGAACGGCAGCTCGAAGCGGTAGGCGTCGATCTGCCAGGCGATCGAGACCTCCTTCGGGTCCCGCGTACGGCGGCTGGGGACGACGGCGATGTCGTCGAAGGCGTACGCCCGGCGGCCGCGCTTGCCGCGCCCGATCTCGATCTCAGTCACGTCTGTGGCCTTTCCCTGATGCGTTGCAGCGCCTTCCAGTATCCCCGACGGCTGTGCCGGCCACCGCCCCGGACGTACGGCGAGGGCGGCCCGGATCCTCCCGGACCGCCCTCGGAGACCGTCATACGCGTGTGCGGCCGTCGCGGGCGACCGCCGCACGCGCGCGTGTCAGCGCTTGCTGCTGTAGTTCGGCGCCTCGACCGTCATCTGGATGTCGTGCGGGTGGCTCTCCTTCAGGCCCGCGGAGGTGATCCGCACGAAGCGTCCGTTGGCCTGGAGCTCGGGCACGGTCCGGCCGCCGACGTAGAACATCGACTGGCGCAGGCCGCCGACCAGCTGGTGGACGACCGAGGAGAGCGGGCCGCGGTAGGGCACCTGGCCCTCGATGCCCTCGGGGACCAGCTGCTCGTCGGAGGCGACGCCCTCCTGGAAGTAGCGGTCCTTGGAGAACGACTTGCGGTCGCCGCGGGACTGCATGGCACCGAGCGACCCCATGCCGCGGTACGACTTGAACTGCTTGCCGTTGATGAACAGCAGCTCGCCGGGCGACTCCTCGCAGCCCGCGAGCAGCGAGCCGAGCATCACCGTGTCGGCGCCCGCGACGAGGGCCTTGGCGATGTCGCCGGAGTACTGCAGGCCGCCGTCGCCGATGACCGGCACACCGGCTTCCTTGGCGGCGAGGGCGGCCTCGTAGATCGCCGTGACCTGCGGGACGCCGACACCGGCGACGACACGCGTGGTGCAGATGGAGCCGGGGCCGACGCCGACCTTGATGCCGTCGCAGCCCGCGTCGACGAGGGCCTTCGCGCCGTCGCGCGTGGCGACGTTGCCGCCGACGACGTCGACGCCGGAGGAGTTCGACTTGATCTTGGCGACCATGTCGCCGACCAGGCGGGAGTGGCCGTGCGCGGTGTCGACGACGATGAAGTCGACGCCCGCCTCGATCAGCGCCTGGGCACGCTCGAAGGCGTCACCGGCGACACCGACCGCGGCACCGACCAGCAGCCGGCCCTCGGCGTCCTTGGCGGCGTTCGGGTACTTCTCGGCCTTCACGAAGTCCTTGACCGTGATCAGGCCCTTGAGGACGCCGTTGTCGTCGACCAGCGGAAGCTTCTCGATCTTGTGGCGGCGCAGCAGCTCCACGGCGTCCGCGCCCGAGATGCCGACCTTGCCGGTGACCAGCGGCATCGGCGTCATGACCTCGCTCACCCGGCGGGAGCGGTCGGTCTCGAAGGCCATGTCACGGTTGGTGACGATGCCGAGCAGCTTCTTGTTGCCGTCGGTGACCGGGACGCCGCTGATGCGGAACTTGGCGCACAGGGCGTCGGCCTCGGCGAGCGTGGCGTCCGGGTGGATGGTGATGGGGTCGGTGACCATGCCGGACTCGGACCGCTTCACCAGGTCGACCTGGTTGGCCTGGTCCTCGATGGACAGGTTGCGGTGCAGGACACCGACGCCGCCCTGGCGGGCCATCGCGATCGCCATGCGCGACTCGGTGACCTTGTCCATGGCGGCGGACAGCAGCGGGATGTTGACCCGCACGTTCTTGGAGACGTACGAGGCGGTGTCGATCTCGTCGGGCGCCATGTCCGACGGGCCCGGCAGCAGCAGCACGTCGTCGTAGGTCAGCCCGAGTGTCGCGAATTTACCGGGCACTCCGTCGACGTTGGCAGTCATGACACCTTCCCCAAATGGCCTTGATCGGTGCGGATGTCCATGCTAACGGGAAGTGGAGGTGTCTCATTCCACGATCATGAACGGCTCCGGGCTTCGTATGTTCGTACGGGCACGGCGGCGTGTCCGTTCATGCGCCGAAAGGGCGGCGCACCGGCGTCGGTTACTGCTCCGCCAGCGCGCGCAGCCGGCTCAGCGCGCGGTGCTGGGCCACCCGGACCGCGCCGGGTGACATTCCCAACATCTGCCCGGTCTCCTCCGCCGTGAGGCCCACGGCGATGCGCAGCAGCAGCAGCTCGCGCTGGTTCTCGGGCAGGTTGGCCAGCAGTTTCTTGGCCCACTCGGCGTCGCTGCTGAGCAGGGCGCGTTCCTCCGGACCGAGGGAGTCGTCGGGACGCTCGGGCATCTCGTCGGAAGGCACCGCCGTCGAGCCGGGGTGCCGCATCGCCGCGCGCTGCAGGTCGGCGACCTTGTGGGCGGCGATGGCGAAGACGAACGCCTCGAAGGGCCGCCCGGTGTCCTTGTACCGGGGCAGTGCGAGGAGCACCGCGACGCAGACTTCCTGGGCGAGGTCCTCGACGAAGTGCCGGGCGTCGCCCGGGAGCCGGGACAGGCGGGTGCGGCAGTAGCGCAGCGCCAAGGGGTGGACATGGGCCAGCAGGTCGTGCGTCGCCTGCTCGTCCCCGTCGACAGCGCGGTGGACGAGCGCACCGATCGCCCCTTGGGCCGTGCCCGCCTCGTCGTCGCGCATCGGTCCATGGTGCCTTGCGGACGCCGGGTCCGCGGCACCGCGCCCCTTGTTGTGCACCGAAGCGTTATGAGCAGGTGCGCCGGAACTCATCCCTTGCGCCCTCCCCTTCCGCTCGACCGACTCGTCCCCGAGGAACTCCACACCTCAAGGATGCGGCATCCGCCGCGAAACGAGCAGTGGGCACCCTTCGGTCACCGCCGATGCCCTGGTGGACCGGGTTTTCGGTGCTCTTCTCGCGGTGTGCGCGGCCGGCCCCGGGGCCTGTCGTCCGGATCGGTCCGGGTCCGCGCGGCCGGGAGCCCGTCCCGCCGAGCCGTGGGCCCCTCCCGGGCGGGGAGTGGGCCTCGCCGGTGGTGCCGTCCCCCGCCGGCGTCGCCACGCGCGCGTGCGGCCCGGGCGGGGGCATCCGCATGCCCCCGCTCGTCGGCTGCCGCGCGCCGCCGCGCGCCGGATCCGGCCCGGTCCGCCCGATCCGAAGGACAGGCCCTAGCGCACGAGACCCCACCGGAAACCGAGCGCCACCGCGTGGGCCCGGTCCGAGGCGCCGAGCTTCTTGAAGAGCCGCCGCGCGTGCGTCTTGACGGTGTCCTCGGAGAGGAACAGCTCGCGGCCGATCTCGGCGTTGGAACGGCCGTGACTCATGCCTTCGAGGACCTGGATCTCACGCGCGGTGAGCGTGGGTGCGGCGCCCATCTCGGCGGAGCGCAGCCGGCGCGGGGCGAGCCGCCAGGTCGGGTCGGCGAGAGCCTGGGTGACCGTGGCGCGCAGTTCCGCGCGGGACGCGTCCTTGTGCAGGTAGCCGCGGGCACCGGCGGCCACCGCGAGCGCGACACCGTCGAGGTCCTCGGCGACGGTGAGCATGATGATGCGCGCTCCGGGGTCGGCGGACAGCAGCCGCCGAACGGTCTCGACGCCGCCCAGGCCGGGCATGCGTACATCCATCAGAATCAGATCCGAGCGGTCGGCTCCCCAGCGGCGGAGGACTTCCTCGCCGTTGGCAGCCGTCGTCACGCGCTCGACACCGGGCACGGTCGCGACCGCGCGGCGGAGCGCCTCTCGGGCAAGCGGGGAGTCGTCGCAGACGAGGACGGAAGTCATGGCCGCCCTCCGCAGCTGATGCGCGTCACCTTGAGCCTCCAGGCTGGTACGAAATCGTCACCTGTGCGGTCGACCGTCTCGGACGCCTGCCCGAGCGCTTGTTCTTTCAACCGCCTCGCACTCTCAACGACGGTCACTCGAAAGAGTTACGGGGCCGTCTGCCATCTTCGGCACTCTACGTGAGGAGGCGGACACGATGCAGACGCGCGCGACGGACCCCCGAACTTTCATCACAACCCGTGCCCCATTCAGCCCCTTTTCTTCCCGTTTGCTGGTGTCCGGAGCTAGATTCGCAATGAGTCATATTTTCATCTCCTTTGATCGTAGTTGTACGGTCGTGGACACCGGATCCGCCCAGAACGGCTACAAGGGGTCACGCAATGGCAGATTTCTCCCGCCTTCCCGGACCGAACGCGGACCTGTGGGACTGGCAGCTCCTGGCTGCGTGCCGCGGGGTGGACAGCTCGCTCTTCTTCCACCCCGAAGGTGAGCGGGGCGCGGCTCGAAGCGCTCGCGAGAACTCGGCCAAAGAGGTCTGCATGAGGTGCCCGGTGCGCGCCGAGTGCGCCGCCCACGCGCTGGCGGTGCGCGAGCCGTACGGCGTGTGGGGCGGACTGACCGAGGACGAGCGCGAAGAGCTCATGGGGCGGGCGCGCAACAGGCTGGTATCGGCATCGGCAGCCGGCGGGCACGCCGCTTCGAACACCTGAAGGAACGTTTCTGTAAAAACTGGGGCACGCACGCGTGCCCTTGTCTTTTCCCTGGCCGGTCACCGACCGTCACGCGGGAGCGGTCCCGCCGGCCCCGGCCCGGGCTACCGAGCCGCCGCCCGCGCCAACTGGTCCAGCGTCGCGACGACCGCCGGCACCTGCGCGAGGTCGGGAAGGGTGAGCGCGACGATCTCCCGCCGCACGGCGGGCTCCAGGGCGACGGTGCGCACCCTCCTGGGCCGTACGGACTCGATGGCCAGCTGCGGCAGGACGGCGACGCCGAGCCCGGCGCCGACCAGGCCGGCGACCGCCGGATAGTCGTCGGTCGCGAAGTCGATGCGCGGGGTGAACCCGGCCGCCTCGCACACCTCGACCAGCTGCCCCCGGCAGCGTGGACAGCCGGCGATCCACGGCTCCTCGGCGAGTTCACCGATGGCGACGGACTCCGCGTGCGCGAGCCGGTGCCGTTCGGACACGAGCCCCACGAGCCGGTCCGTCAGCAGCGGCCGCACGACGAGGTCGTCCCACTCCTCGGCACCCGCCGCCCCCTCGTAGCGGAAGGCGAGAGCCACGTCGCAGTCGCCCTCGCGCAGCATCTCGACGGAGCGGGGCGGCTCGGCCTCCTCCAGGGAGACCCGGGTGCCGGGGTGGGCGCCGCGCAGGGCGGCGAGGGCCGTCGGGACGAGCGTGGAGCTGCCGCTGGGGAAGGAGACGAGCCGGACCCGGCCCGCGCGCAGCCCCGCGATGGCGGCGACCTCTTCTTCGGCGGCGGTGAGCCCGGCGAGGATCCCGGCCGCGTGCCGCACCAGCGCCTCACCGGCCTGCGTCAGGCGCATCTCGCGGCCGCTGCGGATGAGCAGGGGCGTGCCGACGGACCCCTCCAGGGCTTTCATCTGCTGGCTGACGGCGGGCTGGGTGCAGCCCAGTTCGCGGGCCGCGGCGGAGAAGGAACCGGTGGTGGCCACGGCGCGCAGCACACGCAGATGACGAGCTTCGATCACACCCCCAAGGATAAGCCGCCCTTTGACGTGACGCCGAATATTGCGTCGACGCTTTGGCTCTCATCGCCTACCGTGCGCCCATGAAGCTTCTGTCTGTGAACCTGGGACGCCCCAGGGCCGTGCCGTACACGGACCACCCCGAGGGTCTGACCGGTATCGACAAGCAACCCGTGGACGGGCCGGTGCGGGTGGCGGCGCCGGGGACGAAGGGGACCGGCGCGAGCGGACTGGCCGGGGACGCCGTGTGCGAGACGCGGCACCACGGCGGAGACGACCAGGCCGTGTACGCCATGGCCCGCGAGGACCTCGACGAGTGGGAGCGCACGCTGGGGCGCCCGCTGCGGAACGGCTCGTTCGGCGAGAACCTCACCACCGCGGGCATCGACGTGTCCGGCGCCCTGATCGGCGAGCGCTGGGCCGTCGGGGCCGAGGTGGTGCTGGAGATCACCTCCGGGCGCATCCCCTGCCGCACCTTCCAGGGCCACATGGGTGAGAAGGGCTGGGTGAAGCGGTTCACGGAGCGGGGCGCCCCGGGCGCGTACCTGCGGGTGATCCGGCCCGGTGAGATACGGGCGGGCGACGCGGTGCGGATCGTGCACCGGCCGGAACACGAGGTGACGGTCGCGCTGCAGTTCCGGGCGATCACGACCGAGCGAGCGCTGCTGCCCCGGCTGCTGACGGCGGGCGAGGCGCTGCATCCGGAAGCCCGGGCGGTGGCACGGACGTACGTGGAGAAGTACGGAACGGACGCCAAGGCCTGACGGCTCGTCCGGCATGTTCGGGCCGGACGGGCCGTCCGGGCCTTCGGGGCGTTCGGGTCCGTCCGGCACGTTTCCCGCCGCGGTGGCAGGGCGCGCCCGGCCGCCGCGGCGGGCCTCCGCGAGCCGGGTATGCACCGCCGGGAATCCCCACGCCTTCCTCCCCCGCCCCCGGCATGCCGTCCCCGGCCGGGCGCCGCACGGCTCCCAGGGGCGGAACCCGGACTGCGGGCGAGGGTCGGTTCAGGGGCGGGTCGGGGCGGTTCCCCGATGTCCGGCGCATCGTGACCGAGGACGCTCGATGCATGTCTCGCCACACGTCTCGAAGCGCGGCACCGGACGGGGGAAGCCCGCCCGGCACTCGCCGCGCCTTCCGCTGGAAGCGGCTTGTCATCGTGCTCGGTTCGCTGGTCACCGCGGTCGCCGTGGCCGTCGGCGGCCTGTTCGCCTGGCTGTGGACCGACGCGAGGGTCAGCACGGTGGGCAAGGCGCCGTTCGACAACGCGCTGGCGATACCGCCGCTGGCCGAGTCGACCGTAGAGAAGGACGGCACACGGGTCTTCGACCTGCGCATGCAGGCGGGCGAGACGGAGTTCCGGGACGGGGTGAAGACCCCCACCTGGGGGTTCAACGGCTCCTATCTCGGCCCGACGCTGCGGGCACAGCGCGGCGAGAAGGTGCGCGTGCGGATCAGCAACGGCCTGGAGGAGGCGTCCTCCGTGCACTGGCACGGCATGCACCTGCCGGCGCGGATGGACGGCGGCCCGCACCAGGCGATCGCCCCGGGCGCCTCCTGGACACCGCACTGGACGGTGGACCAGCCCGCGGCGACGCTCTGGTACCACCCGCATCCGCACGGCAGAACCGAGGCGCACGTCCGGCGCGGCCTGGCGGGCCTGTTCCTCCTCGACGACGAGGAGTCGGCACGCCTCCCCCTGCCGAAGCGGTACGGCGTCGACGACCTGCCCGTCGTCGTGCAGGACGTCCGTTTCGACGGCTCCCGGCTGGCCGGCGGCCGTCGGCTGATGCAGAACGTGGGCTTCCTGGGCGACCGGACCATGGTCAACGGCACCTTGCGCCCCTACCGGAAGGTGTACGACGAGCTGATACGGCTGCGGCTGCTCAACGCGTCCACCGCGCGCACCTATGCCTTCGGTTTCCCGGACGGCCGCGCCTTCTCGCTGGTGGGCACGGACGGCGGTCTGTCGGCGCGGCCCGCGGTCATGGACCGGGTGCAGCTGTCACCGGGTGAGCGCGCCGAGATCGTCGTGCGGATGGAGGCGGGTGAGCGGGTGATGCTCCGCAGCTTCCCCCAGGACAACTACGGGGACGCCTGGCAGCGGCGGTTCGGCGGGGGCGACGACTCCTTCGACGTACTGGAGTTGCGTGCGGCCGAGCGGCTGCGGCCGTCACCGGGGCTTCCCGCCGAGCTTGCCGAGGTGGAGCTGCCGCGCGAGGAGGAGGCCGTGCGCGGACGGCACTTCGATCTGAAACGGTCCGGGATCAACGGCCGGGCGATGGACAGGGGACGCATCGACGAGACGGTCGTGCGCGGGACGACGGAGGTGTGGACGGTACGCAACACGAACGGCATGCCGCACAACTTCCATGTGCACGACGTGCAGTTCCGTGTGGTGGAGGTGAACGGCTCGGCTCCGCCGCCGGCCCTGCGGGGGCCGAAGGACACGGTGTTCGTGCCGCACGGTACGACGATGAGGCTGGTGCTGCGCTTCACGGGACCGGCCGATCCGAACACTCCGTACATGTACCACTGTCATCTGCTGTACCACGAAGACGAAGGGATGATGGGCCAGTTCGTGGTGGTGGAGAAGGGCCGGCCGGCCGGGACGCCGCCGGGGCATGCGGGGCATGCGGGCCATGGACGCGGGCACGGGGAGGGCTGAACCGACCGGTCTCCGGCGCATCCGCGCGGGGCGAGGCCACAGAGCGGACGCCTCCGCTCCGGGTAACTACTCTTGCGCCATGACAACGGCTCTGATTACGGGATCGACGGCGGGGATCGGTGCCGCGTTCGCGCGGCGGCTGGCGGCCGACGGACACGACCTGGTGCTGGTGGCCCGCGACACCGGACGGCTGCGGGAACAGGCGACCGAGCTGCACGACCGCCACGGCATCGAGGCGGAGGTGCTGACGGCCGACCTGGCGGAGGACCAGGGCATCGAGGCGGTGGCCGCCCGGCTCGGTGACCGCAAGAACCCGATCGACCTGCTGGTCAACAACGCCGGCTTCGGCAACAAGGGCCGCTACCTCGACGTCCCCATGGCCGACGAGCTGAGGATGCTCAAGGTGCACTGCGAGGCGGTGCTCCGGCTGACCTCGGCGGCGGCGGAGGCGATGCGGGAGCGCGGGCGCGGGGGCGTCGTGAACGTCGCCTCGGTCGCGGCGTTCCTGCCGCGCGGGACCTACGGGGCGTCCAAGGCGTGGGTCGTGCAGTTCACCCAGGGCGCGGCGCGGGATCTGGCGGACAGCGGCGTACGCCTGATGGCACTGTGCCCGGGGTTCGTGCGCACCGAGTTCCACGAGCGGGCCGGGATGGGGACGGACAACATCCCGAACTGGATGTGGCTGGACGCGGACAAGGTCGCGGCGGCGGCCCTCGCGGACCTGGCCCGGGGCAAGTCGGTGTCGATCCCGGACCCCCGGTACAAGGCGCTGATGGGAGCGGCGAAGCTGGTCCCGCGCGGCGTGCTGGGCGGGATCTCCTCGCGGACGGGGCGGAAGTACGGGCCCCAGTAGCCCCGTGGGGAGGTCGTGGCGGGCCGGTGGCAGGCACGGTGAAGGTGCGGTGGCCCCGAGCGACCGGCGGGCGGCGGCCGGGCCGGCCCCGGCAGCGGCTGGGCGGGCCGGAGCCCGCGCCCGGAGGGAAAATGGTGCTGACAGGAACCGGACCCAGGGGGCGCCGGAGGCGAATGCCATGACCTTCGTACAGCTCATCGACTGCAGGACGAGCCGGCTCGAGGAGATGGACCGGCTCATGGACCAGTGGGTCGAGCAGACCAGGGGGAAGCGGACGGCCACGCACGCCGTGGTCGGCAAGGACCACTCGGACGCGACGCATGTCGTCGAGATCGTGGAGTTTCCGTCGTACGAGGAGGCGATGCGGAACTCGCAGCTTCCGGAGACCGACCGGATCTTCCAGGAGATGGTGGCACTCTGCGACGGGATGCCCACGTTCACGGACCTGGACGTGGTGCGGGACGCGCAGCTGAACACGGACACCGCGCGGCAGTTCTTCGAGGTGCTGGTCACCGAGGGCGACCTGTCGCCGATGACGGGCCTGGTCGAGGAGCACTACCACGACCATGATCCCGCCAACGAGCAGGACGCCATCGGACTGGACCACTTCCGGCGGGACATGGACGTGTGGCGCGGCGGCTTCGACTTCTCGTTCCGGATCGAGGACCAGATCGCCCAGGGGGACCGCGTGTGCACGCGGTGGAGCTGGGAGGGAACCCACAAGGGCGACTTCCTCGGGATTCCGGCCACGGGGAGGAAGGTCTCCATGACGGGCACGACCATCTTCCGCTTCGGCGGGAACGGAAAGATCGTCGAGGGCTGGTGGCAGTACGACCGGCTCGGGCTGATGGTGCAGCTGGGGGCGGTGGAACCGACGGAGATGTGAGCTCCGCCGGGAACGGCGCGTCCTCTGTCAGAGGCGACGACCAGGGTTCTGGGCCTGCCGTCGGGGGAGGCCCAGAACGCCGCGGCGCGGGTTTCCCGCGTCCGCCGCCCGCCTAGCGCTTGTAGGTGTTGCCGCCCGTGTCCTTGACGGACTTGCAGGTGCGGCCGGTGTCGGACCCCGAGCGGACGGCCGGTGCCTTCTTGTTGTAGTAGTTCACGGTGTAGGTGTTGCCCGAGAACGTGTTTCCGCCCTTTCCGCAGGTGTCGGCCCTCGGGAACGCCCAGTAGGTGAACATCCCGTAGTTGCCGTTCCCCCGGGTCTTCCCCTTGTGGTCGCGGCCCTTCTTGAAGACGTTCCCCTGGACCTTGTTCCCGCTGCTGCCGTCGCTGGCGCGGACGGGGTCGCCGGAGATGACCTGGAAGGTGTTCCCCTTCACCAGGTTCCCGTTGCTCCCGGGTGTCTTCTGCGTCTGGTGGAAGGCGAGGTAGACACCGTGGGTGTTCCCCGGGACCGTCTTGTTCTCGAGGTTGACGAACGAGTTGTTGGTGATCCTGGCCTTCGAGACGTAGTTCAGGTGCACGCCGGCGTAGCCCTTGCCGCCCTTGACCCAGGCATTGCCGATCTTCTTGAAGGTGATCCGGTTGACCACGAGCCCTTTGACCGGGCCGTCCTGCCTGGTCCCCGTGGCCTTGATCCCCCCGTCGCCGTAGCGCTGCACGGTGTACGGCCCCTGGAAGTTCAGCTTGGGCGAGGCCGGACCGACCTTCGTCCAGTACCCGGCCCTGGCCGCCCGCCCGTCGAACGTGACGGGGCCCGTCCCCGGCTGGGCCTTGACCGTGACCGTACCGTCGGCGATGCCCGGCCCCCACTCCACCCCGGCATCGGTGTAGGTGCCGCCGCGGAGCATGATCGTCGCGTTCCTCGTGTGCCTGGCCTCGAGCACGGCCTGGGCGTCACGCAGGGACCCGACCGGATTCTGCGCGGTGAGGCCGGCCTTCCCGGCCACCCGCAGGAGTGACGTCCCCGAGAGCCCGGCGAGCGAGGTTCCGCCGGAGCCGACGTACACGGTGACGTCCTCGCCCCCGGCCGGAGCGGCCGACGCCCCCGGGCCGCCCGGAACCAGCGTCGTCACGGCCGCCGCCAGGCACGGCAGACCGATGCGCAGGTGCTTGCGCATGGATGTTCCCCCTCCGGTGAAAGGTCGTGTGGGGCACGGGCGAGGGGTCCGTTCCCGCCGCTCGCCCGTGCGACAGGAACGCTGCCCGGGTCCACCCCGCCGCCGCAAGCACTTCACGGTGTCCGGGACAGTCCCGAACGGCGCCGGACACCGTGACGGGTCACGACCGGGTCCCGCCCCGCCCACCGGCCGGACGCGGCTTTGCTCCGGCGCACTCGCCACCGGCGCGGCCGGTCCCGCGGCCGCGCCGGTCACCCCGGCAGGCCCGGCTCCCCCGCGCGCGTACGGACGAACATCAACTGAAGGCTGGAAAAACGCAGTTGTAGCGCTCCCACGCGCTTGGCAGACTCACCCCGCCGATGATCGGTTCCCGTCGGCACAGGGGAACTCCAATCTCTGTGGGGGATATGTCCATGAAACTCACCGCGCCCGGACGCGTCCTCGGCCGCGCCGCCGTCGTCCTCGCACTGGCCCTGGGCCTCGCCACCGGCTCCACCGGCCTGCTGCCCGGCCCCGAGGCGCACGCGCAGCCGGTCGCCGAGGGCTCCTTCAGCTTCAGCGGCGACGAGGGCGACTGGGTCAGTGGCGGCCAGTCCTACGCCTACTCGACCTCGTCCCAGGACCGCCTGAACGTTTCCGCCGACACCGGGAACAACGTCGTCTCCCTCTCCGTGGACGGAGCCAACGGCGACTGGTGGTACCTCGACCTCGCCGCCCCCTCCGGCACGGCCCTCGCACCGGGCACGTACACCGGAGCCACCCGCCACCCCTTCAACGAGCCGACCGAGCCCGGCCTCTCCCTCAGCGGCAACGGCCGCGGATGCAACACCCTCACCGGCGAATTCACCATCAACGCCGTGGAGTTCGGTCCGCAGGGGTACGTGGAGAAGCTCGACGCCACCTTCGTACAGCACTGCGAGGGAGGCTCCACCGCCGCCCGCGGCGAGGTCCACATCGACAACCCGCCCCCGCCGGCCGAGCTCGACCTCGGCCTCGCCGTCGCGCTGAAGGGCACGGCGAGCACCCTCAACGGCAAGGCCACCCTCCACGGCACGGTGAGCTGCAACAAGCCCGTCCAGGTGAACGTGTCCGGTGACGTCACCCAGGTGAAGAGGCAGAACCTCATCCGCGGCTCGTACTCGACGTCGGTGTCCTGCGTTCCGGGCGAACCGGTCGCCTGGACCGCGACGGCCACGCCCACCGGTTCCGTACCGTTCCAGCGCGGCGACGTGGAGGTCGAGGCGCGTGCGACGGCCACGGACCCGGACTACGACAAGCCGGTGACGGTCACGGAGACGACGGCGGTCCGCCTGACCCGCGGCTGACCGGCGGGTGGGCGAGGGCCCGGCCGCACGGTTCCGGAAGAAGTCGCCGCCGCACGGCAACCCATCGCCGTGCGGCGGCGACAACGGACCGGTGGACACCGAGGGCCATCGCACATCGAACGAAAGCCGTGACATGCGCAGTACGAACACCGCCCCGCGCACGGGGCACCGGAGAAAGAACGGCCGACGCCGCACCGTCCTGGTCGGTGCGCTCACCACGTCCCTCGTGGGCGGCGCCGTGATCGGCGGCGTGCTGATGTCGGCATCCGCCGCGGGGCCGGGCGCGGGCACCTACCGCCTGGTGAACGCGGCGAGCGGAACCTGTCTGGAGGTCCCGTCGGGAAGCACGGCCGACGGGGTGCGGCTGGCCCTGGCGGCCTGCGACGGGGGCGCGGACCAGAACTGGGAACTGACCGACTCCGGCGACGGTTTCACCGTGAAGTCCTCCGCCACCGGCCTGTGCGTGGGCGTCAAGGACGATTCGGCCTCCATCGGGAAGGCCGTGCAGCAGCAGAGCTGCGACGGGGGCCCCTCCCAGGTCTGGAAGGTGAGTTCCCTCGATGACGCCGCCCACCACCTGGTCAACGCGCACAGTGAGAGGTGCCTGACCCCCAAGGACGGTCTGCTGCAGCAGAACTCCTGCGACAAGGCCGCCGGCAAGAGCTGGACCCTGCGGGAGGTGAACGGTTCGACGCCCCCGGCGAACCCGACGGCGAGCACCTCCGCGTCGCCCTCCACAGCTCCTTCCACGGCTCCTTCCGCATCTCCCTCCACGGCCCCCTCCGCGTCCGCGACCGTCCCTGCCCCTCCCTCCGCCTCCGCGAGCACCACCGCCCCCGCGGACGGCAAGCCCTCCGCCGGCACCGGCTTCGCCTCCTGGCCCACCCCCACCGACGAGCAGCCCGTCTCCTCGACCATCGAGGTGAAGGGCGAGTACGACGGCTCCCTGAAGCGCTTCCACGGCTCGGGCGCCCTCGGCGGCAGCGGCCAGGGCGAAGGCCAGGACCCGCTGTTCGAGCTCGCCGACGGCGCGACGCTGAAGAACGTGATCCTCGGTGCGCCCGCCGCCGACGGAGTGCACTGCACCGGCAGCTGCACCCTGATCAACGTGTGGTGGGAGGACGTCGGCGAGGACGCCGCCAGCTTCAAGGGCAAGTCGTCGTCGGCCCGGTACGAGGTGATCGGCGGCGGTGCCCGCAAGGCCGACGACAAGGTCTTCCAGCACAACGGCGCCGGCACCCTGACCATCAGGGACTTCCAGGTCTCCGACTTCGGCAAGCTCTACCGCTCGTGCGGCAACTGCGGCACCCAGTACCAGCGCCACCTGGTGGTCGACAACGTCCTGGTCACGAGCCCCGGCAAGGTCCTCGCCGGCGTCAACGCCAACTACGGTGACACCGCGACCCTCTCGGGCGTGAAGATCGTCGGCGACAGCAAGAAGAAGACCGTCGTCTGCGAGCGCTTCAAGGGCAATGACAGCGGTGACGAGCCGACCTCGCTCGGCAGTGGTCCCGACGGCAGGTCCTGCCTCTACCGGGACTCCGACGTGACGTACCAGTAGGCGCGCCACGCACGGGCGAGGGCCCGGCACCGCTGCTGTTCAGCGGTGCCGGGCCCTCGCGGCGTTCTCCGAGCGGATCGCTCAGTGGGCGTGGCCGTGGCCGTGGCCCGCGGCGGCCGGCTCTTCCTCTTCCTTCTTCTCGACGACCAGGGTCTCGGTCGTCAGGAGGAGGGAGGCGATGGAGGCGGCGTTCTCCAGGGCGGAGCGGGTCACCTTGACCGGGTCGATGACGCCGGCCTTGATCAGGTCGCCGTACTCGCCGGTGGCGGCGTTGTAGCCGTTGCCCTTCTCGAGCTCGGCGACCTTGGAGACGATGACGTAGCCCTCGAGGCCGGCGTTCTCGGCGATCCAGCGCAGCGGCTCGACGGCGGCCTTGCGGACCACGGAGACACCGGTGGCCTCGTCGCCGGTCTTGTCGAGGTTGCCCTCGAGGACCTTGACGGCGTGGACCAGCGCGGAGCCACCACCGGAGACGATGCCCTCCTCGACCGCGGCGCGGGTCGCGGAGATGGCGTCCTCCAGGCGGTGCTTCTTCTCCTTCAGCTCCACCTCGGTGGCGGCGCCGACCTTGATCACGCACACGCCGCCGGCCAGCTTCGCGAGGCGCTCCTGGAGCTTCTCGCGGTCCCAGTCGGAGTCGGTGGTCTCGATCTCGGCCTTGATCTGGCCGACGCGACCCGCGACGTCCTCCTTCTTGCCGGCGCCGTCGACGATCGTGGTGTCGTCCTTGGTGACGGTGACGCGGCGGGCGGAGCCGAGGACGTCCAGGCCGACCTGGTCGAGCTTGAGGCCGACCTCCTCGGAGACGACCGTGGCGCCGGTGAGGACGGCCATGTCCTGCAGCATCGCCTTGCGGCGGTCGCCGAAGCCGGGGGCCTTCACCGCGACGGCGTTGAAGGTGCCGCGGATCTTGTTGACGACCAGGGTCGACAGGGCCTCGCCCTCGACGTCCTCGGCGATGATCAGCAGCGGCTTGGAGGAGTTGGCCTGGATGACCTTCTCCAGCAGCGGCAGCAGGTCCGCGATGGCGGAGATCTTGCCCTGGGTGATGAGGATGTAGGGGTCGTCCAGGACGGCCTCCATGCGCTCCTGGTCCGTCACGAAGTACGGCGACAGGTAGCCCTTGTCGAAGGCCATGCCCTCGGTGAAGTCCAGCTCCAGACCGAAGGTGTTGGACTCCTCGACGGTGATGACACCGTCCTTGCCGACCTTGTCCATCGCCTCGGCGATGAGCTCGCCGACCTGCTGGTCCTGGGCGGACAGCGCGGCGACGGCGGCGATGTCGGACTTCTCGTCGATCGGGCGGGCCGAGGCGAGCAGGTCCTCGGAGACGGCCTTGACGGCGGCGTCGATGCCCTTCTTCAGGGCGGCCGGGGAGGCGCCGGCGGCGACGTTCTTCAGGCCCTCGCGCACGAGCGCCTGGGCGAGCACGGTCGCGGTGGTCGTACCGTCACCCGCGATGTCGTTGGTCTTGGTCGCCACCTCCTTGACCAGCTGGGCGCCGAGGTTCTCGTACGGGTCCTCGATCTCGACCTCGCGGGCGATCGTGACACCGTCGTTGGTGATGGTGGGGGCGCCGAACTTCTTGTCGATGACGACGTTGCGGCCCTTGGGGCCGATCGTCACCTTGACCGTGTCGGCAAGCTTGTTGACGCCGCGCTCGAGGGCGCGACGGGCGTCCTCGTCGAACTTCAGGATCTTCGCCATGGCAGCGGGAGCCCTCTCGGGAATCTGAGTGAAAACACTGCGCCCCGGGCGCCCGGATCGGTGAGCGTCGCGGGGACCAGGGGCGCAGTCAGGAGCAAATGTGCTGCGAGGTGACTTACTTCTCGACGATCGCGAGGACGTCGCGGGCCGAGAGGACGAGGTACTCCTCGCCGTTGTACTTCACCTCGGTGCCGCCGTACTTGCTGTACAGCACGACGTCGCCGACCTTCACGTCGAGCTCGACGCGCTTGCCGTCCTCGATGCGGCCCGGGCCGATGGCCAGGACGACGCCCTCCTGGGGCTTCTCCTTGGCGGTGTCCGGAATGACCAGGCCCGAAGCCGTGGTCTGCTCGGCGTCGAGCGGCTGGACCACGATGCGGTCCTCGAGCGGCTTGATGGCAACCTTGGAGCTGGCGGTCGTCACGATCCGACCTCCCCCTTCGGAGATCTCACGGGGTTAACTGTCTGAGGTGGCGACCAGGTCGATCCGTCGTCGCGGGTGCCGGACCTGCCCGTCGCGTGGTTGGCACTCTCCAGGGGGGAGTGCCAGACCTGAGACTATGACCGCGATTAGCACTCGGTCAAGCGGAGTGCCAATCGCCGTGCGGCGCGTCGGCAGAGGGGGCGTGTCGTCCTCGCGTGTGCGTGCGAGCGGGCGGTGCCGCAGTGACCGTCCCCGGGGGCTGTGCCCCGGGCCCCCCTCCGGCCCTGAACGGGCCCTGTCCTCAATCGCCGGACGGGCTGGTTCGCCGGACGTAGTCCTCCAGCCTGCCCACCCTCAGCCCCCGTTCCTCCAGCTCGTCCAGCAACCGCGTCGTCCGCTCCGCCAGGGACGGGGCCGGGGCCCCGCCCGACGGTACGGAGACGATGTCACCGGGGGTCAGGCGGTGCGCGCCGCGGGTGTAGGCGAGGTGGCCGTCGCCCTCCAGCGTCACCCGCCAGAGCACGACCGCCGCGATGCCGCAGTCGGCGGCGGCGCGCAGGGTCGTGGTGTCGTACGTGCCGTGGGGCGGGCGGAAGAGGTGCGGGCGGACGCCGAAGCGCTCCTTGAGCTTGCGCTGCTGGCCGCAGATCTCGGCGCGCTGGCCGGCGTAGGGCAGACCGCGCAGGGCGGGATGGTCGAGGGTGTGGTTCTGCAGGCTCGCGCCGACCGCGCGCAGGCGGGCGAAGTGCGCGTACCCGGGGCCCACCACGCTGTCCGTGAGGAACATGCTGACGGGCAGACGGCGTTCGCGCACCAGGTCGATGAAGCGGGGGTCGCGCTCGGCGCCGTCGTCGTAGGTGAGGAAGACGACCCTGTCGTCGGTCGGGACGTGGTCGACGACGGGCGGTACGCCTCCTCCCGGCGCGGGGCCGTCTCCGGGCGACTGACCCGCACCGTCCTCCGCGCCCCTCTCCCCGGCCCCGCGCACGGCCGCCCCGTCCCCCGGCCCCGCCGACGGACCGCACCCGGCGAGCGCGGTCAGCAGGGCGGCGGCCGCGAGGAGGGCGGCCCGTGCCCCCCGGCGCCTCACAGGTAGTCCTCCAGCCGTCCCACCGCGTACCCCTCGGCCGTGACCTTGTCCAGGAAGCGGCGGATCATGTCCGGCATCGTGCCCTTCCAGTCCTCGCGGCCCCGGAAGTGGGTGAGGACGATGTCGCCGGGGTGCAGTTCGCGGTCCCACTCGCGGTACTCCCAGCGGTCGACGAAGACCTCCTCGTTCCAGAGGGGGACGTGCGTGATCCCGCAGGCCTTCGCGGCGCGCAGGGTGGCCTTGTCGTAGTTGCCGAAGGGCGGGCGGAAGAGGGCGGGGCGCTTGCCGTAGCGCTTCTCGATGACCTTCTGCATGCCGCAGATCTCGCGCTTCTGGCGGGCGTAGGACAGGTTCGGCATGTAGGGGTGGTGCAGGGTGTGGTTGTGCAGGCCGACGCCCCGGTCCTGCATCTCCTTGAAGTAGCCGTAGTCCCCCTTGACCAGGTAGTCGCTGAGGAAGGCGGTGTACGGGACCCTCAGCTCGCTCATCATCCGCAGGAACGCCGGGTCCTTCTCGGCGCCGTCGTCGATGGTGAGGAAGACGACCTTCTCCTCGGTGGGGACGGTGGTGAAGACCGGGGGGAGGTCCAGTCGACGGTGGCCGTCGACCTCGAAGCCCTTGCGGGTGGTGATCCGCGGCTTCTTCGCCGGGGGCGGAGGAGCGGTCAGGGGCACCTTCTTCAGTCCCCAGCGTTTCGCGGCGGCGACCCGGGCGGCGTGCGCCGCGCGCAGCTTCGTGGCGTAGGAGTCGAGCGCGCGGGCCGGGGGCGCCTCGAGGGGCTGCTGGCCGCCCGCCGGCACCACCTCGGTGCCGCTCCGTCCGCAGCCCGCGGCGAGGATGGCGAGCGTGAGCACGGCGAGGCCGATCCGCGCACCGCCCGGGGGCCGGCAACCGGCCCACTTTTTGTCATTTTGTCCTACTACTCGCATGGTGCCGGATCCTCGCAGTCCACCGCCCGCGACCCGGCCCGACACCGCGGCCGGAGGCGCACGGTCCACCGACTGGCCGACAATGGGCCGGTGAACGACCTCGCCCCCCTCCTCACCCCCGAAGGCCGCGCCCTCCTCGACGAGGTGCGCGACACCGACCCGGCGCACGAACTCGCCGTCGCGACCCGGCTGCGCCGCGAGCACCCCGCCGAGCTGGTGTCGGCGGCGCTCGGCCAGGCGCGGCTGCGGCAGCGGGCGGTGGCGAAGTTCGGGGCCGAGGACGCCCGGCGGATGTTCTTCACGCCGAACGGGGTGGAGCAGTCGACCCGGGCGAGCGTGGCGGCGTACCGGGCGGAGTGCCTCCGGGCGAAGGGGGTACGGTCCGTCGCCGACCTGTGCTGCGGGATCGGCGGCGACGCGATCGCGTTCGCCCGCGCCGGGATCCGGGTGCTGGCCGTCGACCGGGATCCGCTGACCTGCGAGGCGGCCCGCGCCAACGCCGACGCGCTCGGTCTCGCCGACCTGATCGAGGTGCGCGAGGCCGACGTGACGGAGGTGGACACGGCCGGACACGACGCCGTGTTCGTGGACCCTGCCCGGCGTTCCTCCAAACGCGGCCGGATCTTCGATCCGGAGGCCTACTCCCCTCCCCTGTCCTGGGCCGTGTCCGCCGCGCTCAAGGCACCGCTCGGCATGCTGAAGATCGCGCCCGGCATTCCGCACGAGGCGATCCCCGCGGAGGCGACGGCCGAGTGGGTCTCGGACGGCGGGGACGTGAAGGAGGCCATGCTGTGGTTCGGCCGGGACGTGACGCCGGGGGCGCGGCGGGCGACGCTGCTGCCCGCCGGGGCCGGCGTCCACGCGACACCCGACACCCTGCTCCCGGACCCCGAGGTCCGGCCGGTCGGGAGGTACCTGTACGAGCCGGACGGCGCCGTCATCCGCGCCCACCTGGTCGCCGAGGTGGCCGCGGACCTGGACGGCGGACTGATCGACCCGACCATCGCCTACGTCACCTCCGACGCCCTGCACGACACGCCGTACGCCACCGCCTACGAGATCACCGACCGCCTCCCCTTCAACGCCAAGAGGCTGAAGGCGCTGCTGCGGGAGCGGCGGGTCGGCACCCTGACCGTCAAGAAGCGCGGCTCGGCGGTGGAGCCGGAGGAGCTGCGGCGCAAGGTCCTGCCCAAGCCGCACGGCACCGAGTCCGTCACGGTGTTCCTGACCCGCGTCGACGGCGCCCCGACGATGCTGCTCGGCCACCCGGTGCGGTGAGGTCCGCGGGGGCCGCCCGCGGGGAGCCGCCCACGGGAGCGGAGCGGCCCGGGAGGTGACGGCGGCTCAGGACGTGACACCGGCTCAGGACGCGACGATCGCCCCGCCGGTCAGCCGGACGGGTGGTCGTCCCCCGGTGCCCCGGTGTCCCGGCCGGGCGTCCCCGCCCGCCGCAGCAGCAGCTCCCGCTCCCGTTCGTTCCGGGTCAGCGACGCCGCCCGCCCGAACTCCGCCCGGGCCTCCTCCGTACGGCCGAGGCGGGCCAGCAGGTCCCCGCGCACGCTCGGCAGGAGGTGGTAGCCGCGCAGTGCCGGCACGCCGGTCAGGGCGTCGACGAGGGGCAGCGCGGCGGCGGGCCCCTCGGCCATGGAGACGGCCACCGCCCGGTTGAGTTCGACGACCGGGGAGGGCGCGCGGGCGGCGAGGAGGCCGTAGAGCGTGGCGATGCGGGGCCAGTCGGTCTCCTCGTAGGAGTACGCGTGCGCGTGGCAGGCGGCGATGGCGGCCTGGAGGGCGTACGGGCCCGGGGCGCCGCCGGAGACGGCCTCGGCGCGGGCGAGGGCGGCGACGCCGCGGGCGATGAGCAGGCGGTTCCAGCGGGCGCGGTTCTGGTCCTCGAGGAGGACCGGCCGGCCGTCCGGACCGGTGCGGGAGGCGGTGCGGGAGGCCTGGAACTCCAGGAGCGCGGTGAGGCCGTGGACCTCGGGCTCCTTCGGCATCAGCCCGGACAGCACCCGGGCCAGCCGCAGCGCGTCCTCGCACAGGGCGGGGCGCAGCCAGTCGCCGCCGGCCGTGGCGGCGTACCCCTCGTTGAAGATCAGGTAGATGACGTCCAGGACCGAGCCGAGGCGGGCCTCGCGGTCGGGGCCGCAGGGCACCTCGAAGGCGATGTCCCGCTTCGCCAGGGTGCGTTTCGCGCGCACGATGCGCTGGGCCACCGTCGGTTCCGGCACGAGGAAGGCGCGGGCGATCTCGGCCGTGGTCAGGCCGCCGAGCAGGCGCAGGGTGAGGGCGATCCGGGACTCGGCGGAGAGCACCGGGTGGCAGGCGGTGAAGACGAGGCGCAGCAGGTCGTCGTCGATGTCCTCCGGGTCGGCGGGCTCCTCCGGCGGTGCCGCGGCCGGCAGGTCCCGGCCGATCTCGGCCAGCTTGCGGGCGTAGTTCTCCCGGCGGCGGATCAGGTCGACGGCACGGTGGCGGGCGGTGGCCATGAGCCAGGCGCCCGGATTGCCGGGCACCCCGTCCTCCGGCCACTGCTCCAGCGCGGCGACCAGGGCGTCCTGGGCGAGCTCCTCGGCGATGCCGACGTCCCGGACGATGCGGGCCACGCCGGCGATCACCCGGGGGGACTCCATGCGGAAAACGGTCTCGACGGTCTCGGCCGTGCCGTGGGCGTCATCGGTGGGCTGCGGTGTCACAGCCCACCATCAGACACCCGTACGGCGGCCCGGCCAAGGAGGGGCCGCCGGGGACCCGGCGGAGGACCCGCTCGGCCCGCCCGGCGCCCGGCCCGCTCAGTGCTCCACGATCTCCCGCACCTCGCTGGTCACCGTCCAGTGCTCCTCGTGCACCTTCAGGAACCGCTTGGTCCACTCGATCGCCTCGGCCTTGTCCTTGGCCTGCATCAGGGCGTAGCCGCCGATGACCTCCTTGGACTCGGTGAACGGCCCGTCGGTGACGGAGAGCTGTCCGCCCTCGTAGTGCACCCGGGTGCCCTGGGCGGTCGGGTGCAGCCCCGCGGTGTCGAGCAGGACCCCGGCCTTGGTCATCTCCTCGATCAGCTCACCCATGCGCTGCATCAGCTCGGGGCTGGGTCCCCCGGCGGGGGTGTTGTTCTCGTCGATCCGGATCAGGGAGAGATAGCGCGGCATCGCGACTCCTGGTGTCGTGCGGGCCGGGTCCTTCCCGGCCTCTCACCCCTGCGTCGAACGGGTGACGCCGGGATCGACAGCCTCTCTCGATTTATTCGGCGGCCTCCCCGGTTCCTTCAAGATTCTCCGAGAATTTTCCCGGCCGTACGCTCCCGCGGGCCGGGTCCGCTCCGGGGACTCACCTCAGCGACGCCCACAGCTCCTCCGCCTCCGGCTCGTCCGCCACCACCCGGTTGCCGTCCCAGGGCGCCGGCAGCACCGGCATGGTGAGGGTCGTGACGCCGGCCGACGACAGGTCCCGCAGGCTCCGGCCGAACCGCGTCAGCTCGCCCAGCGAGTCCAGGCCGGTGTCGGTCGTGAGGCTGCCGGTGACGGCGTCGGCGACCTCGTACAGCCTCACCGGGTCGGTCAGCAGGTCCTGCTCCGCGACCCGCTCCAGCAGGGCCTTCACCAGCTGGTGCTGGAGCCCGATGCGGCCCAGGTCGCCGCCGTCGCCGATGCCGTACCGGGTGCGGGCCAGGGCGAGGGCGTCCGCGCCGTCGAGGTGGTGGGTGCCCGCCTCCAGGCGCAGACGGCTCCGGTCGTCGTCGATGTCCTCGTCCGTGGTGACGGTGACCCCGCCGAGCGTGTCGACCAGGCCCTCGAAGCCGGCGAAGTCGATCTCGACGTAGTGGTCCATGCGGACGTCCGTGAGCGCCTCCGCGGTCTTCACCGCGCACACCGGCCCGCCCACCGCGTACGCGCTGTTGAACATCGCGCCGGACACCGGCCGGGTCGCTCCCCCGTCCGGCAGCGGGCACGAGGGCCGGTCGACGAGGGTGTCGCGCGGGATGCTGACCACCGTCGCGCCGGTCCGGCCGGCGTCGAGGTGGACGATCATGGCGGTGTCGGAACGGGCGCCGGCGCCGTCGCCGCCGCGCGAGTCCGAGCCGAGGACCAGGATGTTCAGGGACCCGGTCGGCACGGGCGGGGCCGGGGCGGAGGCGTCCGGGGACGGGGCGGTCAGGGGCCTGGCGGGGCGGTCGTCGCCCAGGGCGCTGTCGATGTCGACGCTTCGTATGTTGTCGTTCAGCTGCCAGTACGCCCAGCCCGCCGCCCCGGCGCCCAGGACGAGCACGCCCGCCAGCGCGAGTCCGGCGATCCTCAGCACCCGCACCCGCCGGGCCGCCCGTCCGCCCGTGCCCGCTTCCGCGCCCGCGCCCCCGGACTCGTCACCGGCCCCGTCGTCACCGGTTCCGCCGCTCCCCTGATGTCCCGTCACGAACAGGAACGTAAGTCCGAATTATGACGAGCAACGACCTCCGGACCGGTTTTCTTGGGAAATTCTCAGACTCCGAAGAGCCCGCGACGCCCTCCCACCCCCTCCGAAAGTTTCGAAGGACCGACGGCCGACTTCATCCGGCAGCGACGTCGCCCGGCGGGCTCACATCCCCGCCGGGGCCGCCGTGCTGCTGCGCACCACCAGGCTCGTCGCCAGCTCCACCCGGGTCGCCGCCACCGGGTTCTCGTCCTTGCCGAGGTCGAGGACCAGCTTGGCCGCCGCCTCCGCCATCTCCGTCAGCGGCTGCCGCACGGTCGTCAGCGGCGGCCCCACCCAGCGGGCCACCGGCAGGTCGTCGAACCCGACCACGCTCAGGTCCTCGGGGATCCGCAGCCCCAGCTCGCGCGCGGCCTCGTACAGCCCGAGGGCCTGGAGGTCGTTGCCGGCGAAGACGGCGGTGGGCCGGTCGTCCCGGCGCAGCAGGGCGAGGCCCTGCCGGTAGCCGGCCTCGTGGTGGAAGTCGCCCGTCACGATCAGCCCGGGGTCCACCGGCAGCCCGGCGGTCTCCAGGGCGGCGCGGTAGCCGTCGATGCGGGCGCGGCTGCACATCATCCGCGAGGGCCCGCTGATCGCCCCGATCCTGGTGTGGCCCAGATCGACCAGGTGCCGGGTGGCGGCGAGCCCGCCCTGCCAGTTGGTCGCGCCGATGGACGGCACGTCGGTGCCCGGATCACCGGCCGGGTCCATCACCACGAACGGGATGGAGCGGCTGGTCAGCAGCGCCCGCCCGGACTCGTCCAGACCGGACAGCACGAGGATCACGCCGTGCGGGCGGCGCGCGGCGACCTGGTCGGCCCAGGTGCGTCCCGGGGTGAGCCGCCCCGCGCTCTCGGAGAGCACGACGCTGAGGCCCGCGTCCCGGGCCACGTTCTCCACGCCCCGGATGACCTCCATCGCCCAGGCGCTCTCCAGCTCGTGGAAGACCAGGTCGATCAGGGGGGAACGGGTGGCCTCGGCGCGTCGGCGCCGGTAGCCGTGGGCGCGCAGCAGTCCCTCGACCCGGCTGCGGGTGGCGGGGGCGACATCGGCGCGACCGTTGAGGACCTTCGAAACAGTCGGCGCGGAGACACCGGCCTCGCGGGCGATTTCGGCGAGGGTCGCGGTCTGCGCGCTGCGCCCTCGCGTCCGGGTTTCAGCGGGCTGCGGGGAAGTCATGGCGGCGATCGTATCTCTGCGGGCCCCCTTGACGAAGCCCTCCGGGCACCATAGGTTCCCGGAACATTCGATGCATATTTCGAAACATTCGTACCACGCGTTCATGAAGGGGCCGTCCGTCCACCCGACAGGAGCTTCATGACCCCCGTGCCCTGGCGTGACCCCGCCCTGCCCGCTGCCGCCCGCGTCGACGACCTGCTCTCCCGGATGACCCTGGAGGAGAAGACCGCCCAGCTGTACGGCGTGTGGGTGGGCGCCGACACCGACGGCGGCGGTGTCGCCCCGCACCAGCACGACATGACCTCGGACTACGACTGGGACGAGCTGATCACCCTCGGCCTCGGCCAGATCACCCGCTCCTACGGCACGGCCCCCGTCGACCCGGACCTCGGCGCGCGGGCACTGGCCCGCGCCCAGCGCCGGATCGCCGCGGCCGGCCGGTTCGGCATCCCGGCGGTCGCGCACGAGGAGTGCCTGGCCGGGTTCACCGCCTGGCGGGCCACCGCCTACCCCGTCCCGCTGGCCTGGGGCGCGAGCTTCGACCCCGAGCTGGTGGAGCGGATGGCCCGGCGCATCGGCCAGGACCTGCGCTCGGCCGGCGTCCACCAGGGCCTCGCGCCCGTCCTGGACGTCGTGCGGGATCCGCGCTGGGGCCGGGTGGAGGAGACCATCGGCGAGGACCCGTACCTGGTCGGCACGATCGGCACCGCGTATGTGCGCGGCCTCGAGTCCGCCGGGGTCGTCGCCACGCTCAAGCACTTCGCCGGGTACGCCGCCTCGGCCGGGGCGCGCAACCTCGCGCCGGTGCGGGCCGGGGTCCGGGAGTTCGCCGACGTCACCCTGCCGCCGTTCGAGATGGCGCTGCGCGAGGGCGGGGCACGTTCGGTGATGGCCGCGTACACCGAGACCGACGGCGTGCCCGCGTCGGCCGACCCGGGGCTGCTCACCCGGCTCCTGCGCGAGGAGTGGGAGTTCACCGGAACGGTCGTCTCCGACTACTTCGGCATCGGCTTCCTGCAGACCCTGCACCGGGTGGCCGGCACCCCGGCCGAGGCGGCGCACGCGGCGCTGCTGGCCGGCATCGACGTCGAGCTGCCCACCCTCAAGTGCTACGGCGAGCCCCTGCTGGAGGCGGTCCGGGCCGGCGAGGTCCCGCCGGAGCTGGTGGACCGGGCGGCCCGCCGGGTCCTGCTCCAGAAGTGCGAACTGGGCCTGCTGGACGAGGACTGGACCCCTGAGCCGGCCGCCCCGGTCGACCTCGACTCCGCCGGGAACCGCGCCGTGGCCCGCCGCCTGGCCGAGGAGTCGGTGGTCCTGCTGGACAACCCCGACGGCCTGCTCCCGCTCTCCCCCGACACCCGGATCGCGGTCGTCGGGCCCCGCGCCGACGACGCGCTGGCCATGCTGGGCTGCTACTCCTTCCCGTCCCACGTCCTCCCCCACCACCCCGGCGTCCCGACGGGCGTCGAGGTCCCGACCGTGCTGGAGTCGCTGCGCGCCGAGCTGCCCGACGCCAAGGTGACGTTCGCGGAGGGCTGTGACACCTCCGGCCCCGGCACCGCGGGCTTCGAGGAGGCGGTGGCACGCGCCGCCGAGGCGGACGTGTGCGTGGCGGTGCTCGGCGACCGGGCGGGCCTGTTCGGCCGCGGCACCTCCGGCGAGGGCTGCGACGCGACCGACCTGAACCTGCCCGGCGTCCAGGCGGACCTGCTGGACGCGCTGGTCGCCACGGGGGTGCCGGTCGTGCTGGTGCTGCTCACCGGGCGCCCGTACGCGCTCGGCCGCTGGCAGGGCCGCCTGGGCGCCGCCGTCCAGGCCTTCTTCCCGGGGGAGGAGGGCGGCCCGGCGGTGGCGGGAGTGCTGTCGGGCCGCGTCAACCCCTCCGGCCGGCTGCCGGTGAGCGTGCCGCGGCTGCCCGGTGGCCAGCCGTGGACCTACCTCCAGCCGCCGCTGGGCCTGGCGGGCGAGGTCAGCAACCTCGACCCGACCCCGCTGTACGCCTTCGGCCACGGCCGCTCGTACACGACGTTCGCCTGGGAGGACCGCACGGGCGGCGACGCGCCGGTGGAGCTCGCGACGGACGGGTCGTACGACGTGTCCCTGACCGTGCGCAACACGGGCGACCGCGAGGGCGCCGAGGTCGTGCAGCTCTACCTGCACGACCCGGTGGCGTCGGTGACCCGTCCGGACGTCCGCCTGATCGGCTACCAGCGGGTGGAACTGGCTCCGGGCGCGGCGGCGCGGGTGACCTTCCGCTTCCACGCCGACCTCTCGGCGTTCACCGACCGCACGGGCGCCCGCGTCGTCGAACCGGGCGCCCTGGAGCTGCGGCTGGCGGCATCGAGCGCGGACGTCCGCCACACCGTCCGCCTCCTCCTCACGGGCCCGACGCGGACGCCGGGGGCGGACCGGCGGCTGCGGTGCGGGACGGAGGTGTCCGCGGCGGAGTGACCCGCCCGGGCCCGCCCCTTCGCCGGGTTCCGCCCCGGCGTCCGGTACCGGTGGTGAGCAGGTGCCGTACCCCCTGCTCACCACCGGCGTCACGCCCGGAGGCCGGCGACGGCCGCGCGCGGCGAGTCCTCCGGCGGTTCCTCCCGGGAGAGCACCGGCGCCACGCCGAGGTCGTCCCGCAGCAGGCCGACCGGTTCGTTGAACCGCGGCCACGCCGCGGCCCGGTGGCGGCCGGCCCGCCTGGGCAACGTGGGCCACCTGGTCACCGACCCCTACGGGGACATGCTGCGCCGGGCGGGCGTCCTGGCGTACGGCCGCGCTCCGGCCGACGCGGGGTCAGGTGCCTCCGAGCGACTCGAACCGCCACCGGTGCGCCGCCCGCGTGACCAGTTCCCCGTCCGGCTCCGGCAGCTCGGGGAGTTCCGCGTCGTACGGGGCGTCCCACCAGGTGACGACCAGGACGCGGTCCTGCGGGGCGCGGAAGGTCTCCCGGCGCAGGGGCCGTCCGGACAGCTCCCGCGCCCGCTCCTGCGCCCAGGCCAGCAGGTCGGCACCCCGGCCGGGCACCGCCCGGGCCTCCCACATCAGCGCGACCGTCACGAGTACAGGTTCTCCTTGCCGATCTCGTGCACGTGGTCGTGGGAGTGGGCCTCGCCCGGCACGTGCGGGTCCGTCACCGGCAGCGAGGAGTCCGCCGACAGGTCCCAGTCGGAGGCCGGGCGGCCCCGGGCGACCATCTCCGCGCCCAGTGCCGCGACCATCGCGCCGTTGTCCGTGCACAGCTTGGGCCGCGGCACGCGCAGCCGGATGCCGGCCGCCTCGCAGCGCTCCTGGGCGAGGGACCGCAGCCGGGAGTTGGCGGCCACCCCGCCGCCGATCATCAGGTGGTCGACGCCCTCGTCCTTGCAGGCGCGCACGGCCTTGCGGGTGAGCACGTCCACGACCGCCTCCTGGAAGGAGGCCGCCACATCGCGCACCGGCACCTCCTCCCCCGCCGCCCGCTTCGCCTCGATCCAGCGGGCCACGGCCGTCTTCAGCCCGGAGAAGGAGAAGTCGTACGCCGGGTCGCGCGGCCCGGTCAGGCCGCGCGGGAACGCGATCGCGTCCGGGTCGCCCTCCTTCGCGTACCGGTCGATGACCGGGCCGCCGGGGAAGCCGAGGTCCAGCACGCGGGCGATCTTGTCGAAGGCCTCGCCCGCCGCGTCGTCGATGGTGGCGCCCATCGGGCGGACGTCGGAGGTGATGTCGCTCGACAGCAGCAGCGAGGAGTGCCCGCCGGACACCAGCAGCGCCATCGTCGGCTCGGGCAGCGCCCCGTGCTCGAGCTGGTCGACGCAGATGTGCGAGGCGAGGTGGTTGACGCCGTACAGGGGCTTGCCGAGGGCGTAGGCGTACGCCTTGGCCGCCGAGACGCCGACCAGCAGCGCGCCGGCGAGGCCGGGGCCGGCGGTGACGGCGATGCCGTCCAGGTCGCGCGCGCTCACCCCCGCCTCCTTCAGCGCGCGGTCGATGGTCGGCACCATCGCCTCCAGGTGCGCCCGGGAGGCGACCTCCGGGACGACACCGCCGAAACGGGCGTGCTCGTCGACGCTGGAGGCGACGGCGTCCGCCAGCAGGGTGGTGCCGCGGACGATGCCGACGCCGGTCTCGTCGCAGGAGGTCTCGATCCCCAGTACCAGGGGTTCGTCAGCCATGGCTCTCGGTTCCTTGTCCGCCGTTCACGGGATTCGCGGGTTCGCAGGGGTGGACGGGTCGGTCAGGCGCATCACCAGGGCGTCCACGTTCCCCGGCTGGTAGTAGCCGCGCCTGACCCCGATGGTCTCGAAGCCGAAGCGCTCGTAGAGCTTCTGGGCGCGGACGTTGTCGATCCGGCACTCCAGCAGCACCTCGGCGCACTCGAAGGCGGTCGCCGCCCGCAGCAGTTCGGTCAGCAGCCGCGAGCCGAGGCCGGTGCCCCAGTGGTCGCGGGTGACGGCGATGGTCTGGATGTCGGCCTGGTCCCCGGAGGAGGCGAGTCCCGCGTATCCGACGATCCGGTCGCCCTCCTGGGCCACGACGTAGCACCGGGTCGCCCCGGGCCCGCGCGCATGGGCCAGCTCGGACCAGAACATCCCCCGCGACCAGGCGTCGTCGGGGAACAGCTCCCGCTCCAGAGCCAGCACGGGATCGATGTCCCACCAGCGCATCTCGCGCAGCACGGCAGTCTCGGGTCCGGTCACTTGGGGGTGACCACCTTGTAGTTCTTGGGGACCTGGGCGTCGGGCCGGCGCAGGTACAGCGGCCGGGGCGCGGGCAGTTCCTCGCCCGCCGCCAGCCTCTCGGCGGCCAGCCGGGCCAGGGCGGCGGCGGACACGTGCTCGGGCTCGTGCGCCTTGGGGAAGGTCTCGGGGTACAGCAGCGCGCCCGCGCCGACCGCGGGCAGGCCCTTGACCTGCTCGGCGATGGCGGCGGGCCGGTCGACGGCCGGGTCGGTGAGGCGGGTGCGGGAGTCGGCGTAGCGCGCCCAGTAGACCTCCTTGCGGCGGGCGTCGGTCGCCACGACGAAGGGGCCCTCCAGGTCGGCCGCGTAGGCGAGGCCGTCCAGCGTGCACACACCGTGCACGGGGACGCCGAGCGCGAGCCCGAAGGTGTCCGCGGTCATCAGGCCGACGCGCAGCCCGGTGTACGGGCCCGGGCCGATGCCGGCGACGATCCCGGTGACGGCGTCCAGCTTCAGACCGGCCTCGGCGAGCACCCGGTCGATCGCCGGGAGCAGCAGCTCACCGTGGCGGCGGGCGTCCACCTGACTCGACGAGGCGATGACGTCGCGGCCGTCGTGCAGCGCGACGGTGACGGCGGGGGTGGCGGTATCCAGAGCGAGCAAGAGCACGCAAACAGCCTACGGCTCCCGCGCCCCGGCCACGGCCGCGACGGCCGGGCGGTCACGTCCTGCTACGGTCGCGTCGACATACGTACAGGACGGGACAGAGCGGGACAGAGGTGACGGCGGTGGCAGGCACCAGCTCGGTGATCGTGGCGGGGCTGACCGCGACGGCCTTCGCGACGGTCGGCTTCCTCGGCCACCAGGCGTCGGTGAACGTCCCGGCCGAGCTGCGCCACCCGAGCGCCGGCGGCGCACCGGCCGTCCCCGAGGCACCCCGGGACGGGAACCACCCCACGGCCCTGCCCGGCCGGTCCGGCCAGGGCGCCCGGGTCGTGTACTCCCTCGACGACGACCGGGTCTGGCTGGTCGGGGCGGACGGCGGGGTCAGGCGCACGTTCGGGGTCAGCCCCAGCACGGTGGACCCCGCACCGGGCACCTACCGGGTCACGTCCCGCTCCAAGCGCATCACCGGATCGGACGGCGTCCCGGTCGAACACGTCGTCCGCTTCGCCTCCGTCGAGGGCACGGTGATCGGCTTCAGCGCGGCGGTCGACGGCTCGGCCCCGGACCCCGACCCCAGGAAGCGGACGGGCGGTGTGCGCGAGACCCGCGCCGACGGCGCGGCGATGTGGAAGTTCGCGACGATCGGCCGCAAGGTCGTCGTCGTCCCGTGACCGCCGGAGGCCGGCGGACCGGTCCGGGCGCACCGGCCGACTCCGGCTACGCGGCCTCGCGGCGGTCCGGGCGGCCGTGACGGTCGTGATGACGGTCGTGGGGGGCGTGACGGTCGCGGCCCTCCGCCGGCCCGGTGCCCCCGGGCTCGGGGACGCGGGGCGGGGTGGAGATCGCGGCGGCCGCGGCGCAGGCGGCGAGCAGGTCGCTCATCGGCACCCCGGAAGGCGACTGCGGCTGCTGCACCGTGGGCCGGTGGGTGCTCCGGTCGGCCGGCATGGACGCCTCCTGGGGGTCGGGGGCGAACGTAGTTAGGCACACCTAACTACGAGCTGGATACCATGTGACCACGCTCGGGACACCGAACGCAACAGTTTGCCGACGTCTTGTCGGAATGTTCATCCGCGGCGGTCCCGGGCGGCCCGGAGCGGCCCCGGGCCGTCCGGGCGCGGCCCCGGGCGCGCACGGGGCCTCAGGCCGACAGCACGCTCAGGTCGGTGCCCCGCCAGCGCTCGCCCAGCCCGGTGAGCGTGACGTGCCGCACCTCGTCCGTGGTGTCGCCGACCGCGCGGTGGATGACGAGCTGGAGGCGGTCCTCGGTCAGCTCCTCGACCTTGCCCTCGCCCCACTCCACGACGATCACCGACTCGGGCAGCGAGACGTCGAGGTCGAGGTCCTCCATCTCGTCCAGCCCGCCGGACAGCCGGTACGCGTCGACGTGGACCAGCGGCGGACCCTCGCCCAGGGACGGGTGCACCCGGGCGATCACGAACGTCGGGGAGGTGACCGCGCCCCGGACGCCGAGCCCCTCGCCGAGCCCTCTGGTCAGTGTCGTCTTGCCCGCGCCGAGCTCACCCGAGAGCATCACGAGGTCGCCCGCGCGCAGCAGCTTGGCCAGCCGGCGGCCGAGCTCGCGCATCTGGCCGGGCGAGGTGACGGTCAGCTCGACGGCGTTCGTGGACGGCTGCGGCTCAGCCGGGCCGTGCGGTGTCGCTGGTGCTTCCATAACCGTTCACGGTAATCCCTGCCGGCACCGCGCCCGTGCGGGTGAGCAGGTCGGCGAGCCGGTCGGTGACCACTTCCGGGTGCTCCAGGATCACCAGGTGCCCGGCGTCCGGCACCAGCACCAGCTCCGCGTCCGGGAGCAGATCGGCGATCGCCTCGCTGTGCTCGCTGGGCGTCACCAGGTCCTGCACACCGGCCAGCACCAGCACCGGCAGGCCGGCGAAGTGGGCGAGGGCCTCGGTCTTGTCGTGGTCGTTGAACGCCGGGTAGTACTCGGCGACCACGTCGATCGGCGTGCTCTCGATCATCCGCTCGGCGAACCGGGCGACGGCCGGGTCCACGTCCCGGGACGCGAACGAGTACCGCTTGATGATCCCGGCGAACAGGTCCGCGGTGGCCCGGCGCCCCTTCTCCACCAGCTCGGCCCGCTGCCCGAGCGCCTTCAGCACCCCCGGCAGCACCCGCCGCACCGCGTTGACCCCGGCCACCGGCAGTCCGAAGTTGACCTCGCCGAGCCGCCCCGACGAGGTGCCGACGAGGGCGACGCCGACGACCCGCTCGCGGACCAGCTCGGGGTACCGGTCGGCGAAGGCCATCACCGTCATCCCGCCCATGGAGTGCCCGACCAGCACGATCGGTCCCTCGGGCGCCGCCGCGTCGATGACGGCCTTCAGGTCCTGCCCCAGCTGCTCGATGGTGACCGGCTCGCCCCGCTCCGTCTGGGCCACGCCCCGCCCGGAGCGGCCGTGGCTGCGCTGGTCCCAGTGCACGGTCCGTACGACGCCCCGCAGCGCGGCCCGCTGGAAGTGCCAGGAGTCCTGGTTGAGGCAGTAGCCGTGGCTGAAGACGACGGTGACCGGAGCCGGGGACCTGCGCCCGAACAGCCGGCGCCGGCGCGCGGGCGTGGTGGCGTCGGGGTCCGGATCGGGGTCGTCGACCTCGTAGTACAGCTCGGTGCCGTCGTCGGAGTACGCCTTGCCGGGCGTGCCGCGCAGCGCGCCGTACGGTCCCGCGGAGTCGAGGACGAGCCGGGCCTTCCTGCGCACGCTCCGGCCGACCGTCATCCGCTCTATCGCGACACCGGCGGCGGCTCCGGTGGCGATCACGCCTATCGCCGCACCGGCGATGCCGGTCGCCCGGCGCCAGCCCCCGGACGCTCCGGCGGCGGAGGTGGCGGAGGCGGCGGCCGCCGCGGCAGCGGTCGTGACGGCCTGCGCACTGCTCTCGCTCACGTACCGCTCCTCTTCGCCGGGCCACTGGCCGGGGTGGGTTCCGTGTCTCCGCGCGGATCACCCGTCCCGTTCCCCGCGCACGTCAATGTGTTCATGCCGACAACTCGTCCACCGACTCGTTCACGCCGTCGCATTCACATAGACGCGCGGCACGCGGGTTCCGATCCGGGTGACGATCTCGTACGCGATGGTGCCCGCGGCCTGCGCCCAGTCCTCGGCGGTGGGCTCGCCGCGGTCACCGGGGCCGAAGAGGACCGCCTCGGCCCCCGGCGCCGGCTCGTCCCCGCCCAGGTCGACGACGAACTGGTCCATCGCGACCCGCCCCGCGACCGTGCGCCACTTGCCCTCGACCAGCACGGGACCGGCGGAGGAGGCGTGGCGCGGGATGCCGTCCGCGTAGCCGAGGGGGACGAGGCCCAGGGTGGTGGCTCCCGGGGTGACGTAGTGGTGGCCGTAGCTGACGCCGTGGCCGCCCGGGACGTGCTTCACCAGGGCCAGGGAGGCGGACAGGGTCATCGCCGGGCGCAGTCCGAAGTCGGCCGGGGTGCCGATCTCGGGGCTGGGTGAGACGCCGTACATCGCGATGCCGGGGCGGACGAGGTCGAAGTGGGTCTCGGGGAGGGTGAGGGTGGCGGGCGAGTTGGCGATGTGCCGCACCTCGGGGCGCACCCCCTGCTCCTCGGCGTACGCCACCATCTCCCGGAAGCGGGCGAGCTGGGCGGCGATGGAGGGATGCCCCGGCTCGTCGGCGCAGGCGAAGTGGGACCACAGGCCGGTGACGCGCAGCAGCCCCTCGGCCTCGGCGCGCAGCGCCCCGGCGACCAGCCCGGCCCAGTCGTCGGGCTGGCAGCCGCCGCGCCCGAGCCCGGTGTCGGCCTTGAGCTGCACCCGCGCGGCCCGTCCCGCGAGCCGCGCGGCCCGGCGGACCTCCTCCAACGCCCACGTGCCGCTGACGGACACGTCGAGGTCGGCCTCGATCGCCTCCCGCCACGGTCCGCCGGGCGTCCACAACCAGCACATGATCCGCACGTCGGCGGGCACGCCGGCGCCGGGCGCGCGCAGCGCGAGCGCCTCCTGCGGCGTGGCCGTGCCCAGCCAGGTCGCCCCGGCCCCGACAGCCGCCCGCGCGCACGCGGCCGCGCCGTGCCCGTACCCGTCGGCCTTGACCACGGCCATGAGAGCGGCGCCGGGCGCACGCTCCCGCAGGGCGCGCACATTGGCCCGCACGGCGGCCAGGTCGATCTCGGCACGGGCCCGCAGCTGGGCGGTCCGCTGGGCAACTGTCTCGTTCATCCCGCCCAGTGTCTCAGAGCCCCATGCCGCCCCCGTCCCGCCGGGGCCCGCACCTCAGCCACGCACGACCGCCTCGCCAGGACCCGCGCCCCAGCCACGCACGACCGCCCCACCGGGGACCCGCGCCCCAGCCGCATACGGCCGTCCCCCAGGACCCGCACCCCAGCCACGCACGACCGCCCCGCCGGGACCCGCACCTCACCCCCGCACGACATCCCGCCAGGCCGCCGCGATCCTCTCCGCCACGTCATGCGCCCCCACCGGTGCCCCGTCCGCCGCGAAGCGGCCCGCCAGGCCGTGCAGGTACGCCGCCGCGCTCCCCGCGTCCACGGCCGACAGTCCCGCCGCCAGCAGTGACCCCGCGAGGCCCGACAGCACGTCCCCGCTCCCCGCCGTGGCCAGCCAGGAGGTTCCGGTCGGGTTCACCCGTACGGGCCCGCCGCCCGCGTCGGCCACCAAGGTCGTCGAGCCCTTGAGCAGCACGGCCGCCCCGTACCGCGCCGCCAGCTCCCGTACCGCGGACAGCCGGCCGTTCTCGACCTCGTTCCGTTCGACGCCGAGCAGCGCGGCGGCCTCCCCGGCGTGCGGGGTCATCAGGGTCGGCGCCCGGCGCGCCCGTACCGCCGACGGCTCGGCCAGCCGCAGCCCGTCCGCGTCGATCAGCACCGGTACGTCCGCCGCCAGCACCTCCGCGACGGTCGCCGCGTCGTCCCCGGCCCCCGGCCCGACCACCCAGGCCTGCACCCGCCCCGCGTGTTCCGGTCCCCGGTCCGACACCAGCGTCTCGGGGAAGCGGGCGATCACGGCCTGCCCGGCGGGACCGACGTACCGTACGGCCCCCGCGCCGCCGCGCAGCGCCCCCGCCACCGCGAGCACCGCGGCCCCCGGATAGCGGGCGGACCCGGCCGCGATGCCGACGACGCCCCGCCGGTACTTGTCGCTCTCGGCGGCCGGCACCGGCAGCAGCCGGGCCACGTCCGCGTGCTGCAACGCCTCCAGCTCGGGTTCCGCCGGCAGCTCCAGTCCGATGCCGACCAGCCGCACCGACCCCGCGTACTCCCGCGCCGGATCGATCAGCAGGCCCGGCTTGTGCGTCCCGAAGGTCACCGTGAGGTCGGCCCGGATCGCCGTCCCCCGCACTTCCCCGGTGTCGGCGTCGACCCCGCTCGGCAGGTCCACGGCGACCACCGCGGCCCGCGCCCGCGCGACGGCGCCGGCCAGGGGCTCCGCCTCCGGCCGCAGCCCGCCCTTGCCGCCGATCCCGACGATGCCGTCGAGGACGAGATCGGCCCGCTCGATCAGCTCCCCGGCCGCCTCCGCGCCCACCGCCCGGCCGCCCGCCCGGCGCAGCGCCGCGAGCCCCCCGGCGTGGGCGCGCTCCGGCGCGAGCAGCACCGCGCTCACCCCCGCGCCGCGCCGGGCCAGCCGGGCACCGGCGTACAGGGCGTCACCGCCGTTGTCCCCGCTGCCGACCAGCAGGACGACCCGGCTGCCGTACACCCGCCCGAGCAGGTCCGCACAGGCCGCGGCGAGCCCGGCGGCGGCGCGCTGCATCAGCGCCCCCTCCGGCAGCCGTGCCATCAGTTCCCGTTCCGCCGCCCTGACCGTCTCCACACCGTACGCAGTCCGCATGCGTCCGAGTCTCCCGCACACGGCCGCCCGACTCCCGCCCCACCGGAACCGACCACGAAGCGACCGCAAGCCGGTCGCGACCATTGACGCGATTGCCATGCCCTTGCCAAACTCTCCGCCCCCCACACGATGAATCGATTCAGTCGAATCGATTCGACGACGGAAGCAGAGGACCCATGGGACGCAGAGCCGCACTCCTCGCCGCAGCCGGCGCCACCGCACTCCTCACCGCGGCCGGCACCCTGTCGGCCCCCGCCACCGCCGCCACGAGCGCGGACGCCGCCACCCCGGCCCCCGCCCGGGCCGCCGCCTGCGGTGACGGCTCCTACCAGGCCGAGGCCGTGCAGAGCGGCGGCACCTGGACCGCCCGGCGCGGCGGCAGCACCGTGTACACCGGAACCGACATGCGCGCGGCCGTCCAGGCGGCGATCAACAGCCTGTCCTCCGGCCGCACCAGCAAGGAGCGGGTGGTGGTCCGCGGCTCGGGCTCCATCTCCGCGGGTTCGCGCATCTCGCTGCCCAGCTACACCACGCTCGACGTCTGCGGCACCATCAACGTCACCGGCAGCGGCTCCGGCGACCAGGCCCCGGTCTACTCCCGCGGCACCCGGGACATCGAGGTCCAGCACCTCAACGTCACCGGTGCCCCGCTGTACGGCATCTTCCTGCGCAACGTGCAGAACGTGGTCCTCGGCCAGATCGACATGCGCCTGTCGCGCGGACTCGGCGTCCGCATCGACAACCGCGGCGACACCAGCCAGTGGACGCGCAACGTCCGCATCGACCACGTCTACGTCTCCGGCGCGTCCAGCCACGCCGTCGAGACGTACGGCGTCGACGGCCTCACCGTCGGCACGGTCACCGCCCGCAACGTCGGCGAGTCGGGCCTGCTGCTGAACCAGACCGTCAACGCCACGGTCGCCAAGGTGGACGCGGAGAACGCGGGCACCGGCACCGGTTACGCCGCCTTCCGCATGGCCAACCGCAACGGGCGGATCGGCAGCTCCTACCCGACCAACATCCGCGTCGGCGAGGTCGTCGCGCGCGGCGGCGGACGCGGCGTGTTCTGCGTCTCCGAGAGCGGCGGCGCGACGATCGACCGGGTGACGCTCTCGCACACCGGCAACAACGCGATCCTGATCGAGAACTGCTACAACGTGAACCTCGCCGCCCAGAGCGGAACGGTCACCGGCGGCGGCGAGATCCGCCTGGCGGCCCGCTCGGAGTTCCCGAACAACAGGGACATCACCCTCCAGAACCTCACGGTGACGGACTCGTCGATCCGTGAGAGCCCCTGCGGCGAGAACACGACGTTCCGCAACAACCGCCTGGTGAACAGCAGCCAGTCGATCTGCTAGCGGAGCCCCCGCCCGGGGTGTGGCCACCCCACTGGACCGCAGCCCGGGCGGGCACCCCCGCCCGGTCAGCTCGTGGTGAGCATGCCGGCGCGCAGCCGCTTCAGGGTGCGGGAGAGCAGCCGCGAGACGTGCATCTGGGAGCAGCCGAGCCGCTCGCCGATCTCCGCCTGGGTGAGTTCCTCGACGAAGCGCCAGTGGACGATCCTGCGTTCGCGCTCGTCGAGCTCGGCGATCATCGGGGCCAGGGCGTGGAAGTCCTCGACCAGTTCCAGGGCGGCGTCCTCGGTACCGATGAAGTCCGCCAGCACGCTCTCGCCGTCCGGCTCGCCGCCGATGGCGGCGTCCAGCGAGG
>NZ_JAPSKQ010000107.1 GCF_031181555.1 Streptomyces sp. | reverse complement strand
AGGTGTACGTCTACCGCAGGGCCGACCTGGCCTGCCACATCTGCGGCGGCGAGATCCGCACCGCCGATCTCGCCGCCCGCAACCTCTTCTGGTGCCCCACCTGCCAGGCCACCTGAGTCAGGCCACCGCCCGGCGGTCAGAACCCGTGCGGCAGCCACGGTGCCGCGCCACCGCTGCCGAACGCCAGGGACGCCTCCGCCAGCGCCCCCTGCCGCACCTCGCGCACCCGGCCGGCCGCGGCCAGCGCCCCCAGGCCCACCCCGCCGAGATACGCGGCGCCCAACTCCCGCACGGACAGGGCGAGATCCGCCGCGTCCTCGGTACGCTCGCAGGACGCCCCCTTCGGGTCCCCGCTCAGCCGCCAACGCCCCGTGTTCCAGGGGCAGAACGCGTCCTCCACCTCCAGCACCACGTCCACCGGCGCCTGGTACGTCCGCGCCCGGAGCGCCGCCCCGACGTCGACCAGCCGCACGTACAGCGCGTCCCGCAGCGTCGGCCGGCACCGCCGGACGTCCGACACCATGTACTGCCAGCCCTCGTCGACCGGCCGCCCCCGTGCCACCAGCGTCGACGTCAGGTCGATGTCGAACAGGAACCGCCACAGGGCCGCGTCCGCCGCCGGATCCAGCGCGTCCAGGGCGCTCAGGATCACCGTGCCGTCCGGCCCGGCCGGCCCCCAGCCCGGCTTCACCCGGAACCGCGCGTACCCGACCGTCTCGCCGTCCCGTTCGGCGACGACGCACTGCAGCGGCGACGCCCCGTCCCGGTCGCTCTCCGGGTCGAGCACCCCCAGCCGCTCCCAGCCGGGCCGGCGCTCGAGCATCCCCGGCCGCCGCGGCACCAGCCGGGCGTAGACCGCCTCGCAGGCGTCGAGCACGTCGGCGGGCGCCGCGTACCGCAGCCGTACGTCGTCGGTGCCGGCCGGCACCGACAGGCCCGCGCGCCGGGTGTCGATCTCGGCGTTGACCTGGAAGCTCGCCGCCCCGTACCCGAACCGGCCGTAGATCGCCGGCTCGGACGCCGTGAGCACCGCCAGCGGCTCGCCCCAGGACCGCACGTCGTCCAACTGCCGCCGCATCATCGACGTCAGCACCCCGCGCCGCCGGTGCGTGGCGGCCACGCTGACCATGGTGACGCCCGCCGCCGGTACGGACGCGCCCCCGGGCACGGTCAGCCGGAACGAGAACGCGCCCGCCGTCCCCACGCACGCGTCCCCGTCCCAGACGGCCAGGAAGCGGTCGAACTCGGTCAGCGCGTTCCACAGTTCCCGTTCCTCGGGGGCCTCCTCGACCCCGCCGAAGGCGCGGAGCAGCGTCGCGTACGCCTTGTCCCACTCGTCCGGTTCCAGGGTCCGCAGCGAGGTCCCGAAGTCCGCTGAGCCGTCGGTCACACCGCTCGTCCCGCTCGTGCGCTCGTTCGCCATGAGCCATGCCTACCAGGGCGGGGCGGGACGGGCGAAGGAATTTCTCCCGGGCGGCCACGCGACGGCGTCCGGTGAAGTTCACTGTGAAGTCGGTCCCCGGACGGGGGACAACCAGGACCTCCCGTGCCAAGCGGCCGGTCCGATGGATAGGGTCCCGAACTAATGGCAGCAGGACGACAGCGGCGCGCGGAAGCCGACACGTTCACGGCCCGGTTGAAGAAGCAGTGGCACCGGGCCCGCGTCGGCGTGCGCCGGGCCGCCGTCGACTACTTCCGCGGGGACGGCTCGGACTGGATCGCGCTCGCCGGACTGCTGCTGACCGTCCCGCTGATCACCGCCGGGACACTCGCCAACTCCGTGTGGTGCGCGCCGGCCGCGCTGGTCGTCCCGATCGTCGCCGGCGGCCTGCTGCTGCGCCCGGCCAGCCTGCTCGGCCTGTACGCGGCGGCGGCGACCGCGCTGATCGTGGAGTCCGTGCGACTCGGCCCCTACACCGAGGGCGCGGCCCGGGTCACGCCGGGCGTGGTCCTCGTCGTCGCGGCCTGCGGACTCTTCGGGTTGCTCGTCGCCCAGTTCCGCAGCCGGGTGGGCGTGCCCTGGCGGCGCGGCGGCACCATGCTGTTCGACCTGCGCGAACGCATCCGGGTGCAGAGCAAGCTGCCCAAGCTGCCGGACGGCTGGCACCGGGAGATGGCCCTGCGCCCGGCGGGCGGGCAGTCGTTCTCGGGCGACTTCGTGGTCGCGGCCCGGACGAACGGCGGGCGCACCCTGGAGGTCGTGCTGACGGACGTGTCCGGCAAGGGCATGGACGCCGGTTCGCGCGCCCTGCTGCTGTCGGGCGCCTTCGGCGGTCTGCTCGGCAGCCTGCCGCCGCACGGCTTCCTGCCGGCCGCCAACGGCTATCTGCTCCGCCAGGAGTGGGAGGAGGGCTTCGCCACCTCCATCCACCTGGTCCTCGACCTGGACTCCGGCGACTACGAGCTGTACTCCGCGGGCCACCCGCCGGGCCTCCAGCTCAGCGCGGGCAGCGGCCGCTGGGAGGAGAAGGCGGCCGACGGCCCCCTGCTGGGCGTGTACGACGGCGCCCAGTTCGACCCGGTGAAGGGCACGTTGCGCCCCGGAGACGTGCTGATGCTGTTCACGGACGGCCTGGTGGAGACCTCCGACCGGGACATCGTCGAGGGCATCGACCGGCTCACCGGCGAGGCCGACCGCTATGTCGCCGGCGGCTTCCACGGAGCCGCCTGGCACCTCATCGAGGCGGTGGCCAAGGACGTCAACGACGACCGCGCCCTGCTGCTGATCTGCCGCGAGGGCCCCACGGCGGCCGCGTCCCGCTGACCCTCCCGCCCCCGCCCGCGGGGCACACTGGGCGGGTGACCGAGACACCGCGCGCCCCGCTGACCCCGGCCGAGGCCGAGACCGTCGCCCGCGCCGCGCACGCCGGCCAGACCGACAAGGCGGGCCGGCCGTACGCCGAGCACCTGCGCGCCGTCGCCGAGGGCGTACGGCGACGCGGCGGCGACGAGGAGCAGATCGCGGCCGCCTGGCTGCACGACGCCGTCGAGGACGGCAGGCTGTCGGACCAGTGGCTCGAGGAGGCCGCGCTGACCCGGCGGACCAAGGACATCGTCCTCGCGGTCACCAAACGGCCCGGGGAGCCGCCCGAGGCGTACGCGGCCCGCATCCTCACCACCCCCGGCGCGCTGCTGGTGAAGGAGGCGGACCTGGCCCACAACGCCGACCCGGCGCGTCTCGCCGTACTGGACGAGGCGACCCGCACCCGGCTGACCGAGAAGTACACGCGGATGCGCGCACTTCTCGGTCTCGTGGCGGGGGAGCGAAGCGAGGGGACGGAGGGACCGGACGGACGGACTGGACGGACGGACTAGACGGACACCTTCTCGCGGGTCTCCCGCTGCTCCCGCCGTTCGCGCTCGCGGGCCGGTTCGGCGGCGTCCCGCTTGAACGCCCACTCCATCCTCGGCTCCATCACGCACCGGAACACCCGCCGCACCGGCTTGGTGCACAGCAGCGTCACCATGACGGCCGCGAGGACGCTCACGGCGATCTCACCGAGCGGACCGTGCAGCGCCGAGTGCTCGAACCAGCCCTGGAAGTCGCCGGCCTTCACCACGAAGCCGTGCAGCAGATAGCCGTAGAGCGTGCCCGCGCCGAGTGCGGTGAACCACATGTGGCGGCCCGGCACCCAGGCGAAGAAGCAGGCGGTCAGCAGCAGCGAGCAGCCGAACAGGGCGAGCACCATGACCGGACCGGCCCACCACGGCGCGCCCAGCTCCTGCGCGGCGTCGCGGTGGTAGAACCACGCGGTGTTCATCCGCGGTACCGCCCACCAGCCGACGATCAGCGCCGCCGCGAACACCGGCACCGAAAGGATCCGCACCGACCGGCGGCGCACCCTGTGGAAGTGCTCGGGCCTCATGCACAGACCGAGCACGAAGTACGGCAGGAACTGCAGGACGCGCTGCAGGTCCAGGTCGTCACCGATCTCCGGGGTGACGCTGGCCAGCATGGCGAACCCGAGCGCCAGCGGCAGCGGGTGCCGCACCGCCTTCCAGATCGGCGTGGTCAGCCGCCACACGAACAGCGCGACCAGGAACCAGGTGAGATACCAGGGGTCGAGGAGGCTGATCTCCTGGTGCGGGTCGTCGTCGACGAACCGCTTGAAGAGGGGATAGGCGGTCTCGAAGACGATGTACGGAACGGCGACGCCGGTGATCAGCCGCCGCAGCCGGTCGGGGCGCATGTCGAAACTGCGCGAGAAGAAGCCGGAGATGATGATGAAGGCCGGCATGTGGAACGCGTACACGACCGTGTACGCGGCTTCGAGGGTCCGGCTGTCGCCCTTGAGGGGCTCCCAGGCGTGGCCGACGGCCACCAGCACGATCGCCAGGTACTTGGCGTTGTCGAAGAACGCGTCGCGCTGCTTGCCGGAGGGGGAGGGCCGGTCGTTCCGCTGTGTCTTCGCGCGCGGGCTCGGCACTCCGGACGCCGGCGACTGTGCCGGGGGGAGCGGCGTTCTGCGGTTGCCGTACGGTCGCAGCGAGTTCGTCACTGACCCTCCCGGCAGGAACTCGGGGAGAGGATCGGTGAGCTCGCTGCGCTTGCGGGGGACGAGGCAGCGTGGAACATCTGAGGCACCCTAGCGTTCTCCCTGGCTATTCGTAAAACGCCCGGCGTCTTTCCTGGTTATTCACCTCGGATGCCCCGGATTCGGGAAAGCGCGCGATGTCGTCGGCGTGACGGCCAACACATCGCCCTGATAAGGGAACCACCCGCCGCACAGGCCGTACTTGTCACGATTGTTCCGGACTAAACCGTGCATAAGACCAGCAGGCGACTCCGGTGCGATGCCCTGCTTCGTTCCCCCTTGTTCGCCGTGCTCGCGCGCTCGTCGGGTCATCTGCGGCGACAATTCGAATTAGTGGCGAACGCATTGTGTGGGGATGGAAACGATCCGGTCGAATTCCCTGTGCGGGTGGTCCCTCGAATTGCCGTGCGACACCGCGTCGTTGGCCCGTGGGGGCGGGTGGGCGCGGGGAGTCCGGCCGCCGCCGGGCGGACGATGTGTCAGCCGCCGCATAGGGGGGCCCGGTTGGTGGCACGATGGTTCTGGCGGGGTGCGCGGGGTCGCGTCGCCCGGGCCGGGGAAGCGGAACCGACCGAGGGTGTGATCAGTTGTGGCCATTTCACTGTCCGTGGTGCTGCTGTTGGCGGTCATCCTGGTGGTGCTGCTGAGAGGCGGCTCCCTCAAGCCCGGTCCGGCGGTCGTCGCGGTCCTCTTCGGCTTCTTCCTCGCCTCGACCGGCATGGCCGACGACATCCAGCGGTTCCTGAACTCGATAGCCGAGACGATCAACTCGATCCAGTTCTAGGCCCGCCCCGGCCCTCGCCCCCGCCGCGCCTCGTCCCCGACGGCCGGAGCGGTCCGTGAACCGGGGGCGTACGGGAGGGCGCCGCGGGACCCGGTCCCGGCGGGGGCGGACGGCCACCGCGCCGAGGACCGCCTCGGCCCCGACGGCCCGGGGGGCGGCCCACCCCGGGCGCCCGCCCTCAAGGCCGTCCGTGATCAATGCGCCGACGCTTCCCACTGCCCCGAGGGCGCGGGAGGTCCCCCGTGGGTGCGGGAGGTCCCCGTCCCCCCGGACGGCCACCCCCTCCGCGCCGGACGCAGCCCCGGCGCCCGCGTCCGCGGCACCCGCCCCGTCCGGCCCGCGTGGCGCGCATCCGCGACCTGTGAGCGGGCGACCGCTTCGGAAAACGACCGGGGCCGGGCCGGAGGACTTCTCCTCCGGCCCGGCCCGGACCATCCAGAGCGGGCGACGGGAATCGAACCCGCGTAGCCAGTTTGGAAGACTGGGGCTCTACCATTGAGCTACGCCCGCACAGCACGCGCCGCAGGTCGGGTGACCGCGGCACTGACAGGCATCGTAGCGGGTAGTGCCCCCTCGTCGCACACCCCATTCCCGCCGCACCCCCGCTCCCGCCGCGCCACCGGCGCCGCACCGCGCCCGGGAAATGCGGCGGAAGGACCGCCCGGCGGCATGTACCCTACGTCTCGCACCAGACGGGGTGTGGCGCAGCTTGGTAGCGCGTCCGCTTTGGGAGCGGAAGGCCGTGGGTTCAAATCCCGCCACCCCGACCAGTCACCCGGCGATCACCCTCCGGTGATCGCCTTTGGGCGCCGTAGCCGCTGCCGTTACTATCAAGCTGCACGCCCGTGTCTCTCAGCGTCTGATGAAGTCCTCCGGGCGGCGCATCAGCCGGGCCGTTCTGGTTCCGGCGGAAACCGAGAAGTCAGCCACAAGGAGACCGAACCGTGAAGAGCGCCGTGGAGACCCTGAACCCGACCCGGGTTCGGCTCACTGTCGAGGTGCCCTTCGAGGAGCTCAAGGACAGCCTCGACGCGGCGTACAAGAAGATCAACCAGCAGGTCACGGTGAAGGGCTTCCGCAAGGGCAAGGTCCCGGCCCGGGTCATCGACCAGCGGTTCGGCCGCGGTGCGGTGCTGGAGGAGGCCGTCAACGACGCCCTCCCGAAGTTCTACACCGACGCCGTCAACGAGGCCGAGCTGAGCCCGCTGGGCCAGCCCGAGGTCGACATCACGGAGCTGAAGGACGGCGAGACGCTGAACTTCACCGCCGAGGTCGACATCCGTCCCGCCATCGAGATCCCGGACTACTCCGGCATCGAGGTCGAGGTCGACGCCGTCGAGGTCACCGACGAGGACGTCGAGAAGTCGGTCGAGCAGCTCCGCGAGCGCTTCGCCTCCACCACCCCGGTGGAGCGCGCCGCCGAGGACGGCGACGTCGTCACGATCGACCTGGAGGCCAAGGTCGACGGCGAGGTCCTCGAGGACGGCATCGCCAACGGTGTCTCCTACACCATCGGCTCCGGCGAGCTGCTGGACGGCATCGACGACGCCGTCAAGGGCCTGTCCGCCGGCGAGGAGGCCACCTTCACCTCCGAGCTGAAGGGCGGCTCGGCGGCCGGCCGGGAGGCCGAGGTCACCGTCAAGGTCACCCAGGTCGCCAAGCGTGAACTGCCCGAGCTGGACGACGAGTTCGCGCAGCTCGCCTCCGAGTTCGACACCCTCGAGGAGCTGCGGGCGGACAGCCGCAAGCGCCTGGAGAACATGAAGCAGTACGACCAGGCCACGCAGGCCCAGGAGCGCGTCCTGGAGAAGCTGCTCGAGCTGGTCGAGGTCCCGGTCCCCGAGAAGCTGCTCGAGGACGAGATCAACACCCGCAAGCACAACCTCGAGCACCACCAGCTCGGCCAGATGGGCCTCACCCTCGACAAGTACCTGGAGATCCAGGGCAAGACCGCCGAGGAGTTCGAGACCGAGACCCGCGAGGCCGCGATCAAGGGCATCAAGACCCAGTTCGTGCTCGACGAGCTCGTCAAGCAGGAGAAGCTGAACGTCAACCAGGAGGAGCTCACCGAGCACCTCATGCGGCGCGCGGCCTCCTCCGGCATGTCCCCCGACCAGTTCGCCCAGGCGGTCGTCGAGGGCGGCCAGGTTCCGCTCCTGGTCGGCGAGGTCGCCCGCGGCAAGGCCCTGGCCGTCGTGGTCGAGAAGGCCACGGTCAAGGACACCAACGGCGAGATCGTCGACCTCGAGGACGAGGACGAGGACGAGACCACGGACGCCGCCGAGGCCGAGGCCACCGAGGCCTCCGCCGAGGAGAAGGCCGAGGAGAAGACCGAGGGCTGATCCCCGCGGCACCTCAGACGTGCGCATGACGGGCCCCGGGTGCATCGCGACCCGGGGCCCGTCGTCCTGTCACGCGGACGCGGACCCGTGTCGCCCTGCGGCCGGGCCGGTGGGCGGGCGGCGCCGCGTGAGCGCGGACGGTCGCGGGTACCCGGCGACCGCGCGCAGCCGGCGGCCACGGGCGACCGGCGACCCCGCGCATCCGGCCGCCGCCCGCCCACCGGCGCGGCCACGGCGGACGGGCGGCGGCGCCCACCCCGCGCTACGCCCCCGGCGAACACCCCCCGCTGCGGGATTCCCCGAAGGGACCCGCGCGTTAGGGTCCATGAATACGAGGGCAGGGGAGTCCCCGAGCACCGCCGGACGGCCCCAGCCCCGGCAGAACACGTGAGACGGCCCGGCGCCGTCGTAAGACGAGCAGGTGGATACGTGACGAATCTGATGCCCTCCGCCGCCGGCGAGCCTTCCATCGGTGGTGGCCTCGGCGACCAGGTCTACAACCGGCTGCTCAACGAGCGGATCATCTTCCTCGGCCAGCCGGTCGACGACGACATCGCGAACAAGATCACCGCACAGCTGCTGCTCCTTGCCTCCGACCCGGACAAGGACATCTACCTGTACATCAACAGCCCCGGCGGCTCCATCACGGCCGGCATGGCGATCTACGACACCATGCAGTACATCAAGAACGACGTGGTGACGATCGCCATGGGCCTGGCGGCCTCCATGGGCCAGTTCCTGCTGAGCGCCGGCACCCCCGGCAAGCGCTTCGCGCTGCCCAACGCCGAGATCCTGATCCACCAGCCCTCCGCCGGCCTGGCCGGCTCGGCCTCGGACATCAAGATCCACGCCGAGCGGCTGCTGCACACCAAGAAGCGCATGGCCGAGCTCACGGCCCAGCACACCGGCCAGACGGTCGAGCAGATCACCCGCGACTCCGACCGTGACCGCTGGTTCGACGCCTTCGAGGCCAAGGAGTACGGCCTCATCGACGACGTGATCGCCACGGCCGCCGGCATGCCGGGCGGCGGCGGCACCGGGGCCTGAGCGGCCCCACGGAGCCCTCGCGGCCCCGTGGACCCCACCGGGCCCCGCCCAGGGCCCGGCGACAGCCCCAGCAGCCCCAGCCGACCGCCTCAGCCCCTTCTCAGGAGACACCGTGAACGACTTCCCCGGCAGCGGCCTGTACGACCGCACGCGCGCCGAGTACACCGGCCCCGCGGCCGAGTCCCGCTACGTCATCCCGCGTTTCGTCGAGCGCACCTCCCAGGGCATCCGCGAGTACGACCCGTACGCGAAGCTCTTCGAGGAGCGCGTGATCTTCCTCGGCGTCCAGATCGACGACGCCTCCGCCAACGACGTCATGGCGCAGCTGCTGTGCCTGGAGTCGATGGACCCCGACCGGGACATCTCGGTCTACATCAACAGCCCCGGCGGCTCCTTCACGGCGCTCACCGCGATCTACGACACGATGCAGTACGTGAAGCCGGACATCCAGACGGTCTGCATGGGCCAGGCGGCCTCCGCCGCCGCCGTCCTGCTGGCCGCCGGCACGCCCGGCAAGCGCATGGCGCTGCCCAACGCGCGCGTGCTGATCCACCAGCCGTACAGCGAGACCGGCCGCGGTCAGGTCTCCGACCTGGAGATCGCCGCGAACGAGATCCTGCGGATGCGGACGCAGCTGGAGGAGATGCTGGCCAAGCACTCCACCCGGCCGATCGACAAGATCCGCGAGGACATCGAGCGCGACAAGATCCTCACGGCCGAGGACGCGCTGCAGTACGGCCTGATCGACCAGATCATCACCACCCGGAAGATGGACAACGCCAGCCTGCGCTGACGCGGGATTCTTCGGGAGGCTGTATCGTCTGCCGCCCCTTGGCACGGTTTGACGCGATTCACGTCAAAGCGAACCGTGCCAAGGGGGGCCCGAACGGGGGGCTCGGCAGGGTACCGTCGGACATAAGGCAGCACCAGGAGCCGCCGGACGTTGACGTCCGGGCGTCTCCCAGGCGAAGGGGAAGCACACCGTGGCACGCATCGGTGACGGCGGCGATCTGCTCAAGTGCTCGTTCTGCGGGAAGAGCCAGAAGCAGGTCAAGAAGCTCATCGCAGGGCCCGGTGTGTACATCTGCGACGAGTGCATCGATCTCTGCAACGAGATCATCGAGGAAGAGCTCGCCGAGACCAGCGAGGTCCGCTGGGAGGAGCTGCCCAAGCCCCGCGAGATCTACGAGTTCCTCGAGGGGTACGTGGTCGGCCAGGAGGCGGCCAAGAAGGCGCTCTCCGTCGCGGTGTACAACCACTACAAGCGCGTCCAGGCCGGCGAGAACGGCGGTGCCCAGGGCCGCGAGGACGCCATCGAGCTGGCGAAGTCCAACATCCTCCTGCTGGGCCCCACGGGCTCCGGCAAGACGCTGCTGGCCCAGACCCTGGCCCGCATGCTGAACGTCCCCTTCGCGATCGCCGACGCGACGGCGCTCACGGAGGCGGGGTACGTCGGCGAGGACGTCGAGAACATCCTGCTGAAGCTGATCCAGGCGGCCGACTACGACGTCAAGAAGGCCGAGACCGGGATCATCTACATCGACGAGATCGACAAGGTCGCCCGCAAGAGTGAAAACCCGTCGATCACGCGCGACGTCAGCGGCGAGGGTGTCCAGCAGGCCCTGCTGAAGATCCTCGAAGGCACCACGGCCTCGGTACCGCCGCAGGGCGGCCGCAAGCACCCGCACCAGGAGTTCATCCAGATCGACACGACGAACGTCCTGTTCATCGTGGGCGGTGCCTTCGCGGGCCTGGAGAAGATCATCGAGGGCCGGGCCGGCGCCAAGGGCATCGGCTTCGGCGCGCAGATCCGCTCCAAGCGGGAGCTGGAGTCCAAGGACCAGTTCGAGGAGGTCATGCCGGAGGACCTGGTCAAGTTCGGCATGATCCCCGAGTTCATCGGCCGCCTCCCGGTCATCACCTCGGTCCACAACCTCGACCGCGAGGCCCTGCTCAAGATCCTCGTCGAGCCGCGCAACGCCCTGGTGAAGCAGTACCAGCGCCTGTTCGAACTCGACGGCGTGGAGCTGGACTTCGAGCGCGAGGCCCTGGAGGCCATCGCCGACCAGGCCATCCTCCGCCAGACCGGGGCCCGCGGCCTGCGCGCCATCATGGAGGAGGTCCTCCAGGGCGTGATGTACGAGGTCCCGTCCCGCAAGGACGTCGCCCGCGTGGTCATCACGGCGGACGTGGTCCTCTCCAACGTCAACCCGACCCTGATCCCGCGCGACGCCCGCGGCCGGGGGCCGGGCGAGCAGAAGACGGCGTAGCGATCGCCCAACTTCTGAAGAGGGGTCCGGCACTGGAGAGTGCCGGACCCCTCTTCAGTCTTCCGGAATCCGAAGGAGCCGGATCACGCCACATTCGCGACCATCCCTGGTGAGCGGAAGCAGCTTCGTGATCTGTTGATCCCGACCGCATCGATTGCCAGTTCGGGCAATGGGTGGAATGAGGACGGGAGAAATCCGCATGAAGCTCCTGAAGGCCAAGAGGCTCTTCGTGGCGGCCGGTGTGGCCGCGGTGGCCGGAGTGGTGCCGCTGCTGACGGCCACGACGGCCAGTGCCGACCAGATCGACTGCGTGAACTACTTGGCCGCCAAGGGGTACGCCATCGGTCCGAAGGTCAGGGCGGCGTGCGACGGTGTGGACTCGCTCGGCGAGAAGGCCGTCTGTCAGACGAAGCTCATCGCGATCCGCGTCAATCCGGCACACGCGCTTGAGGCGTGCGTCCGGGCGTGAGCGGTAGATGGAGCAGGGGGTGGGCATCCGCCGTTGCGGTACTCACCCCCTGTGGTAGGGCTCCTTGCGTCAGAGCTTGACGCGGACCTCCTTGCGGAGCTTGGCCGTGATGTCGGCCGCCTCCGCCGGGTCGGCGCTCTTGCCCGCCGCGATGTCCAGGAGGTTCATGGGCATGACCCAGCCGAGCGTGCTGTGGTCGCCCCAGATGCAGTAGGTCATCTTCATCTTCTTCGGCTCGCCCGCACCGCCGCCGGAGTTGTCGACCTCGGCCTCCTGGCACTTGACCACGGCGCCCTCCAGAGAATCCGGCTCGTACGCCTTGGGGTCACCGAGCAGGGTGACGTCCTCGTCCGCGCCGCCCTTCTGGCTTTCCTTCTCCATGTGGGCGAACATCGCGTCGATGGTCTTCTCCGGGTCGTCGATCGTGCCGTAGACGCCGGAGAACATGAGCTGCTTCCCGGCCAGCGGGTTCTCCTCGTCCTGCACCTGGTACGAGGCGCTGACGTCCTTGGCGTTCTTCACCCCCCACTTCGCGGCGTCCTCCATGTCGCTGTCCGACATGGTGCCGCCCTCGCTGTCGGCCTTCTTGTACTCGGTCAGCACCGTGTCCGGGGTTGTCAGCTTGTGCGGCCCGTCGTCCTTCACGCCGCCCGCGCCGCCGCCCCCGCCGAGGACGAAGTACGCACCCACGCCGATGGCCGCCACGACGGCCACCGCGCCGATGATGATGCCGGCCTTCTTGCCGCCACCGCCGCCCGGCGCCGGGGGCTGGGGCGGCATGCCGTACGGGGCCTGGCCGTAGGGGGGCTGCTGGCCGTACGGGGGCTGCTGGGGCGGGACGCCCGGGCCGGGCTGCTGCGGGTAGCCGTAGCCGGGCTGGCCGGGCGGGGGAGCCTGCTGGGGGTAGCCGTAGCCGGGCTGCGGAGCCTGCGGCTGCTGGCCGTAAGGACCCGGCTGGCCGTACGGTCCGGGCTGCTGGGGCTGCCCGCCGTACGGGCCCGGCTGGTTGTAGCTCATTACTGGGTTCCCCTCCAGATGCTTACGTGTCGTTGACATCCTGGCTCAGGAGGGAAGGGTTCAGGCCACCGGGGGTCGCACCGTTACAAAGGAATCGCGTTTCGGGACTGGGTCGTGACACCCCTAAACTGACCCCCGTGACCGAGAACACTCAGCAGCCGCAACCAGCGCCCACCACCGAACTGCCGACCCAGTACGCGCCGGCCGACGTAGAGGGGCCGCTGTACGAGCGCTGGGTAGAACGCGGTTACTTCGAGGCGGACGCGGGGAGCGACAAGCCTCCGTACGCCGTCGTCATCCCGCCGCCGAACGTCACGGGCAGCCTGCACCTCGGGCACGCCTTCGAGCACACCCTCATCGACGCCCTGACCCGTCGCAAGCGCATGCAGGGCCACGAGACGCTGTGGCAGCCGGGCATGGACCACGCCGGTATCGCCACGCAGAACGTCGTCGAGCGGGAACTCGCCAAGGAGGGCAAGTCCCGGCACGACCTCGGCCGCGAGGCCTTCGTCGAGCGGGTCTGGCGGTGGAAGGGCGAGTCCGGCGGGCAGATCTCCGGGCAGATGCGGCGCCTCGGCGACGGCGTCGCCTGGTCGCGTGAGCGCTTCACCATGGACGAGGGCCTGTCCAGGGCCGTCCAGACCATCTTCAAGCGGCTCTACGACGACGAGCTGATCTACCGCGCCGAGCGCATCATCAACTGGTGCCCCCGGTGCCTGACCGCCATCTCCGACATCGAGGTCGAGTACCAGGACGACGACGGCGAGCTCGTCTCCATGAAGTACGGCGACGGGGACGACACCATCGTCGTCGCCACCACCCGTGCCGAGACGATGCTCGGTGACACGGCCGTCGCCGTCCACCCCGAGGACGAGCGGTACAAGCACCTGATCGGCAAGCTCGTCAAGCTGCCGCTGACCGACCGGTCCATCCCGGTCGTCGCCGACGAACACGTCGACCCGGAGTTCGGCACCGGTGCCGTCAAGGTCACCCCGGCCCACGACCCGAACGACTTCGAGATCGGCCGACGGCACGACCTGCCGTCCCTCACCGTGATGGACGAGCACGCGGTCATCACCGCGCACGGCCCCTTCCAGGGGCTGGACCGGCTGGAGGCCCGCTCCGCGATCGTCGCCGCGCTGCGCGCCGAGGGCCGGATCGTCGCCGAGAAGCGGCCGTACGTCCACTCGGTCGGCCACTGCTCGCGCTGCAAGACCACCATCGAGCCGCGCCTGTCCATGCAGTGGTGGGTCAAGGTCGGTCCGCTCGCCGAGGCCGCCGGTGACGCCGTCCGTGACGGACGCGTCAGGATCCATCCGCAGGAGATGGAGAAGCGGTACTTCGACTGGGTCGACAACCTCCACGACTGGTGCATCTCGCGGCAGTTGTGGTGGGGCCACCGGATCCCGGTCTGGTACGGGCCGAACGGCGAGGTCGTCTGCGTCGGCCCGGACGAGGAACCGCCCAGCGGCGAGGGCTGGCACCAGGACACCGACGTCCTCGACACCTGGTTCTCCTCCGGCCTGTGGCCGTTCTCCACGCTCGGCTGGCCCGAACAGACCGAGTCGCTCGCGAAGTTCTACCCGAACTCCGTCCTGGTCACCGGCTACGACATCCTCTTCTTCTGGGTCGCCCGGATGATGATGTTCGGCCTGTACGCGATGGACGGCACCCCGCCGTTCCGCACCGTCGTCCTGCACGGCATGGTCCGCGACCAGTTCGGCAAGAAGATGTCGAAGTCCTTCGGCAACGCGGTCAACCCGCTGGACTGGATGGACAAGTACGGCAGCGACGCCCTCCGCTTCACGCTCGCGCGCGGCGCCAACCCGGGCATCGACGTGCCGATCGGCGAGGACTGGGTCCAGGGCTCGCGCAACTTCGCCAACAAGATCTGGAACGCGACCCGCTTCGCGCTGATGAACGGCGCGACGGTCGAGGGCCCGCTGCCGGACGCGTCGAGGATGTCGCCGACCGACCGCTGGATCCTGTCCCGGCTGAACTCGGTGGTCGCCGAGGTCGACGCGTACTACGACGACTTCCAGTTCGCCAAGCTGTCGGACGCGCTGTTCCACTTCGCGTGGGACGAGGTCTTCGACTGGTACGTCGAGCTGTCCAAGACCACGTTCCAGGCGGGCGGCGAGCCGGCCGAGGTCAGCAAGCGGGTCCTCGGCGAGGTCCTCGACGTCACGCTGAAGCTGCTGCACCCGGTGGTCCCGTTCGTCACCGAGACGCTGTGGACCACGCTGACCGGCGGCGAGTCGGTCGTCGTCGCCGACTGGCCGAAGGCCGTGTCCGTTCCTGGTGCCGACGCACCGGGCGGCTTCCGGGACACCGACGCCGAGCGGGAGATCTCCACGCTCCAGTCGGTCATCACCGAGGTCCGCCGGTTCCGCGCCGACCAGGGCCTCCAGCCCGGCCAGCGGGTCCCGGCCCGGCTGACCCTGGACGGGACGCCGCTCGCGCGGCACGAGGCCGCCATCCGCCAGCTGCTGCGCCTGCAGCCGGAGGGCGAGTCCTTCACCGCGACGGCGACCCTGCCGGTCGCCGGGGTCGAGGTCGCGCTGGACCTGTCCGGCGTGATCGACGTGGCCGCCGAGCGCAAGCGGCTCGCCAAGGACCTGGCCGCCGCCGAGAAGGAGAAGGCCCAGGCCACGGCCAAGCTCGGCAACGAGGCGTTCCTGGCGAAGGCCCCGGACCACGTGGTGGAGAAGATCCGCACGCGGCTGGCCAAGGCGGACGAGGACATCGCCCGCATCCAGACCCAGCTGGAGCGGCTGCCCGAGGCCTGACGGCCGGCACGGACCGTCCGCGGCCCCCGACCGGAGTCCTCCCGACTCCGGTCGGGGGCCGTTCACGTCGTGGTGGGTGTCCCGTAACCCGCCGACGAGAGCCTGCGGCTTCGCCCATCGCCAGGCCATGCCGTCAGGAGCACCCCCACGATGCCCCGAACCGCGCCCCCCGTCGCCGCGCTGCCCGCCGGACCGACCGCGCAGGGCAGACCCGGCCGGGACCGGCGGTACGACATCGACCTCCTGCGCGTCGTCTGCACCGCCGCCGTCGTCCTGGTGCACGCCTCCGCCGAGTTCCTCGACGCGGGCCACCGCACGACCGGCGTCCTCGGCGACTCGGCCGGCCGGTTCGCCGTGCCCGCGTTCTTCGCGATGGCCGGCTGGGCCGCCCTCGCCGGCTCACCGGTGCGCGGCGAGGCCCAGCTCCTCACCCGGCTCGGGCGGATCCTGCGTCCGATGGCGGTGTGGACGGCGGTCTACCTCCTCTGGCAGTACGTGTCCGGGCCGCCCCTGAACGGCGGCGCCAAGGAGGCGCTGCGGGCCCTCTTCGGCTCCGTGGAGGCCGCCTTCCACCTCTGGTACCTCTACACCTACGTACCGCTCCTCCTGCTCCTCGGCGTCGCCGTGCTCGTTCTCGGACAGCGCGCCATGCCCCGCTGGTCGCTGTTGCTGCTCACCGCGTTCGCCGTCGCGCCGGCGGTCACCGGGGACGCACGGACCCTCACCGGGCTGCCGCTGCCCGCCTGGGACTGGAGCGTGTCGCTGTCCTCGCTGGGGTACGCGGTGGCGGGTGCCGCCCTGCTCGCCGCTCGGCGGCGCGGCCCGCGTCCGCTGTGGCTCGCGGGCGCGGTGGTCGCACTCGTCGCCCTCACCCTGTACCAGCTCACCGTGCGGCACCCCGCCGCGTACGGGAGCGCGGCGGTGGCCGCGCTGACCTTCTCCGTGCTCGGCGCGGTGGGCGGGGTGCGGGTGCCGGAGGGGGCGCGGGCGGCGCTGGTGCGGCTTTCGGACGCGTCGTTCGGGACGTACCTGGTGCATCTGCTGTTCGTGATGCTGCTGGTCAGGCCCGTCGCGCAGGGACTGCCGCACGGGTTCTGGGCGCCCGTGGCGCTCGCCGTGACGGCGGCGGCCGCCACCGCGCTGTCCTTCGCCGCGAGCGTCCTGTGGGGGCGGCTGAGGATGCGGAAATGGCTCGGCTGACGCGGGATCCGGGGCCTGCCGGGCACCGCCCGGGCCGCTCCGTAGACTGGGGATCGTGAGCGAGCGCCCAGAATCAGCAGGTCCCGACCCGGACGACTCCTTCGAGGAGATCATCGCGGCCGAGACCGACCGCGACCCCGACCTCGCGGTGATCGAGGCCGGCAGCCGTACCCTGCGCACCCAGGGCGGGCCGCCGCAGGCCGACGTGCCCGCGCGGCCGGAGGACCCCGAGGTGGACAGGGCCCTGCGGGAGGTCGAGGGGGAGCTGGCGACCCGCTGGGGCGAGACCAAGCTGGAGCCCTCGGTCGCCCGCATCTCCGCGCTGATGGACGTCCTGGGCGAGCCCCAGCGCTCGTACCCCTCGATCCACATCACCGGCACCAACGGCAAGACCTCCACCGCCCGCATGATCGAGGCCCTGCTCGGCGCCTTCGAGCTGCGCACCGGGCGGTACACCTCGCCGCACGTCCAGTCGATCACCGAGCGGATCAGCCTCGACGGGGCGCCGGTCTCCGCCGAGCGGTTCATCGAGACGTACCGGGACATCAAGCCGTACGTCGAGATGGTCGACTCCCAGCAGGAGTACCGGCTGTCCTTCTTCGAGGTGCTCACCGGCATGGCGTACGCCGCCTTCGCCGACGCGCCCGTGGACGTGGCGGTCGTCGAGGTCGGCATGGGCGGCAGCTGGGACGCGACGAACGTGATCGACGGGAGCGTCGCCGTGGTGACGCCGATAGACCTCGACCACACCGACCGGCTCGGCACCACGCCCGCGGAGATCGCCACCGAGAAGGCCGGCATCATCAAGCGCGACGCGACGGTGATCATGGCCCAGCAGCCGGTGGACGCGGCGCAGGTGCTGCTGAAGAAGGCCGTCGAGGCGGACGCGACCGTGGCCCGGGAAGGGCTGGAGTTCGGCGTCGTCGCCCGGCAGGTCGCCGTCGGCGGCCAGCTGGTCACCCTGCGCGGACTCGGCGGGGAGTACGAGGAGGTGTACCTCCCGCTGCACGGCGCCCACCAGGCGCACAACGCGGCCGTGGCGCTCGCCGCCGTGGAGGCGTTCTTCGGCGTCGGCGCCCAGCGCGCCGAACCGCTCGACATCGACACCGTGCGCAAGGCCTTCGCCGCCGTCGCCTCACCGGGCCGGCTCGAGGTCGTACGCCGGTCGCCGACCGTCGTCCTGGACGCCGCCCACAACCCGGCGGGCGCGCGGGCGGCGGCCGAGGCGATCGGGGAGGCCTTCCAGTTCAGCCGGCTGGTCGGTGTCGTCGGCGCGAGCGGCGACAAGAACGTGCGCGGGCTGCTCGAGGCGTTCGAGCCGGTCTTCGCCGAGATCGTCGTCACCCAGAACTCCAGCCACCGCGCGATGGACGCCGACGAGCTGGCGGGAATCGCCGTCGAGGTGTTCGGCGAGGACCGCGTCCAGGTCGAGCCCCGGCTGCCCGACGCCCTGGAGGCCGCGATCACGCTGGCCGAGGAGGAGGGCGAGTTCGCGGGCGGCGGTGTGCTCGTCACCGGTTCCGTCATCACCGTCGGTGAGGCCCGACTGCTCCTGGGGAGGGGCTGAGATCCCGTGCGTACGCTCTGCGCTTCGACGCTGATCGGCGAGTTCTTCATCATCGGCTTCGCCGGACTGGTCGCGATGAAGGAGCCGGACCTGTCCATGGGCACCGTGTGGACCGTGTGCGGCATCGCCATGTTCCTGTGCGTGGCCCTGTGCGGGATGATCACCCGGCCCGGTGGCGTGGCCCTCGGCTGGGCGCTGCAGATCGCCCTCGTCGCCTCCGGCTTCTTCGTCCCGATGATGTTCTTCCTGGGCGCGGTGTTCGCGGCGCTGTGGTGGGCGTCGGTGCATTTCGGGCGGAAGGTGGACGAGGCGAGGGCCCGGTTCGCCGCTCAGGCCGACCAGCCTGACGCTGCGTGACGGATGTCCCGACACGCCCGGTAACCTCATCACCCCGCACAACTTGACGCACAAGGAGTTCCGCCGTGACCCAGCGCACCCTCGTCCTCCTCAAGCCCGACGCCGTCCGTCGCGGCCTGACCGGCGAGATCATCAGCCGCATCGAGCGCAAGGCCGGCTGGCGGATCACCGCGCTGGAGCTGCGCACCCTGGACCAGGACACGCTGGAGCAGCACTACGGCGAGCACAAGGGCAAGCCGTTCTACGAGCCGCTGGTGGAGTTCATGGCCTCCGGGCCGGTCGTGGCGATGATCGTCGAGGGTGAGCGGGTCATCGAGGGGCTGCGCCAACTGGCCGGTCCCACCGACCCGATCGCCGCCGCCCCGGGTTCGATCCGCGGGGACTTCGGCGTGATCGTGCGGGAGAACCTGATCCACGCCTCCGACTCCGAGGAGTCCGCCGAGCGCGAGGTGAAGATCTTCTTCCCGGGCCGCGCGTAACCGGGCGCATAACGATCACGTCGCGGCCGCGCACGGCGTCTTTGGTCTGTCTTGGCTGCCTGTCGGAGGGTCTGGGGGCTTTGCCCCCGGACCCTTTTTTGGCATATGCGCGGCGTTCGGGGGAACGGATGCCCCCGATGGCCCGTCTCCACAAGCAGCGGGAGGCGTCATCGGATGACAATGGCGAAGACCCTCGCGCAGTGTTCGCGAAGGCGCGTCTACCATGGAAGCCTTCACGTCACAGCACCCACCTCGCCGACCTGAAAAGCCCTCAAAAGCTCGTGGGGAGGCCAGACGAATCCTGATGGGGAACTCAATGTCGTTCATCGGCCGTGACATGGCTGTCGACCTCGGGACCGCCAACACGCTGGTGTACGTCAGGGGTCGTGGGATCGTACTCAACGAGCCGTCCGTCGTCGCGATCAACACCAACACCGGTGGGATCCTCGCGGTCGGTGCCGAAGCGAAGAAGATGATCGGGCGCACGCCCGGCAACATCGTTGCCGTACGTCCGTTGAAGGACGGCGTCATCGCCGACTTCGAGATCACCGAGCGGATGCTCCGCTACTTCATCCTGAAGATCCACAAGCGGAGGTACCTGGCTCGTCCGCGGGTCGTCGTCTGTGTGCCCTCGGGCATCACCGGCGTCGAGCGCCGCGCCGTCATCGAGGCGTCGTCCCAGGCCGGCGCCCGACAGGTGCACATCATCGAGGAGCCCATGGCCGCGGCCATCGGCTCCGGCCTGCCGGTCCACGAGGCCACCGGCAACATGGTGGTGGACATCGGCGGCGGCACCACGGAGGTCGCGGTCATCTCCCTCGGCGGCATCGTCACCGCCCAGTCCATCCGCGTCGCGGGCGACGAACTGGACAACGCGATCATCCAGCACGTCAAGAAGGAGTACTCCCTCCTGCTGGGTGAGCGGACGGCCGAACAGATCAAGATCACGATCGGTTCGGCGTACGACCTGGACACCGACGAGCACACCGAAATCCGCGGCCGGGACCTCGTCTCCGGGCTGCCCAAGACGGTGGTCATCTCCGCCGCGGAAGTGCGCAAGGCGATCGAGGAACCCGTCAACGCCATCGTCGACGCCGTCAAGACGACCCTCGACAAGTGCCCGCCGGAGCTGTCCGGCGACATCATGGACCGGGGCATCGTCCTGACCGGCGGCGGAGCGCTGCTGCGCGGTCTGGACGAGCGGCTGCGCCGGGAGACGGGCATGCCGATCCACATCGCCGAGGACCCGCTGGACAGCGTGGCGCTCGGCTCCGGCAAGTGCGTCGAGGAGTTCGAGGCGCTCCAGCAGGTGCTGGACGCCCAGCCGCGCAGATGACACAAGTCTTCGATTCCGCCGTACGGGACGATCTTCTTCCGTACGGCGGATCGTTGATATAGAGACATAGGCTCCCCCTGACGCCTCCGCATATCTGAACAAACCGACATCCCATACCCGTTCTCGACGAGGAAGGCACGGCCGCCGCACGTGAGGGACACACGAGAGAGCCGGCTGCTCCTGGTGCTGCTGATCGCCATCGCGTTCGCACTGATCACGGTGGACATCCGCGGCGGGGAGGATTCACCGGTCGACGGTGCCCGGCAGGCCGCGGCGACGGTCTTCGGCCCCATCGAGAACGGGGTGTCGGGCGCGGTCGACCCGATCGGCAACGCGGTCTCCGCGGTCCGCGAGTCCGGCGACCGCCACGACCGGATCGCCGAACTCGAGCGGGAGAACGCCGCGCTCAAGGCCGAACTCGGCAGCGACGACCGCAACCGCAGCCGGCTGAGGCAGCTCGACAAGATGCTGAAGACCGCCGGACAGGGCCAGTACGGCATCAAGGGCGCCCAGGTCATCGCCATAGGAGCCGCCCAGGGCTTCTCCTGGACCATCACCATCGACGTCGGTGCCGACGACGGCATCAAGCGCGACATGACCGTCCTCAACGGCGACGGACTCGTCGGCCGCGTCACCACCGTGGGCCCGAACACCGCCACCGTGCTGCTCGCCAGCGACCCCGACTTCACCGTCGGCACCCGCATGGAGGCCACCGACGAACTCGGCTTCGCCTCCGGCCAGGGCGACCGCCCGCTGCGCGTCGAACTCCTCAACGGCAAGGCCGAGGTCGAGAAGGGCGACCGCCTGGTCACCTTCGGCTCGCAGGCCGACAAGCCGTTCGTGCCCGGCGTCCCCGTCGGCGTCGTCTCCCGCGTCGACCCCTCCGGCGGCGACCTCACCCGCACCCTCTACGTCACCCCGTTCGTCAGCTTCAGCAAGCTCGACGTCGTCGGCGTCGTCGTGAAGGCCCCCGAGAAGGACCCGCGCGACACGGTGCTGCCGGAGAAGCCGAAGCCGACGCCCACGCCGACCGTGACGGTGACCGTCACGCCCTCCGCCCCTGCCGACGGCCAATACCAGCAAGAGCAGTAGGAGTTGTCACCCCATGCGCGTCAACCGGATCCTGCTCTCCAGCTCGCTGATCGTCGTCGCCCTGGTGATCCAGGTGAGCGTCCTCGCCCGCCTCCACCTCCCGGGCGCCGTCCCCGACCTGCTGCTGCTCACCGTCCTCGGGCTCGCCCTGGTCTACGGCCACGTCGGCGGCGCCCTCGTCGGCTTCGCCGCCGGACTCCTCGCCGACCTCGCCCCGCCCGCCGACCACGCCGCCGGCCGCTACGCCCTCGTGCTGTGCGTCATCGGCTACCTCGCCGGGCTCGTCAAACCCGAGAGCGGCCAGGTGAAATCGGCCACCGGCCCCATGGTCGTGGTCGTCGCCGCCGCGCTCGGTTCCACCCTGCTCTACGCCGGCGTCGGCGCCCTCGTCGGCGACACCGCCGCCCGCCATGTCGGACTCGGCGGACTGCTGTTCACCTCCGCGCTGTACGACCTGCTGCTCGCCCCGTTCGTCGTCCCCGGCGTCATGGCCCTGGCCCGGCGCGCCGAGAACGACCCGCTCGCCGAGACGAACTCCCCCAAGGCCGGCGACATCTCCTCCGGCTGGCTCTCCGGCGGCACCGGACTGCGCATCGGCGGGCAGCGCGGCGGCCTGCGGGTGAAGGCGGCCCGGGCACGGGTGGCCCGCGCCGGACGCATCAAGGGGGTCAAGCGCCTGTGACCTCGCCGAACTTCACCCGAACGGGTGGGCGACGACGGAACCCCGCCGCACGGGACGGCCGTTCATCACTCGTATCCGCACACATGTGCGCGCACGGAGAGGAGGAGCAGACCGCGTGACCAACATCCCCGAGACCGGCCGCAGTCCACGGGTCCAGATCCGGCTCGTCGTCATCCAGGTCCTCGTCCTCTCCCTCCTCGGCACCCTCGGCGGACGCCTGTGGTACCTCCAGATCCGCGAGGGCGACCAGTACGCCAAGGAGGCCTCCGGCAACCACGTCCAGCAGGTCGTCCAGCCCGCGGTCCGCGGCTCCATCCTGGACGCGCGCGGCGTCCCCCTCGCCGACAACGAGACCCGTCTGGTCGTCTCCGCCTCCCGCACCGACCTCCTGAAGATGAAGGACGACGGCGAGGCGGTCCTCACCAAGCTCGCGGGCGTCCTCGGCATGACCCCCAAGGAGGTCATGGAGAAGGTCCGGCTCTGCGACGCCGAGACCCCCCAGCCCTGCTGGAACGGCTCGCCGTACCAGCCCATCCCCATCACCGACGAGGCCACCCCCAAGCAGGCCCTGCAGATCCGCGAACGCGCCGAGGACTTCCCCGGCATCACCGCCGAGCCGCAGGCCCTGCGCCGCTACCCGAGCCCCGGCAAGGCCAACACCGCCCAGGTCCTCGGCTACCTCTCGCCGGTCACCGACGAGGAGATCCAGAAGGCGCAGGACACCAGCTCGCCCTACCTGCGCTCCGACATGGTCGGCCGCTCCGGCCTGGAGCGGCAGTACGACAAGCAACTGCGCGGCAAGGCCGGTGTCACCCGCTACGAGGTCGACAAACTCGGCCGCGTCATCGGCCAGGCCCGGTCCGACCCCGCACAGCCCGGCGCCAACCTCGTCACCAGCATCGACGCCCGTGTCCAGCGCATCGCCGAGTACGAGCTGAACGAGGCGATGAAGGCCGCCCGCAAGGAACACGACCGCAACACCAACCGCAACTACGAGGCCGACTCCGGAGCCGTCGTCGTCATGGAGGCCAAGACCGGGCGCGTCGTCGCCATGGCCTCCAACCCGACCTACGACCCCAACGCCTGGGTCGGCGGCATCTCCGCCAAGGACTACGCCGCTCTCACCGGCAAGAATTCCAACTACCCGCTGCTCAACCGCGCCATCCAGGGCCAGTCGGCACCCGGCTCCATCTTCAAGGTCATCCCGACCGCCGCCGCGATCAACGCCGGCTACTCCTTCGACGGCCCCTACAACTGCTCCAGCTCGTACTCCATCGGCGGCCAGGTCTTCAAGAACTTCGAGTCCCAGAACCACGGCGCGATCAGCCTCGGCCGCGCCCTGGAGGTGTCCTGCGACACCGTCTTCTACCGCCTCGCCCACGAGGAGTGGAAGCGCGACGGCGGCAACAAGCCGAAGAAGAACCCCGCCGACTGGTTCTACAAGACCGCCCACCAGTTCGGCCTCGGCGAGAAGACCGGCATCGACCTGCCCAACGAGGTCACCGGCCGCGTCCCCGACCGCCAGTGGAAGCTGGACTACTGGAAGGCCAACAAGGACGCCTGGTGCAAGACCGGCAAGAAGGACGGCAGCTACGCCGAGC
>NZ_JAPSKQ010000106.1:21352-23711 GCF_031181555.1 Streptomyces sp. | reverse complement strand
ACGGCGGACGGCCGGTGACCAGCTCGTACAGCAGGATGCCGGCGCCGTAGATGTCGACGGCGGAGGTCTGCGGGCGGCCCTCGGCGGACTCGGGCGCGATGTACGCGGGCGTGCCGACGAACTCGTGGGTGCGGGTCAGGCCGGGGGAGTCGGCGAGGCGGGCGATGCCGAAGTCGGTCAGCATCGGGTGCATCTCGCCGCCCTCCTGCTTGAGCAGGACGTTGGCCGGCTTCAGGTCGCGGTGCACCACGCCGTCGGCGTGGCTGGCGGCGAGCGCGTCGGCGATCTGGGCGGTCAGCAGCGCGGCGGCCACCGGAGTGAAGGGGCCGTTCTCGCGCAGGTGGCGGTGCAGGTCGGGACCGTCGACGAGGTCCATGACCAGGGCCAGCAGATCGCCCTCGACCACCAGGTCGCGGACCCGGACGATGTTGGGGTGGGTCAGCCGCAGCAGGACGGAGCGCTCGCGCAGGAACCGCATCACGACGTCGGCGTCGTTCGCGAGCTCCTCCTTGAGGACCTTGATCGCGACGGTCTCGCCGGGCTGTCCGGGCACGGCCGCCTCGGCGCCCGCGGTCTCCCGCTGGCGGGCTCGCCAGACGGTGCCCGTGGCGCCGCGTCCGAGCGGCTCCTCGAGCAGGTACTTGCTGCCTACCGGCCGCACGTCATGCGCTCCCTGCTTGCTTGGCGTACACCGTGGTCCACCGTGCCACGGAATGTTCCGACCCACTGTAGTGCCGCCGCGCGGGATACCGGCTTGCCGAGTTCGGCGTCGTCTTTCCGTGGGTCACGCTCGGCCGGTACCCGTCCGTGTTCGAAGGAAAGACGCTCGACCCGGTCCGTTGGTTGCCGGATGCCGGACGTGACCGATCTCAAGTGATCCCCGAACGATCACCGGTGACGTACTGGTCAGGCATTTTTACGGGCAGAGCCGACCAATCAAGATCATTCGATGCCGGGCGGCGGGCGCGTTGTCGGTGGCAGGTGCGAGGATGCCTCCCAGTACTGGCCGTACGTGCGCGTGTGGCGGTGGGGGAAGTCCGCGGAGGGGGACCGCGGGGCGGCTTCGTCCCCCGTGTCGCGGGCGCCCGCGCAGAAGGGACCGCTGACGGCGATGCAGATCCGGCTGACCGTCGTTGACCCGCTGGGCCCGTCCTCCCCCGCGCGGGACCGGGCCGCGAGCCGCGACGTGCTGGTCACGGCACCCGCCGGCACGGCCCTGGCCGCGGTCGCCTCCGCGCTGGCCTCGGCGGTCTCCGGCGGCGACGGCCCGTCCGGCTCCTCGGGCACCCCGGTGCTGTACGCCGGTGACCGGCGGCTGGACGCCCAGCGCTGCACGCTCGGCGAGCCGCCGCTGATCGACGGTGCGGTGCTGGCCGTGGGCGCCCCGGGCGAGCCGGAGCCGCATCCCGAGCTGGACGACGCCCCGACCCGGCTCCATGTCGTCGCCGGTCCCGACGCGGGCGGGGTGCACCTGCTGCACGGCGGCGAGATCCGCATAGGCCGCTCCGCCGACGCCGACGTGCCGCTCGACGACCCGGACGTCTCCCGGGTGCACTGCGCGGTGACGGTCGGCCCGGACGGCCGGGTCTCGGTCGCCGACCTCGGCTCCACCAACGGCACGACGCTGGACGGCAGGCGGGTGGGCCCCCGCCCGGTCCGTTTCGCACCGGGCGCGCTGCTGCGGATCGGGGAGTCCGCCCTGCGGCTCACTCCGGCCGCGGGACCGGCGGCGCGGACGGAGACGACGCCGGACGGCGAGGGGCACGTGCGCGTGCCGGCGCCCCGGCACGCGCGGACCGACGGCGCGGACCCCCACGCGCGCGCGACGGCACCGATGGCGCCCACCCACCACGCCCACGGCCCGGCCGGCTGGGCCGTGTCCGCCCGGGACGGGCGGGGGGACGACGCGAGCGGAGCGCCGCAGGTGCCGGGCCAGGGCGGGGCGCCGGGGATCGAGAGCCGGGGGGCGGGCACGGGTCCCGGCGGGCGCGCGGTGCGCACGGCCGCCCGGGGGGACGTACCGCACCTGCCCCGGGGACGCCGCGTGTCGCAGCCGCCGTCCGCGGACGGGGACACGCACGCGGACCGCTCCGAGGCGCGTCCGCGCCGGGGGGAGCCCGGCGCCACCGGTGATCGCCCCTCCGCGGCGGGCCCCGGCGCGGCCGGGGGCGGAACGGCCGGTGGTGGCACTCCCGGCCGGCACCCCGGTGAGACGAGCGTCCCGGCGCCCGGTCACCCGCCCGACACCGCCTCCGCCCCCCTCCGGGGCGAGACGCCCGGCGGCACGCCCGGCCGCCTCACCGGTCCGACCACCGGACCCGCCACCGGCCACATGCCCGGCGCCCCGCACGCCGGCCCC
>NZ_JAPSKQ010000106.1:0-21252 GCF_031181555.1 Streptomyces sp. | reverse complement strand
ACGCCCGGCCGCCTCACCGGTCCGACCACCGGACCCGCCACCGGCCACATGCCCGGCGCCCCGCACGCCGGCCCCGGGGCGGGCGGTGTCTCCGCCGCGCCGGCCGCCGTCCCCACGGCCGACGCCGTCCCCGCCGCCGCTCCGCGCCCCACCACCCGCAAGGGCACCCCCGTGCGCGGCACCGATCTCCCCCAGCCCCCGGGGGGACGCAAGCGGGGCGGGCTCACCGCCTGGGCGCGGCGGCTGGCCGGCGGGCGGCAGGAGCAGGCGACGGACGCGCGGGACGCCCGCGGCGAGGAAGCGGCCGGTGCCGCACCCGGACCCGGCGCGGTGTCCCCCGTCCTCCCCGAGACCTGGCCGGACCCCGCCACGCTGCTGCTGACCGCGCTGGGCCCCGGCCCCCGGCTGTGGGAGCGCGGGCCGGACCATCCCGAGGCGCTCGCGGTGCGGCTCGGCACGGCCGACCGGACGGCACCGGACGGCTCCGGCCTGCTGCCCGCCGTGCCGGTGACGTCGGGACTGCGCGAGGTCGGCGCGCTGGGACTGGCCGGTCCGCGTGAGCGGCTCGCCGGGCTGGCCCGCGCGGTGCTGGCCCAGCTCGCCGCGTTGCACTCCCCCGATTCCCTGGAGATCGTCCTGATCGCCGCGGACCGCTCCCGTCCCCTCGAGGAGCGCACCGCCGAGTGGTCGTGGCTGGGCTGGCTGCCGCACGTGCGCCCGGGGCGCGGCCAGGACTGCCGCCTGCTCCTCGCGCACGACCACGAACAGGCCACCGCCCGCACCGAGGAACTGCTGCGCCGACTGGCGGACCACGACCACGCAACCGGGGCGGACACGGTCCCCGTCATACCGGAGCAGCCCGCTCCGGCCGCCCGGCGTCCCTCCTGGGCCCAGGGCGGCGGCGCCGACGGGACGGAGGGCTTCGCGGGGCCGTACACCGTGGTCGTCGTGGACGGCGACCCCGGGGGCGCCGAGCTGCGCGAGGCGGTGGCGCGGCTGGCCGTGGAGGGGCCGCGGGCCGGGATCCACCTGGTGTGCCTCGCCGAGACGGCCGCCGCCTCCCCGGCGTCCCCGGTGACGGAGACGTACGAGACGGCGTGCGCGGTGGCGCCGGCGTTCCGGGAATGCGGTGCCGTCGCGCTGCTCAGCGGGGACGTGGCGACGGCCCTGCGGCTGGTGCGGGTGGCCCGGACCGGCTCCAGGGCGCCCTCCGGCCCCGTCGGCCACGGCACCGTCGCCACGGTCGACGCGGTCTCCCCCGCCTGGGCCGAGCGGTTCGCGCGGGCGCTCGCGCCACTGCGCACGGACGGCTCCGCCGGACAGCGGCACGCGCGCGTGTCGGCGCCGCTGCCCCCGTCGGCGCGGCTGCTGGACGAACTGGGCCTGGCCCGGGCCACCCCCGCCTCGCTGATGGCCCGCTGGGCGGACGCGGCCGACGACACCCAGGCGCTCGGCGGACGCGTCACCGCCGTGCTGGGCGCCGGACCGCGCGGTCCGGTCGCCGCCGATCTCGCCGCCGACGGACCGCATCTGCTGATCGAGGGGCCGCCCGGCAGCGGCCGCACCGAGCTGCTGCGCGCGGTCGTCGCCTCGCTGGCCGCCGCCGAGCGGCCCGACCGGCTGGGCATCGTGCTGGTCGACGGCCGGGGCGGTCCCGCGGCGGGCGACGGACCCGGCGAGGGCCTGCGCGTGTGCACGGACGTCCCGCACGTCACCACCCACCTCACCGCCAACGATCCGGTGCGCATGCGGGAGTTCGCCCAGTCGCTGAGCGCCGAGCTGAAGCGTCGCGCCGAACTGCTCGGCCGGTCCGACTTCGCGGAGTGGCACACCGGGCGCGAGCTGTCGGACCGGATGGTCGCGCAGCGCACGGCCGTGCGGCGCGGCGCGGCGGGCACCGGCGGCGACCACGACGGGGACCTGGAGCCCCCGCCCAGTTCGACGCTGCGGCTGCGGCCGGGAGCGGCCCGGCGCCGGGCGGCGGCCGCGCCGCCGCTGCCCCGGCTGGTGGTCGTCGTGGACGACCTGGACGCGCTGGTCTCCCCCGCGCTGGGTGCGCCGGGGCGGCCCGCAGCCGGATCGGTGATGCGGGCGCTGGAGGCCGTGGCGCGGGACGGGGAGCGGCTGGGCGTGCACCTGGTCACGGCCACCGGCCCGTGCGCCCGTACGGCCCGGACCGAACCGGTGCGGCAGGCGACGGTGCGGGTCACGCTCGACGCGCCCGCGCCCCCGGGCCCGGACGCGCCGGCGCCGGGGCGCGGCCGGCTGGCCCACCCGGACGGCCGGGTGACCGCGTTCCAGGGCGGGCGGGTGACCGGCCGCATCCCGCGGACGGCGACCCTGCGCCCCACGGTCGTGCCGCTGGAGTGGCACCGCATGGGTGATCCCCCGGCCCGCCGCCAGGTACGGGAGCTGGGCAACGGCCCGACCGATCTCGCCCTGCTCGCCAGCGCGTTGGAGCGGGCCGCCCGGCAGGTGTCGGCGGCCGAGGTGCCGTCGCTGCTGTGACACCCGCGCCCCGCAGGTGACGTCCCGTCACGAAGTGATCACAATCCCGGACTTGACACCGGACGCGCTCTTGCCTCCCCCCATCCCCGGGCGTAGACCAGAGCGCACGGGACAGCGCTCGACGTTCGACGAGGTGTGAAGAACGGGGCAGTGATGCGCAGGACGAGCAGGATCATCCGGATACTCAGGTCGCCCGACAACCCCACGCCGGTTCCCCGCACCCGCGGAACCGCGAGAGCCGTGGCCGCCGTCGCCGCGGGGGTGCTCGCGCTCTCGCTCACCGCCTGCGGAGGCGACGACGACAGCGGCGACGACGACAAGGACGGTGGCACCGAGGGCACCGGCACCACCGTCACCCTTCCGAAGCTGGACGGCGCGAGCCTCGAGGTGGCCGCCGTGTGGACCGGTGCCGAGCAGGCCAACTTCAAGAAGGTCCTCGCGGAGTTCGAGAAGCGCACCGGCGCCAAGGTGACCTTCGTCCCCGCCCAGGACCCCATCATCAACTTCCTCGGCTCGAAGATCGCGGGCGGTGCCCCGCCGGACGTGGCGCTGCTGCCGCAGCCCGGCGCCATCAAGCAGGCGGTCGACAAGGGCTGGGCCAAGCCGCTGGGCGCCGAGGCCACCAAGGAGCTCGCCGAGAACTACTCGCAGGGCTGGCAGGACATCGGCAAGGTCGACGGCAAGCAGTACGGCGTCTACTACAAGGCCGCCAACAAGTCGCTGATCTGGTACAACACCCAGGTCTTCGAGAACGCGGGCGCGAGCGAACCGAAGACCTGGGACGAGCTGCTCACCACCGCGCAGACGGTGTACGACTCGGGCGTCACCCCGTTCTCGGTCGGCGGCGCCGAGGGCTGGACGCTGACCGACTGGTTCGAGAACGTCTACCTCTCCCAGGCCGGCCCGGAGAAGTACGACCAGCTGGCCCGGCACGAGATCAAGTGGACCGACCCGTCGGTCAAGGAGGCGCTGACCACGCTGGCGGAGATCTGGGGCAAGAAGGACTACGTCGCGGGCGGCGCGCGCGGCGCCCTGCAGACGGACTTCCCGAACTCGGTCACACAGACCTTCACCGGTGGCGACCAGCCCAAGGCGGGCATGGTCTACGAGGGCGACTTCGCGCAGGTCAACATCGTTCAGGCGGGCGCGGAGGTCGGCACGGACGCGAAGGTGTTCCCGTTCCCGGCGGTCGGCGACACGGCGCCCGTGGTGTCCGGCGGTGACGCGGCCGTGATCCTGGAGGACTCCGAGGCGGCGCAGGCGCTGGTGACCTTCCTCGCCTCCCCGGACGCGGCGGGCATCCAGGCGAAGCTGGGCGGTTACCTGTCGCCGAACAGGAACGTGCCGAACTCGGCGTACCCGAACGCGGTGCAGCAGAAGATGGCCAAGGCGCTCATCGACGCCGGTGACGACTTCCGCTTCGACATGTCCGACCAGGCCCCGCAGGCCTTCGGCGGCACGCCCGGCAAGGGCGAGTGGAAGGCGCTGCAGGACTTCCTGAGGAACCCGAAGGACGTCGCGGGGACTCAGGCGAAGCTGGAGGCCGACGCGGCCGCGGCGTACGGGAACTGATCCGGCCATGGCGTCGGACACGGCGGCGGGGGCCCCGAAGGCGGCCCCCGCCGCTCCCAAGTCGCGCAAGAGCGTCACCGGCACCCGCAGAACCGTCGCGGCGCTGTTCCTGCTGCCCGCGCTCGTCCTGCTCGGTGCGCTCGTGGTCTACCCGATCGGGTACTCCGTCGTCCGCAGCTTCTACGACCAGTCCGGCGACGGCTTCGCCGGATTCGACAACTACCGGGCCCTGTTCACGGACGACGGCATCCGCACCGCCCTGAAGAACAACGTCATCTGGGTGGTGTTCGCGCCGACGGTGGCGACCGCGCTCGGTCTGATCTTCGCGGTGCTGACCGAACGGGTGCGCTGGGGCACGGCGTTCAAGCTGGTCGTCTTCATGCCGATGGCGATCTCGATGCTCGCGGCGGGCATCATCTTCCGGATGGTCTACGACCAGGACCCGGACAAGGGCGTGGCGAACGCGGTGTGGGTGGGGGTGCACGACACCTTCGCCCAGTCCTCGTCGTTCCCGAAGGCGCACCCGGGCCGCGAGTCGCCGCTGGAGCCGGCCGGCGGGGGCGCCTTCGTCACCAAGGAGACGGTCGGTGCGGGTGACACGGTCACGCTGCCGCTGGTCGGGGTCGCCCCGGACCTGATGCCGGACGACGCGAAGCGGGCGGCGGCGCCGGAGCCGGAGGCCGGCCGGATCACCGGCACCACCTGGCAGGACTTCACCCGCGGCAAGGGCGTCGGCACGCTGAACGGCGTCGACGCGTCCGAGCTGGGCTACGCCGGGATGAAGATCGAGGCCGTGAAGGACGGCACGGTGGTGGAGACGGCCACGGCGGGCTCCGACGGCACCTTCTCCCTGTCGTCGAAGGCCGACGGCGCCCATCTGCGGCTGCCGGCGAGCAACTTCAAGGAGCCGTACAACGGCCTGGACTGGCTGGGCCCGTCGCTGGTCACGCCCGCCATCATCGGCTCGTACATCTGGATGTGGGCGGGCTTCGCGATGGTGCTGATCGCGGCCGGGCTCGCGGGCATGCCCCGGGAGCTGCTGGAGGCCGCCCGGGTGGACGGCGCGAACGAGTGGCAGGTGTTCCGCCGGGTCACGGTGCCCCTGCTGGCCCCGGTCCTCGCGGTCGTCACCGTCACCCTGATGATCAACGTGCTGAAGGTGTTCGACCTGGTCTTCATCATCGCCCCGGGTTCCTCCCAGGACGACGCGAACGTCCTCGCGCTGGAGCTGTACCGCAAGGGCTTCGCGGCGGACCAGCCGGGCATCGCCAGCGCGATCGCGGTGTTCCTGCTGCTCCTGGTCATCCCGGTGATGTGGTTCAACATCCGGCGGCTGAGGCGGGAGGTCAGGCGATGAGCGCGGACACCGGCAGGGTCACCGAGGCGGTCTCGCCGCCCGTTCCCGCCGTCAAGGCCGAGCGGTCGCTGGGCTCCAGGCTCAGCGAGTGGGTCAGCGGCGGCCTGGTGCGCGTGTTCCTGATCGTCGTCGGCCTGTTCTGGCTGGTGCCGACGATCGGTCTGCTGCTGGCCAGCCTGCGCACGCCCGAGGACATGGCCGCCGACGGCTGGTGGAAGGTGTTCACCGAGCCCTCGCAGCTCACCTTCGGCGCCTACGAGAAGCTCCTGGAGAACGACGACATCACGGGCTCCCTGCTGAACACGGTGTACATCACCGTCCCGGCGACCGTCCTCGTGGTGGTGATCGGCTCCCTGGCCGGTTACGCCTTCGCCTGGATGGAGTTCCCCGGCCGGGACTGGTGGTTCCTCGCCGTGGTGGGGCTGCTGGTGGTGCCGGTGCAGGTGGCGCTGATCCCGATCGCCGAACTCTTCGGCGCCCTCGGCATCTTCGGCTCCCTGACCGGCGTGATCCTCTTCCACGTCGGCTTCGGCCTGCCGTTCGCGGTGTTCCTGCTGCGGAACTTCTTCGCGGAGATCCCGAAGGAGCTGCTGGAGGCGGCCCGGCTGGACGGCGCCGGTGAACTGCGCCTGTTCGTACGGGTCGTGATGCCGCTCGCCGGTCCGGCGATCGCCGCGCTCGGCATCTTCCAGTTCCTGTGGGTGTGGAACGACCTGCTGGTCGCGCTGATCTTCTCGGACGCCGGGAACCAGCCGATCACGGTCGCCCTGCAGACGCAGGTACGGCAGTTCGGCAACAACATCGACGTGCTGGCGCCGGGCGCGTTCATCTCCATGGTGGTCCCGCTGGTCGTGTTCTTCGCGTTCCAGCGGCAGTTCGTCTCCGGCGTGATGGCGGGCGCGGTGAAGTAGCCCGTACCGGCGCAGGGCGGGAGGGGGCGGACCGGCACAGGTCCGCCCCTTCGTGTGACCGGATTCCCCCGGATGCCGCAGGCGGCGTAACCAAGTCGGCCCATCGGCCGTTGCCGGGCCGAACGCCCGCACCGACCGATGGATGCCCCTTGCCCAGGTTCAGTGTCATTGTCCCCGCGTACCAGGTTCAGGCGTACCTGCACGAGTGCCTGGAATCGGTGCTGTCCCAGTCGTACGCCGACCTCGAACTGATCGCCGTGGACGACTGCTCGCCGGACGCGTGCGGCGCGGTGATCGACGAGTTCGCCGCCCGCGACCCGCGCGTGCGGGCCGTGCACCTGCCGCGGAACACGGGCCTCGGCCCGGCCCGCAACGCCGGGATGGAGCGGGCGACGGGCGACTACCTGGTGTTCCTGGACGGCGACGACACCCTCACCCCCGACGCGCTCCTCGCGATCGCCGACCGGCTGAAGGAGACCGGCGACCCGGACGTCCTGGTCTACGACTACGCGCGCACGTACTGGTCGGGCGAGGCCGTGCGCAACCGGGCCGCCGCGCAGCTCACCGAACGGGGCCCGGCGCCGTTCCGGCTGACGGACCGGCCGGGGCTGCTGAACCTGCTGATGGTGGCCTGGAACAAGGCGTACCGGCGGGAGTTCGTGGAGCACGCGGGCTTCGCCTTCCCGCCCGGTTACTACGAGGACACCCCGTGGACGTACCCGGTCCTGATGACGGCGGAGTCGATCGCGACCCTGGACCGGGTGTGCGTGCACTACCGGCAGCGCCGGGCCGGCGGCATCCTGCACACCACCAGTGAGCGGCACTTCGACGTCTTCGACCAGTACGACCGGGTGTTCGCGTACCTCGACGGGCACCCCGAACTGGCGCGCTGGCGGCCGGTGCTGTTCCGCCGCATGGTCGACCACCTCGTCACGGTGTACGCGCGGCGGGACCGGCTGCCGCGCGGGACGCGGGCCGCCTTCCTGCGCCGGGCCCGTTCCCACTACCGGCGCCATCGCGCGCCCGGCGCGCCCGCGTCCGCGCGCGCCCGGGTCCACCACACGCTGGTCCGGTTCGGCCTGCACCGCACCTACCAGGCCCTCCGGCTGGCGTCGGCCCTGCGCCGCAGGGCGGACCGGCTCGCCGGGAGGCTGCTGGGCGCCCTGCGCTCCGCCGCCCTGCTGCTGCACTACCGCGTCCAGCGGCTGCTCCCGCTGCGCGCCGACCGCGCCGTCTTCACCGCCCGCGCGGACGGCGGCGACCCGGGCGACCCGGGCGCCCTGGAGTCCGCGTTCCGCGCCGTCGCCCCGCACATCCGCACCGCCTGGGCGGCGCACCCCGGGCACCGCCACGCCGTCCCGCCCGGCGCGCGCCCCCTGGTCCCCGGCACGGCCGCGTACTGGACCGCCCTCGCCCGTTCCGCGTACCTGGTGAGCGACACCGGCTTCGAGCCCCGCCCGGTCAAGCGCAAGGGGCAGATCGTCGTCCGGACGCAGGACGGCACCCCCCTCGCGCACACGGGCCTGGACCTCCAGGAACGCCCGGCGGCGGCCCGGGGCACCGACTTCGCGCGGCTCCTGGAGGACGTCGACCGGTGGGACTACGTCGTCTCCGCCAACCGCCACTCCACCCTGACCTGGGAGCGGGTGTACCCCGGCCGCTACACCACCCTGGAGTACGGCCAGCCGCGCACCGACCCGCTCCACACGGCGACCGCGGCCGACGTGGCCGGACTGCGGGAGGCGCTCGGCATCCCCGAGGGCGCGGTGGCGATCCTGTACGCGCCGGCCCACCGCGACTACCGCCGCACCCAGCGCGGGCTGCTCGACCTGGAGCGCGTCGTGCGCCGCCTGGGCCCGCGGTTCGTCGTCCTGGCCCGCACCCGGCACCCGCACGGCGGACCGCTCGCGGACACCTCCGGCCGGGTCCTGGACGTCACCGGGCACCCGAGCGTCGCGTCCCTGTGCCTGGCCTCGGACGCCCTGGTCACCGACTACTCCCCGCTGATGTTCGACTACGCGGGCCTGGACCGGCCGATCGTCCTGTGCGCCGACGACTGGGAGGCGTACGAGGCGGCCCGCGGCACCTACGTCGACCTGCGGGCGTTCCCGCCGGGCGCGGTGGCGGGCAGCGAGGACGAACTGATCGACATCTTCGCCACCGGCCACTGGCGCGGCTCCCACTCCGACCGGCGGCGCGCGGCGTTCCGCGCCCGGTTCTGCCCGTACGACGACGGCCGCGCCGCCGAACGGGTGGTCCGCCGGGTCGTGTTCGGGGAGAGCGGTCTCCCCCCGGTCGTCCCCCCGCACGAGCGCCGTCCGGTGCCGTCGGCCGCCGCCGCGTTCGGGGGCCCGCCGCCGCTCGCGACCGTGCCGCAGCAGTCCGGTGGCCCGCCGACCGTCACCGACCGCGTCTGACCGCCGTTCCCCCAGGGAGTGCCCATGTCCCCCGGTTCGTCGCGGCCCACTCCGACCCGGCCGCCCACCCGGCGGCCGGCGGGGCGGCCCGGACGGCGCCCCGCCCGCTGAGGCGGCGGGCGCCACGAGAACCCCCACGTCCAAGACACGGAAAGAGCAGCATGCCCCGCTTCAGCATCATCGTCCCGTCCCACGGGGTCGCAGGCCGGCTGGCCCAGGCGCTGGACTCGGTGCTCGCCCAGTCCTTCGGTGACTTCGAGCTGGTCCCCGTCTGCGACGCGCCCGGGTCCCCCGCGTCCGACGTCGCCGCCCGGTACGCCGAGCGGGACTCCCGGGTGGCCCCGGTGCACGCGCCGCCGTCGGCCGGACTGGCCGGGGCGCGCAACACCGGGATGCGCCGGGCGACCGGGGCGTACCTGCTGTTCCTCGACGGCGACGACACCCTCGTACCGGGTGCGCTGGCGGCCCTGGACGCGCGCCTGGCGCGGACCGGCCCGGTGGACGTGCTGCACTTCGAGCACGAGCGCACGCCCTGGTGGGAGGGCGAGCCGGGCAACCCGGCCGCCCCCCTGCTGGCGAAGGCGCCGGACGGCGCGTTCGCCCCCGGCCGCGCCCCGCACCTCACCGGCGTGCAACTCCCGGCGTGGAGCGCAGCCTGGCGCCGCGCCTTCGTCACCGAGCACCGACTGGCCTTCCCCGACGGGCACTTCACGGACATCGGCTGGGGCGGCCTGGCGATGCTGAGCGCCGAGCGGGTGGCGGTGCTGCGCGCGGTCGTCGTACGGCATCTGCTGCGCCGGCAGGGCAGCCGGCTGAACCTGCCCGGCGCGCACCACGCCGAACTGCTGGACCAGACCGAGCTGGTGCTCGCCCGCGCGGCCGAACGGGGACTGTCCGCCGAGCGGTCGGGGCCGCTGTTCGAGCAGCTCTTCGCCGCCGTGCTGAAGACGGCCGCCCATCCCCGGCGGCTCCCGTCGGGACGCCGCGCCTTCTTCCGCCGGGCGAGCACGCTCTACCGCCGCCACCGCCCCGCCGGGTACCGGCCCCCGGGCGGCAGCCTCGGCGTGCAGCACCGGCTGCTGGCGGCCGGTGCGTACCCGGCGTTCACGGCGCTGCGCGGCGCCCGGCGCGCGGTGACCCGGGCGGTGGCGTCGGTGCCGCGCCCCCGGGGCCTGCGCACCCGGCTGCTGTACCGGATGCACCTGTGCCGCCCGCTGGATCCGAACCTCGCCGTGTACTGCGCGTACTGGGGCCGCGGTTACGCCTGCAACCCGGCCGCGATCCACGCCCGGGCGCGCGAACTCGCCCCGCACATCCGCTCGGTGTTCCTGGTGGAGGCGGACCAGGCGCACACCGTGCCGGACGGCGTCGAGTACGCCGTCATCGGCAGCCGGCGCTCCTGGGAGGTCCTGGCCCGCGCGAAGTACCTGATCAACAACGCGAACTTCGCGGAGGGCGTGGTCAAACGCCCCGGCAGCGTGCACCTGCAGACCCAGCACGGCACCCCGCTGAAGACCATGGGCGTCGACCAGTCGACGTACCCGGTGGTGGCCGCCGCGACCGGCAGCTTCACCAAGCTGCTGGGCCGGGTGGACCGCTGGGACTACAACCTCTCCTCCAACCCCCACTCCACCCGGATGTGGGAGCGCGCCTTCCCCGGCTCCTACGAGCAGCTGGAGTACGGCTATCCGCGCAACGACGTGTACTGCACGGCCGGCGCCGAGGACGTGGCCCGCGTCCGCGCGGAGCTCGGCGTGCCGGAGGGCAAGGTCGCCGTCCTGTACGCCCCCACCCACCGCGACCACCGCACCGGTTTCGAGACCGGCCTGGACCTGGAGGCGTTCTGCGAGGCGGCCGGCGAGGACGTCGTCGTCCTGCTGCGCGCCCACTACTTCTACGACCGGGGCGGGCCGCGCACCGGTGGCCGGGTCATCGACGTGACCGCGCACCGCTCCGCGGAGGACGTGTGCCTGGCCGCCGACGCGCTGGTCACCGACTACTCGTCGATCATGTTCGACTACGCCAACCTGGACCGGCCGATCGTCGTGTACGCCGACGACTGGGACGTCTACCGGGAGACCCGGGGCGTCTACTTCGACCTGATGGCCGAGCCGCCCGGCCCGGTGGCCCGCACGCCCGAGGAGCTGGCCCTCGTCTTCCGGGACGGCACCTGGGCGGGCGCGGAGTCGGCCGCGCTGCGGGCCGGGTTCCGGGAGCGGTTCTGCGCGTTCGACGACGGGCGGGCCGCCGAACGGGTGGTGCGCCGGGTGCTGCTCGGCGAGCCGCCCGAGGCGCTCCCGCCCGTGACCCCGCTCGCGGAGCGTGTCCCGGCCCCCGCGGCCGCCGGCCTGGTGAGGAGCTGACGAAGCAGTGCCCCGCTTCAGCATCATCGTCCCCGTCTTCAAGGTGCAGGGGTACCTGCAGGAGTGCCTCGACTCGGTGCTCGGGCAGTCGTACCGCGACATCGAGGTGATCGCCGTCGACGACCGCTCGCCCGACGGCTGCCCGGCGGTCCTCGACGCGTACGCGGCCCGCGACGAACGCGTCCGGGTGCTGCACCTGCCCGAGAACGTGGGCCTGGGCCGCGCCCGCAACGCCGGAATGCCGCACGCACGGGGCGACTACCTGTTCTTCCTGGACAGCGACGACACCCTCACCCCGGGCGCGCTGCGCGCGCTGGCCGACCGCCTCGACGAGACGGGCGACCCGGACGTGCTGGTCTTCGACTACGCCCGCACCCACTGGTGGGGCGGTACCCGCCGCAACGTCCTGGCGCACCTGCTGGCCCGGGACACCGGCGGCACCTTCACCGCCGCCGAACGGCCGGAGATCCTCGACCTGCTGATGGTGGTGTGGAACAAGGTCTACCGCCGCGACTTCGTCGAGCGGGAGGGCTTCACCTTCCCGCCCGGCTACTACGAGGACACGCCCTGGACCTTCCCGGTGCTGCTCAGCGCGGAGCGCATCGCGACCCTGGACCGGATCTGCCTGTACTACCGGCAGCGCCGCCGGGGCAGCATCCTGTCCACCACCAGCCGCAAGCACTTCGACGTCCACGAGCAGTACGCGCGGGTCTTCCGGTTCGTCGACGCCCGCCCGGCGCTGGCGCACTGGAGGCCCTTCCTGCACGCCAAGATGGGCGAGCACTGCCTGGACATCCTGTCCAAGCCGGACCGCCTGCCCCCGTCCGACAGGGGCGAGTTCTTCCGCCGTACGGCCGAGATGTTCCGGCTCCACCGGCCCCGGGGCGTGCGGACCCCGGCCGGACTGCGGGTGCTGGAGGGGAGCTACGCCGGTTACGTGCTGCGCCGGCAGGCCGGGCGGGCGGGCCGGGAGCTGGGGCGGCGGGCCCGGCAGGCACGCACCGCGACGGCGGCACGGGCCGCCCGGTCCCGGTCCGCGGCGAACCTGCACCGCCCGCTGGACCCGGACCTCGCCGTGTACTCGGCGTCCTCGCACCGGGGCGTGCTCGGCGACCCGGCGGCCGTCTTCCACGCGGCGCGCGAACTCGCCCCGCACATCCGGGGCGTGTGGGTGCTGGCCGACGAGGAGCAGGCGGCCGGGCTGCCGCCGGACACCGAGTACGTGCTCCTGGACTCCGCCGGCTACCGCAGGGTGACCGAGCGGGCCACCTACTTCGTCAACGACGTCAACTGGCCCGGCGCGCTGGTCAAACGCCCGGGGAGCGTGCACATCCACACCCACCGGGGCACCCCGCTGCTGTACGCGGGCGCCGATCTGCTGGACAAGCCCGGCGCCCGGCTCGGCTTCGACGTGCCGCAGATGCTGCGCCGGGCGGACCGCTGGGACTACAGCCTGGTCGCCAACCGGCACTCCGAGCTGGTGTGGGAGCGGGCCTTCCCCTGCCACTTCACCTCCCTGCGCAGCGGCAGCCCGCGCAACGACGTGCTGGTCGGCGCCGGTCCGGAGCGGGGGCGGGCGGTCCGCGCCCGGCTCGGCATCCCGGACGGGGACACGGTGGTGCTGTACGCGCCGGCCCGCCGCGACTACCGCAGGGGCGGGCTGGTGGAGCGGATCGACCTGGAGCGGTTCGCCGCGGACCTGGGTCCCGGCCACACCCTCGTCGTGCGCCTGGACCCGTCCCTGGCCGACGGACCGGCGCGCGGGCTGGGCCTTTCGGAGCTGCACCGGCGGGGCGTGCTGGTCGACGCCACGGACGAGCCGCACGCGCAGGACGTGATGCTCGCCTCCGACGTGCTGGTCACCGACTACGCGTCGCTCCTGTTCGACTACGCCAACCTGGACCGGCCGATCGTGGTCCACGCCGACGACCGGGACGCCGTCGCGGCGAGCCGGGGGTTCTACTTCGACATCACGGCCGAGGCGCCGGGGCACGTCTCGCGCTCCTACCGCGAGCTGGCGTGGCTGTTCGCCTCCGGGACGTGGCGGGACGAGGAGGCGGCACGGCTGCGGTCCGCCTTCCGGGAGCGGTTCTGCGAGTTCGACGACGGCCGGGCCGCCGAGCGGGTGGTGCGCACGCTGATGCTGGGCGAGCCGCTGCCGGAGGACCCCCCGGCCGCGGGCCGGGCGGCCCGGGTGCCCTCCCAGGCCACCGGCCGCGACGTGCTGCCCGCGTCCTCGTGAGGCCGCGCACCTGGGTCCTGCTCCTGGCCGCCGTCTTCGCGGTGCTGCAACTGGCGAACGTCACCGGCCGGGACACCCCCGACACCAAGAACTACCTGTCGTACGCCCTGAGCCTGAGCGGCGAGGGCAAGCGGGAGGCGGCGGCCGCCACCATCGAGTACGTCTGCGCGGGCCGGGCGTCGATCGCGCACCGCGAGCAGAACGTGAACGTGGTGCGCTTCCACGCCCCGGACCCCGCCCCGCGCGTCCTGCGGGAGTGCCGGGACCGGGAGTGGCGGCAGGTCCGGGCGCGGCTGGCGGCCGGGCAGACCGGCGGGCACACCGCGCCGTTCATGCCGGAGCGCTTCATGCGGATCTTCGAGGTGCGGCCCGGCTACCCGGTGTTCCTGGTGCCGTTCGTGACGCTGTTCGGCGTGACCTGGGGCGTGTGGGCGGCGAGCGTGGTGGTCGCGTGCGCGGGCGGGGTGCTCGCCTTCCTGGTCCTGCGCACCCTGTCGGTGTCCGTGCCGCTCGCGCTCACCGGGCAGGCGCTGTTCTACGTCCTGCCGTGCGGGACGACCGCGATGCGCCCGATGACCGAGGGGCTGCTGCTGGCCCTCACCCTGGCCGCGCTGTGGGGCTGCGCGCTGGCGCTGACGGGCCGCCGGACCCGGGCGGGCACGGCGCTCGTGGGCGCCGCGCTGCTCGCGCTGTTCACCGTCAAGCACTCGCAGGCGCTGTTCCTCGGGGTGTGCCTGGCGGGCGCGGGCGCGGTGGTCGCCGTACGGCGCCGACGGCGGGGCCTGCCGCCGGGGCGCGCGGTGGTGGCGCTCACCGGGGTGGGGTGCGCGGGCGTGCTCGGCACGGTGCTGCTGGCCCGGCTGCTGCACTACCCGTCGATGACTCAGAGCGTGCAGGACCTGCTCACCGATCACTTCGCCCGGCCCGACCGGGAGCGTCCGTGGCCGGAGTTCTTCCAGCTCCAGGGGAACTTCTGGATGGAGTGGCTGCGGCGCGGGCTCTGGGAGCCGGTGTTCCTGGCGGGGGTGGCGGCCGGTGCCCGGGGGGCGTGGCGGCGACCGGTGTTCGGGGCCTTCCTGGTCGCCGCCGCCGGCACGGGGTTCCTCAACCAGGCCGGGCACCCGGACATCAACATCTGGGGCGACCGGCTGATCGTGCTGGCCTGGCTGCTGCCGGTCCTGGGCGTGCCCCAGCTGCTGGAGCCGGTGGTCCGGGAGCGGGTGGCGCTGCCGGCGCAGGGGGCTCCGGTGGGGCCGGCGGAGCCGGCGCGCTGACGGACCGGGCCGTTCGGCCTCACTCGATGAGGTGACGCGACGTCATGCCGTCGGCCTCGCCGGGAACATACGGCAAATGCCTCAGACGATCCTCTCCCCCACTCTCCGATGAGCGCCGGAGTCCTCGTCCGGCGGTCCCCGCACGGTGCCACGGCGCTGCGCGGCGGCGGTTTTTGGCGCCCCACCCCGTACCAGCTCTTCGGTTTCCTCTTCTGGCTCGTGATGGCGCTGGCGTACTGGCGCGTGCCGCTGTGCTGCGACGCCGGGCAGCACGCGGCGGTCGTCGAACGCCTCAAGGCCGACCTGCTGCGTCCCCGGCATCCGATGGCGGACCTGCCGGGCGCGGGCAGCCCCTACTACTCGCCGTTCGCCCTGGCGCAGGGCGCGTTCGCGCGGCTGACCGGGCTGGGCGGCTGGGAGGTGGTCAGGCTCACCGGGCCGCTGAACCTGCTGGTGCTGCTGACCGGGATCGGCCGCTTCGTCCGCGTGCTGAGCCCGCGCCCCTGGGCACCGGTGCTCGCGCTCGCCGCGATGACGCTGCTGTGGGGCACGGAGCGGGCCTGGTGGAGCGGCTATCTGGGCCTGATGTCGATGACGGGCAACCTGCCGTATCCGTCGGCGTTCGCGATCGGGCTCACCTTCTGGGCCTGGGCGCTGACCGGGGCGCGGGCCCGGGACGCGGAGGCCGTGCGGTACGTCGGTCCGGGCGGGCTGCGCCCGCTGTCCGGGTACGCGGCGCTGGGCGTGCTGTACGGGCTGATCCTGCTCGTGCACCCGATCACCGCGGTGGCGGCGGCGCTGGGCGCGGTGGCGCTGGTCGCCGGGTGGCAGCGGGTGTGGAGGACGGCGGTCGTGGGGCGGTGGGCGCTGACCGGCGGGGCGGCGCTGCTGGTCGCCGCGTCCTGGCCGTACTTCGACGCGTTCGCGCTGGCCGGGGACGACAGCGTGGACGCGATGCACCGGCGGCTGTATCTGGACCTCGGCGGGCAGTTCTGGCTGGCGCTGCTCGGGCTCCCGGCGCTGTGGCTGCGGGCGCGGCGCACCTCGTGGCGCGATCCGCTGGTGCTGATGTTCGCGCTGGACTGCCTGGTGGTGGCGTACGGCTGGGTGAGCGGCCACTACACCTACGGCAGGATCCTCGGGCTGACGCTGGTGCCGTTGCAGTTCGCGCTCGCGGTGGAGCTGGCGGCGGCCCGGCCGTGGCCGGTGTGGCGGCGCGCGCTGGGCGGGGCCGCGGCGGCGGGGGCCTGTGCCGGGTTCCTGACCGTGCAGGCCGGGGCGGTGGTGCCGCGCGCGCTGGACCCGGTCGGTTTCGAGCAGCCGCCGGACTGGCCGACGTACGAGTGGGCCGCGCGGCACATCGGGCCGGGCGAGGTGGTGATCACCGACGGCTACTACGCCGTCCACGCGATCGCCGGGTACGGTCCGAACCTCGCCGCGCCCGCCTGGCCGGACGCGGCGCTGGACGAACGGGAGCGCGGGCGGCGGCTGGCCGACGTGCGCGCGTACCTCGACCCCGGCTCGACCCGCGCCGAGCGTGCCGCGATCGTCCGCCGGTACCACGCGCGCTGGCTGCTGCTGACGCCCCGGCAGCGGGTGCCCGAGGAGGCGGTGGTGGTGGCGTGGAGCCGGCGGACGGGGGAGGTGCTGGCGCGGGTCGGGGGTGAGCCCCCGGCCGGGCCGCCCGGCGATCGCCGGGGGCGGTCGCCCGATGACGGGGCGGTTACTCGATGACGAGCTCGACCGGGATGTTGCCGCGGGTGGCGTTGGAGTAGGGGCAGACCTGGTGGGCCTGCTCGACCAGCTTGCGGCCGGTCGCCTCGTCCAGGCCGTCGGGCAGCTCGACGCGCAGCGTCACCGCGAGCGCGAAGCCCTCGCCCTGCTTGCCTATGCCGACCTCGGCGGTCACCGCCGCATCGCTGACGTCGACCTTCGCCGCCCGGCCGACCAGGCCGAGGGCGCTGCCGAAGCAGGCCGCGTACCCGGCGGCGAACAGCTGCTCCGGGTTGGTGCCCCGGCCGTCGCCGCCCAGCTCCACGGGGGCGCTCAGGCCGACGTCCAGCTTGCCGTCGGAGGTGACGGCGCGTCCCTCGCGGCCGTGGGTGGCGGTGGCGACAGCGGTGTAGAGCGCGTCCATGGGAAGACCTTCCCTCTCGATCGGTGGTGGGGCGGGGCGGCCGGGCCCGTGGTGGCTCCGGCCGCCGCACGACCACAAGTAGAGCACACAACTCAATTGTGCACAACTAAATGGCTCACCGGAGCTACCCTGGGGGCATGACACCGACTCCGACCCCGCCGCCCGCGACACCGCCCGCGGCCCCGGACACGCGGGCCCCCGCCGCGCCGGAGCCCGCCGCGCCGGGCTCCGGCGACGACTGGCTCCGCCTCGACCGGCAGATCTGCTTCTCCCTGAACGCCGCGTCCCGTGCCTTCAACGGCGTCTACCGGGTGATCCTCAAGGACCTCGGGCTCACCTATCCGCAGTACCTGGTGATGCTGGTGCTGTGGGAGCACGGCGCCCTGCCCGTGAAGCAGCTCGGCGCACACCTGCGGCTCGACTCCGGCACGCTGTCCCCGCTGCTCAAGCGGCTGGAGACGGCCGGCCTGGTGCGCCGGGAGCGCAGCGCGCGCGACGAGCGCTCGGTGGAGGTGCGGCCGACCGAGGAGGGCGCCGCGCTGCGCGAGCGGGCCCTGGAGGTGCCGCGGCGGATCGTCGCCGCGACCGGCTTCCCGCTCGACGAGATCCACGCCCTGCGGGCCCGCCTCGACCGGCTCACCACGGCCCTGGACGCGGCGGCGGCAGCGGAGGGCGCGTAGGGGCGCCCGCGCGAAGGCGTCCGCCGGTCATCCCCACGGCGACGGGTACAGAACGCACCCAAACGGGCAAAAGGCCAATGACCCGCCCATACGCCCCAAGGACGCCATGCACCCCCACCACCCCCAGGTCTCCGTCGTGGTCATCGGCCACGACGACGCCGCCCATGTGACCGACGCCGTGCGCTCGGCCCTCGGGCAGGGCCCCGCCGTGCGCGAGGTCGTCGCCGTCGACGACTGCTCGGCGGACGGCAGCGCCGGTCTGCTCGACCGGCTGGCCGCCGGCGAACCGCGCCTGCGGGTGATCCGGCTCCCCGCCAACAGCGGCGGTTGCGGCACTCCGCGCAACACCGGGCTCGACGCGGTGACCTCGCCGTACGTGATGTTCCTGGACAGCGACGACGTGCTTCCGCCCGGCGCGGTGGACGCCCTGCTCACCGCGGCGAGCGGGGCGGACGCCCAGGTCGCGGGCGGCCTGTGCGTCCGGCGGGAGCTGCCGTCGGGACGCGAGGTGCCGTGGGAGCCGGGCCTGTACGCCGCGCCCGCCGTGCTCGCGCGCCCGGAGCACCGCCCGCGCCTGGTGCACGACACCCTCTGCGTCAACAAGCTCTACGCCACGGCCTTCCTGCGCGAGCACGGCATCCGCTTCCCCGACGGCCGTTTCCCCTACGAGGACTTCGTCTTCACCGCGCGCGTGTGGGCCGCCGCCCCGCGCGTCGCCCTGGTCCCGGACCGGGTGTACGTCTGGCACGTCCGCCGGTCCGCCCGGCGGCTGTCGATCTCGCTGGACCGTGCGGGCATCGACAACTGGCGGGCCCGCACGCACGCGTGCCGCACGGCCCACGCCGTCCTGCTGGACGCCGGGCGGAAACGGCTGGCGCGCGGGGCGCGGGCCAAGTTCCTCGACCACGAGCTGCGCATGTACGTGCGCGAGCTGCCGCTGCGCGACGAGGACCACCGGCGGCAGTGGTGGACGCACACCCGGGCCTTCCTCGCGGACTTCGACGCGGACGACTGGGCGCGCGACCCGGCCGCCCCGGGCCGGCTGATCGGGCGGGTCGTGCTGACCTCCCCGGAGCCGCGCGACCTGACCCGCCTGCGGGACCTGGCGGCCCGTCCGGCCCGGCTGTGCCCGCCCTACGCCCGCGCGGGGGACGGCACGCCCTGCTGGTCGGCCGACCTGCCCGGGGTCACCCTGGAGCCCCTGCTGACCCGGCCCGTGCCGCTGCTGCCGCTCGCCGTGGACGCGGAACTGCGCCCCCGCGCGCGGGGCGGCTTCCGGCTGCGGCTGCGCCTGCACGAGCTGTACGGCCGGGTGGCACAGGCGGGACCGGAGACGGTGGAGGTGGAGTGGCGGCACCGCGAGCGGGAGGGTGCGGCCGTCCGCCGTACGGTCCCCCTGCGGGCGTCCGCCGGGGGCACCTGGTCCGCGGAGACGACCGTACCGCCGGACCGGCTGGCCTCGGTCGGCACGGGCACGTGGGACCTGTGGCTGCGCCTGCGCTTCCGGGACGGGTCGAGCCGCCGCGTCACCGCGCACGCGCTCGCCGGCCCCGGGCTGCTGCGCCGCCGCGCGGTGCCGAGCCCCCGGCACGGCGTGGTGCTGGTGGGGCCGTACGCCACGCACTCGGGCGCGCTGGCGCTGCGGGTGGCGACCGGCGTACGCGGTGCCGCCTCGGTACTGCGCGGAAGGCTGTGGCGCCTGCTTCACTGAGAGCCGGTACGCAAGGGGCCAACGACGAGGGGACGGCCATCCATGACCTGGTTGATCACCGGCGGCGCCGGCTACATCGGGGCACACGTCGTACGGGCGGTCACCGAGGCGGGGGAGCGTGCGGTGGTGTACGACGACCTGTCCACCGGGATCGCCGACCGCGTGCCGGACGGGGTGCCGCTGGTGGTCGGCTCGACCCTGGACGGCGAGCGGGTGGCGCGCGCCCTCGCGGACCACGAGGTCACCGGTGTCGTCCACCTGGCGGCGAAGAAGCAGGTGGCCGAGTCGGTGGACCGGCCCCTGCACTACTACCGGGAGAACGTCGAGGGGCTGCGCGTCCTGCTGGAGGCGGTGACGGCGGCCGGGGTGCCGTCCTTCGTGTTCTCGTCCTCGGCGGCGGTGTACGGCATGCCGGACACCGCCGCCGAGGACGGCCTGGTGACCGAGGAGACGCCCTGCTCCCCCGTGTCGCCGTACGGCGAGACCAAACTCGCCGGCGAGTGGCTGGTCCGCGCGGCCGGGAGGGCGACCGGGCTGTCCACGGCCTGTCTGCGCTACTTCAACGTGGCCGGCGCGGCGAGCCCCGACCTCGCCGACGTGGGCGTGTCCAACCTGATCCCCATGGTCTTCGAGAAGCTGACCGGTCAGGCGCCCCCGCGCATCTTCGGCGACGACTACCCGACCCCGGACGGCACCTGCGTGCGCGACTACGTCCACGTCGTCGACCTGGCCGAGGCCCACATGGCGGCGGCCCGCGCGCTGCGCTCCTCCCCCGGCCGGGACCTCACCCTCAACATCGGCCGCGGCGAGGGCGTCTCGGTGCGCGAGATGATCGACCGCATCAACGCGCTCACCGGTCACGACCGCCCGCCGGCGGTCGCCGCCCGCCGCCCCGGCGACCCGCCGCGCGTCGTCGCCTCCGCCGACCGCGCGGCCGCCGAACTCGGCTGGAAGGCCCGCCACGGCGTCGACGACATGATCACCTCGGCCTGGGCCGGCTGGGTCCGCCACCACCCGGCGGCCGTCCGCGGCTAGCCCGCGCGGACGGCCGCCGTCCCCGCGTCACAGCGACTTCAGGGCCTGTGCCGTCGCCCTCGCCAGTGCGTCCAGGTAGCCCTTCGGCAGCTTCGGGTTGCGGATCACCACCGAGCGCCAGTACAGCGGGCCCGAGATCAGGTCCAGGGCCAGGGCGTGGTCGGCGCCGGGGCGCAGTTCGCCGCGTTCCTCCGCCGCCGTGACGACGGACCTGGCGACCGAGTCCTGGCCCTCCCGCAGCGCCTTCTGCAGCGCCTCGGCGATGTCGGGGTTGCGGGCGGCCTCGGCCTGGAGGTCGGGGAGGATCTGCGAGGCGACGGGGTGGCGCAGGGCGCGGGAGGTGACCTCGTACAGCAGCCGCAGATCGCCCTCGAGGGAGCCGGTGTCCGGCGCGGGCAGGCCCTGCACGGCGAGCGCGGAGACCAGGTCGAGGACGAGGTGCAGTTTGGAACGCCAGCGGCGGTACACCGCCGTCTTGCCGACGCCCGCGCGGCGCGCGATCCCCTCGATCGACATCCGCGCGTAGCCGACGGCCGCGAGTTCCTCGAAGACGGCCGCCCGGATGGCCTCCGTCACGTCCTCCCGCAGCACGGCGGCCCCGGCGGGGGCCCTGCGCCGCGGACGCGGCCGGGGCTCGTCGGCGTTCGTCGTCATGCGGACCAGCATAGGGCGAAACGACGGAACGGTTGCGTTCCGACGTACAGTCGGCCTACGCTCCCGTTGCGACGATACGGTGCCGTCCCGGCGTAGGAGAACGCCAGGAGGCGTACGAGGAAACGGCGGGCGAGCACCGGTATGCCCCTGCCCCCTTCCCCCTAGCGAAAGCGCCGGATGTGAGTCAGGCCCTCCACACACCGTCCCCCGCGCCACCGGTCCCCCCGGCCGTCGAGGGCGACCTCGCGGCCCTCGCCGCCCGCCACGGCCTCACGGTCAGCGGTGCCCGGCCGTCCCTCGTCGAGTACGTCCGTCAGCTCTGGGGACGGCGGCACTTCATCGTCGCCTTCTCGCAGGCGAAGCTGACCGCCCAGTACAGCCAGGCCAAGCT
>NZ_JAPSKQ010000105.1 GCF_031181555.1 Streptomyces sp. | reverse complement strand
CCGGCCTTCTTCGCGCGGGTCAGTGGCGCTTCCCGCGGTACTGGTCACCCGGTGGACGGCCCGCCCCGGGAAAGCGCGGGGGCCGGGGGAGTGCGGACCCCGTCCGGAAGGAGAGTGCGCTCCTCCAGAAGAGAGGCGAGCAGCTCGGCCGTGACGCACACGCCGTTCTGGCTGAGCACCGACTCCGGGTGGAACTGGACCGAGCGGAAGCCCGGGCCGCGCAGGGCGTGGACCTGCCCGGTCCGCTGGTCCCGGCACACCTCGACGGCGCCCGCCACGCCCGGGGCGACGATCAGATCCGCGTCCGCACGCGCCGCGAAGGTGTTGTAGAAGCCGACCAGTTCGGGCCGGCCGAAAAGGTCGATCTTCTTCTGCACGCCCTGGTCGGGACGGTCCCTGCGGACCAGACCGAGGCCGAGCAGGCCGCTCAGCACCTGATGGCTCAGGCACACCGAGAGGAACGGCCGTCCGGTGTCCAGCAGCCGGCGCGTGACCGCGCGCAGGCGGGCGATCTTCGGGTGGTGCGACTGCCGCGGGTCCCCGGGCCCCGGCCCGAGCACGACGAGGTCGTACCCGTCGGTGTCGTACTCCTCGTCGAACCGACGCACCGTCACGGTCGTTCCGAGGGAGCGCAACTGGTGGTCCCACAGCGCGGTGAAGGTGTCCTCGGCGTCCACCACCAGCACCGTCCGGCCGACGAGCCCGGGCGCCGGACGGGCCCCGGGCGCGGCGGCCTCCAGCCAGAAGGAGGAGAGGGTGCTGTTGCGCTGCCGCAGTGCGGCGAGGACATCGGGATGCCGGGCGAAGGACGCCGCCCCCGGAGCCGGTCGCGGGCGCGGGGCGGTCCGCCGCGACGACCCGTGACCGAGGGCGGACAGCAGCCCGGCCGCCTTGGCCCGGGTCTCGGCCGCCTCCGCCTCCGGATCGGAGTCGCGGACCAGGGTGGCGCCCACCCCGATGGTCATCCGGCCCGCGGCGTCGATGACGGCGGTCCGGATCAGGATCGAGGAGTCCAGCGTGCGACCGCCCCCGGCGTCGCGGCCGATGAGCGCCACCACACCGCTGTAGTAGCCGCGGCCGTGCGGCTCGAACCGGCGGACGACCTTGGCCGCGCTCTCCAGCGGGCTGCCGGTCACCGTCGGCGCGAACAAGGTCTCCCGGAGGACGTCGCGGACGTCGGCGCTCGTCCGGCCCTCGACGAAGTACTCCGTGTGCGCCAGGCCGGCCATCTCGACCAGGTGAGGACCGCTCACCCGGACCCCGGAGTCGCTGACGCGGGCCACCATCTTCAGCTCCTCGTCGACGACCATCGAGAGCTCGTCGGCCTCCTTGGGGTCCGCCAGGAAGGCCAGCATCCCGGTCAGCGTGGGGCCCTGCGCCGGGTACCGGTGGGTTCCGCTGATCGGGTTCATGACCGCGACCCCGCGCGACAGGCTCAGATGCCGCTCCGGGGTGGCGCCGACGAACGTCCTGCCGCCCGCGTGGACGACGAAGGTCCAGTAAGCCCCCCGCTCCCGCTCCATCAGACGGCGGAAGACGGCCAGCGCCGAGAGCGGCGAGTAGTCGGAGATGTCCGCGACGAAGGTCCGCCTGACCACGAAGTTGGCGCCCTCGCCGGTGCCTATCTCCTCGGCGATCACCCGGCGGACGATGTCCGCATAGGCCGCGTCGTCGAGGTCGAAGGCACCGCCGACCAGGTCGATCCGGGTGTCCGGCAACTGCGCGAGCGCCTCGTCGACGGGGACCGACGCCTGCGCGCGGACACGCAACGTGATCACCGGGGCTCCGTCGTCCACCGCCTCGAACCCGCGCTCGGCGAGCTGCCGGTAGGGGACCACGACCAGCACTTCATGCCCGGCGCCCGGGGCCGGCGCCCCGTCCGGGCCGGGGGTGTCGCTCCGCAGCGGAATGTCGGCCAGGGCGGCGACCTCGGCGGTGTCGCCGACCAGCACCTCGATCCGATCGGCCGGCCCCGTGTGCGGCCGGTGCAGCAACGCGAAGTCCGCGTGCCGCGCGGCCAGGACCTGCTCGAGGAGTGTTCCGTCGTGCGGACCCGTCTCCGCTGTGTGCGTCATGGCCCTCCTTTCCTGTCAGGTGCGGCTGCCGGCCTCCACCAGGGGGAGCTGCTCGAGGACGGTGGCGGTCGTCACCGTCATCGCGCAGCGCTCGGCCGCGTAGCGCAGGGCGAACCGGTGGTACTCGTGCGAGAAGTCGGCGACGGCGTCGGCGACGAGGAACGGCCGGATGTCGGAGCTGAAGGCGTCCGCGCTGGTCATGAGGACACCGACATGGGCGTACACGCCGCACACGACGAGCTGGTCGCGCCCCTGCGCCCGCATGGACGCGAGGAGCCGGGTGCGGTGGAAGGCGCTGTAACGCCACTTGGTCAGCACCAGGTCGCCCGCCTCGGGCCGGATCGGGTCGGCCACCTCACGGTGCTCCGGGGCCACCGTCATCCCGGAGCCCCAGAAGTCCCTCAGCAGGCCGCGCTGCTGCTCCGTCATCCCGCCGGGCTGGAGGGTGTAGGCGACCGGGACGCCGAGCGCCGCACAGCGCTCCCGCAGGGCGGTGACGTTGCGGAGCAGGTCCGTCACCGGGGACTGGGCGGCGGGGAAGGGCTGGAGGAAGTACTTCTGCATGTCGTGGATCAGCAGGACCGCCCGTCCGGGGTCCACCGTCCACCGGGCGGTGTTCTCCGGCAACTCGTCCTCGGTCGGCATCGGGTAGGCCTCGATGGCCGGGATTCCCATACGAGATGTGTCCTCTCCGGGCCGAAGCGGCCCCCAGGGGGTGTCGTCCGGTTCTTGCCGGGGGCGCGGGGCCCGGCACGGGCTCCCCCCGAGCTCTTCGCGCAGGGGGCACCCCGTCGCCGCCGCTCGGCTCGGCTGCAAGGCGCTGTTTCCTGGAGTCGGCCCGGTCCGAACGACCCCCCTAGTGGCCGAGCGTCGCACCGCCGTCGACGGTGAGGCCGTGCATCGTGATGTGGGCGGCCTGGTCGGAGAGCAGGAACACCGCCGCGTCGGCGATGTGCTGCGGCTGCGCGATGCGCCCCAGCGGGATGCCGACGCGGAAGACGGAGGGCATGCCGTCGACCGACGCCTGCTCCGTGTCGTCGTCCCACAGGGCGGTCAGCATCGGGGTGTCGGTGGAACCGGGGGCCACCACGTTGCAGCGGATGCCGAAGCGCGACACCTCCAGGCCCAGGCACTTGGTGAACATGGTCGCGGCGGCCTTGGACGCCGAGTACGCGGCCATGTCCACCCTGGCGGTGCCGGCCGCGTTGGACGCCACCGTCACGATGGCGCCCCGCCGGCGCTCGACCATCCGGTTGACCACGGCGCGCGAGACGAAGAAGACGCCCGCGGTGTTCACCGCGAAGGTGGTCGCCCAGTCCTCGTCGGTGAGGGTCCGCGCCTGGCCCAGACGCAGCACCCCGGCACCGTTGACGAGGTAGGCCAGCGGGCCGAGGCACCGCTCGACCTGTTCGACGACGGCTTCGACGGCGGCGCTGTCGGTCACGTCGGCGGGGAACGCCTCCGCCCGCCCACCGGAGGCGCGCACCTGTCCGGCGAGGTCCTTGAGCCGGTCCACGTTCCGGTCGACCATCGCGACCACGGCGCCGCGCGCGGCGAGGGTACGTACCACGGCCTCGCCTATGCCACCGGCTGCCCCGGTGACCAGCGCGACCTTGTTGTCCATTTCATCGACATGCATAACGACCCCGAAGATCGACGACGGTCGACCGCGGCCGACCAGGAGTTCTGCTGAGGCGATCAGAAAGCGGCGCGCGTCAGCGCAGGGACGACCGGCCCTGCCAGGCGGCGGCGACCTCCCACGCCTGTGCCGGATTCAGCCGTGGGTCGCACAGACTCGTGTACCGGTCCCCGAGGGTCTCCACGAACCGCTCGTCCTGAACGCATTCGGAGACGTCGTCGGGCGTGGTCTCGAGATGCAGGCCGCCGACGACCGCGCCGGCGTCGCCTATCACGTCCTGGAACTCCCTCACCTCGCGGACCACGGTCTCCACCAGCCTGGTCTTGAGGCCGCCCGGTCCGCTGACCGTGTTGCCGTGCATCGGATCCGACAGCCAGATGACCGGGTGCCCGGCGGCGCGCACGGCCGCGGCCATGGCCGGCAGCTGCTCGGTGACCGCGTCCGCGCCCATCCTGGCGATCAGCGTGAGCCGGCCCGGTTCGCGGTCGGGATCGAGCCGTTCGCACAGGGCCAGCAGGTCGTCGGTCCTCATGCCCGGGCCGACCTTGGACGCCACCGGGTTGGCCACCGACGCCAGCAGCGCCACATGGGCGCCGTCCAACTGGTTGGTGCGGTAGCCGATCCAGGGCCAGTGGGTCGAGGCGAGATAGCGCCGGCCCGTCTCGTCCGAGCGGATCAGCGGCACCTCGTAGTCGAGCAGCAGTGCCTCGTGGCTGGTCCACACCGGGGTGACGAAGGCCGGGTGCTGCAGGGCGATCCTGCCCCGCAGCGCCTCCATGGCCCGGCCAGCCGCCTCGTAGCCCAAGCGCAGCCGGCGCGGGTCCGGGCGTCGCAGCCGCGCGTCCGGCTCCGGGCTGTTGACCATGTGGCCCCGGTAGACCGGCAGTTCCACCCCGTCCACCAGCTCGGTGGGGCGGGAGCGCGGCTTGGCGAACTGGCCCGCCATCCGGCCGACTCTGAGCGTGGGCAGCAGGGTGTTCATGGACATCACCCCGGCCAGCGTCTCGAGCAGCGCCACCTTGCGGGTGATGTGTCCGGGCTCGCACTCGGCCGGGTCCTCGGCGCAGTCCCCCGCCTGGATCACGTGGAACCGGCCGGCCACCACCTCGGCCAGCAGGCCGCGCAGTTCGGCCACCTCCCCGGCGGTGACCAGCTCCGGCCGGTCGGCGAGGTCGAAGGTGACCTCGGCCAGGAGGTCGAGATCCCCCCACTCCGGCTGCTGCCATGCGGGAAGTGCCCTCCAGAGTTCGCCCCGGCCCTCCAAGAGGGCGGACCCGGCTGCGGCGGGTCGGGTCGCGATCGCGTCGCTGGTCACCAAGAACCTCCGTGGTCGTGATTCGTTCACCGTCTCGCAGAGGGCATGTCCGAACGCCGCGCCGTTGCGCCGCACGGACGGATGACCTTCGCCGAGTGTGTTGTCGCGGCACCGGGCGATCAAAGCGCGTCAGCCAACTTCGTCAGGTGCCCGGGACTTCGTCATGCGCCGGAATTCGGAGCCGTTCGGAACCGGCGGAATGAATCCTCCGTGACTCCTCACCCGCCGACGGCCTTTCTCCGAAAGTGCCGGACGGACTCCGTCATGTCCGGCGGTGTTCCACGGGCGCCCGGGAAAGCCCGCACAGGGAAAGGCCGCGGCGGCGAGCGTCACGGACTTGATTGTTTTTGCCGGTCAAGGCTCGCGATCAATTCGACGCTCGGCTGGACTCGGGTCGACGCGGAGGCCGGCCGTCCCGGTCCGGTACCGGGACACGAGCCGGGCCGGACGGTGCTTCGGGCCGGTTCCGCACCGGACCCGCCCGATCGGGCGGGCTCCGGCAGACCACCAGAGAGAGGGCACCGTGAACAGCGAACTGCTTGTCTCCGACGCGAGCCACTTCCGGGTCGACTACGAAATCAACCCCTACATGGACACCGCGATCCAGCCCGACACCGAGGCGGCGCTCGCCGAGCACCAGGCGATCGTGGCCGCGCACCTCGCGGCCGGCCGCAAGGTCGAGTACCTGCCGTCCGCACCGGAGTGCCCGGACATGGTGTTCACCGCCAACGCCGCCGTGATCCGCGGCGACCGGGCCGTCCTGGGCTGCCCGCCGCCCGAGCGGAAGGCCGAGATACCGTACTTCCGACAGTGGCTGGCCGACCGGGGGTTCGAGGTCGTCGAGGCACCTTACGCCTTCAGCGGCCAGGGCGACGCGCTGGCCTGCGGAGACCTGCTGCTGACGGCGTACGGCCAGCGCACCGACGAGCGGATGCTCGAGGTGCTCGCCCGCGAACTGGACTACGAGGTGGTACCGCTGCGCACGGTGAGCTCCCGCTGGTACGACCTCGACCTGACCGTCGGCGTCATCGCCCCGGACACGCTGGCATACTGCCCGGACGCCCTCGACGCACACAGCCTCCGGACCCTGCGCGGGCTCGGGGCCGACCTGATCGAGGTGTCCGTCGAGGAGGCGGCGCGGTTCGCCCTGAACCTCGTCAGCGACGGAACCACCGTGACCATGGCCCAAGGCGCGCCGCGACTCGCCGCCGCGCTGCGCGACCGCGGCCTGGAGGTGGTCGAACTCGACACGACCGAACTGGCCAAGGGCGGCGGCGGGATCCGCTGCACCGCCCTGACACTGGACAACCCGCCGGCGAAGCGGTGCCCGTAATCCCGGGGCCGTCGGCACCCGGGACCGCGGGCCGGCTGCGAACGGCCGGTCCACGCAGACGGCTTGTCGCCGCTCCCCGCAGGGAGGCCGAACGGGCCGATCGTCCACTGACGGGAGAGCAGACAGGTATGACCACGGGAGCTGTACGGGTGCACCGTGCCGTCGGCGCGCTGATCGCGGTGCTCACCGCCGTGCTGACCGTGCTCGGCGGGGCGGGCACCGCGTCCGCGCACGGGGCGCTCGTCTCCACCGACCCGGCGCAGAACTCGGTGGTGCCGAAGCAGCCGCCCGCCGTCACGCTCACCTTCGGCGAGGGGGTGACGCTGCCCTCCGAGGCGCTCCGCGTCTTCGACCCGGCGGGCAAGCGGGCCGACGCGGGCACCCCGGAGCACGCCGACGGCAGGGCCGACACCGTGCAGGTCGCCCTGCGCGGCGGCCTCGCCGACGGCACCTACACGGTGGCCTGGCAGGTGATCTCCGCGGACTCGCATCCGGTCGGCGGCGCCTTCACGTTCTCCATCGGTGCGCCGTCGGCCAGTTCCGTCTCCGTCGAGGAGCTCCGGGGCACCCGGACGGACGGCCTGATCTCCTTCCTGTACGGCACCGGGCGGGCGGTCGCGTACGCCGCGTTCGCGCTGCTGGCGGGGGCGGCGGCGTTCGTCCTGATCTGCTGGCCGGCGGGCGCGTCCGTCCGGCGGGTGCAGCGGCTGCTGGTGGCCGGCTGGGTCGGCCTGCTGGGCTCCACCGTGGTGCTGATGATGCTGCGCGGCCCGTACGAACAGGGCAGCGGCATCGCGCCGTCGGCGGATCCCGCGCCGGCGCACGCCCACGTTCCCGTGGACGAGCGGATCTACGTCGCGCTGGCGGCCAGGCTGCTGCTGCTCGCCGCGAGCGGAGTGTTCCTGGTGCTGCTGGTGGGGCAGCTGGGCCAGTCCGGCACCGACGCGGCCGGGCGGCCCCGGTCGCGGTCGCGGCTCGGCGCGGCCGGGCTGACGCTGGCGGTCGGGCTGTCGGCGACCTGGGTCGTGACGGACCACGCCTCCGAGGGCGCCCAGGTCTGGCTGGCCCTGCCGGTGACCGCGCTGCACCTGCTGGCGATGGCGGCCTGGCTGGGCGGTCTGGTGACGCTGGTGGCCGGGCTCCGCCAAGGACTCGCGCCCGCAGCGGTGGAGCGCTTCTCCCTGGTGGCCTTCATCTCGGTGACGGTCCTGGTCCTGACGGGGCTGTACCGCTCCTGGCGCGAAGTGGGCTCCTGGGACGCCCTGTTCGGCACCGAGTACGGGCGGCTGCTGCTGATCAAGGCCGGATGCGTGACCCTCATGGTCGGGGTGGCGTGGATCTCCCGCTCCCGCCTCGCCCGCCTGCGGACCGACGCCGAGGCGCGGGAGGGCGGGTCCGCGCGGGCGGGCCTGCGGCGTTCCGTCCTGACGGAGTCGGCCGTGGCCGTGGTGGTGCTCGTGGTGACCACGATGCTCACCTCCACACCGCCCGGACGGACGGCGCGCGCGGACGCGTCCGACCCACGGAGCCCGGCCGCGTCGGCCGCGAGCGCCGCACCGGGCCGGACCGTCACGCTGAAGATCCCGTTCGACACGGGCGGCCGGACCGCGAACGCCAAGGGCACGGCGACGATGCGCCTCGTCCCGGCGAAGTCCGGCGGCTACACCGTCCGGCTGCAACTGGCCGGGACCGGCGGGGAGCCGGCGGACGTGCCGGAGGTCCGCCTGGCCTTCACCCTGCCCGCCCGGGACCTCGGGCCGCTGCAGGTGACGCTCCGGCCGGACGGCGCCGGACGCTGGTCGGGCGCTGCCCGGCTCGCGCTGGCGGGCGACTGGACGGTGTGGATGACCGTGCGCTCGTCCGACGTCGACGAGGCGACGTCGTCGCAGCGGCTCCCGATCGGCGGCTGAACGCCCCGGCGACCGACGGCTGTGTGGACCTGACAAGGTGCCCCCGCTCCGCTTTCCGGGCCGGTGAGGCGTCGATCACGCTGGGCAGATGATTCGTCAGAAACACGTCTGGCCGTGGATGATCGCGGCCATCGGATTTGTCGCGCTGGTCGCGGCGGCTGGGTTCCGGGCAACCCCCGGTGCGCTGGTGGAGCCGCTGCAACGGGAGTTCGGATGGTCCACCGGGATCATCGGCTTCGCCATGTCCGTCAACCTCGCCCTCTACGGCGTCACCGCACCGTTCGCCTCCGCGCTGATGGAACGCTTCGGCGTGCGCAAGGTGGCCGCGGGCGCCATGACGCTGATCGCCCTCGGCAGCGGGCTGACCGTCTTCATGACCGCGTCCTGGCAGCTCGTGATGCTCTGGGGCGTGCTGGTCGGCCTGGGCGCCGGCTCCATCTCCCTGGGCTTCGTCGCCACGATCGGCACCCGCTGGTTCGTCAAGCGCCAGGGACTGGTCACCGGCCTGCTCACGGCGGGCGGTGCGACCGGCTCGCTGGTGTTCCTGCCGCTGGTGGCGAAGCTCTCCGAGGCGCCGGGCGGCTGGCGGACCGCCGCGATCGTGGTGTCCGTGGTGGCCTTCGCCACGGTGCCGTTCGTGCTGCTGTTCTTCCGGGAGCACCCCGCCGACCTCGGGATCCCCCCGTACGGCGCGGACGAGGTCGTGCCCCCGCCGCCCGTCACCGGCAGCGCGGCGCGGCTGGCCATCGACGGCCTGAAGCGCGCCACCCGCAGCAAGGCGTTCTGGCTCCTCGCGGCCGCGTTCGCGATCTGCGGCGCCACCAGCAACGGGCTGGTCAACACCCACTTCATCCCCGCCGCCCACGACCACGGCATGGCGACGGTCACCGCCGCCGGCCTGCTCGCCATGATCGGGATCTTCGACCTCATCGGCACGGTCCTGTCCGGCTGGCTCAGCGACCGCTACGACGCACGGATCCTGCTGGCCGCCTACTACGTGCTCCGCGGCCTGTCGCTGCTGGTCCTGCCCCAGCTGTTCGACGAGCAGGTCACCGGCTTCATGATCGTGTTCGTCATCCTCTTCGGCCTGGACTTCATCGCCACCGTGCCGCCGACGGTCGCCCTGTGCCGGGAGCACTTCGGGATGTCCGCTCCGATCGTGTTCGGCTGGGTCTTCGCCGCGCACCAGCTCGGCGCCGCCCTCGCCTCCACCCTGGCCGGCCTCACCCGGGACGGCTTCGGCACCTACGCGCCCGCGTGGTACGTCGCCGGCGCCCTCTGCATCGGTGCGGCGCTCCTGTCCCTGGGGACGAGCCGTCCGGTGGCCGAGAAGCCCCTGCTCGAAGAGCCCGCGCGCGTCTGATCGTCCGCGTGCCCCGCCGCACCCGCCCGGTCCCGTTCCGCTCCGGGGGCGGCGCCTCCCCGTGCTCCACCGGAGGCGCCCCCTCGGTCTCCCGGGCCGGCCACGTGCCGCGGGCCGCGACGTGACGGAGTCCCCGCGATTCCGTTGAACGTTTTTTCCTCAATTCGGAAGCATGCCGAGTAAACCCCCTTTCACGAAAGGTGCCGTTATGGCGAACAGTCAGCAGGCCAAGGCCGTCGTCCTCCGCGAGCTGCACGAGAACGGCGTGCTGGTGCTGCCGAACGCCTGGGACGCGGGCAGCGCGGCGCTCATCGCCCAGGCCGGCGCCAAGGCCATCGCCACCACCAGCGGCGGCGTGTCCTGGTCGGCGGGCAAGCCGGACCAGCAGGCGCTCACCCGGGACGAGATGGTGGCCCTGGTGCGCCGGATCGTCGACGCCGTGGAGGTGCCGGTGACCGCTGACATCGAGGGCGGGTACGGGCTCGCGCCCGAGGACGTGGCGGCGACCGTCACCGCCGTGATCGAGGCCGGCGTGGTCGGCGTGAACCTCGAGGACTCCCAGCCGAACGGCGAGCTCTTCACGGCCGAGGAGCAGGCGGCCAGGATCCGCGCCGCGCGGCAGGCGGCGGAGCGGGCCGGGCTGCCGGAGCTGGTGATCAATCTGCGGACCGATGTCTTCCTCTTCCAGATCGGCGCGCCCGAGGGGCGGCAGGCCGACGTGCTGGCCCGCGCGGCCGTCTACGCCGAGGCCGGGGCGGACAGCCTGTTCGTGCCGGGCCTGCTCGACCTCGCGGTGATCGCCGAGCTGGTGAAGGACCAGCCGCTGCCGGTCAACGTGATGGCCGGTCCCGGCGCGCCGACGGTGGCCGAGTTCGAGGCGGCCGGCGTGCGCCGGGTCAGCGTCGGCACCGCCGTCGCCCAGGCCGCCTACACGCTGGCCCAGCGGGCCGCCGCCGAGCTGATCGGCAAGGGCACGTACGACGAGCTGGCCGGCGCGCTCGACTTCGGCGCGGTGAACAGCAGCTTCAGTCGCTGAGGCGTGCGGGAGAGCCTCACAGCCTGACGACATGCCCACGCACGGGGCGGGGCCGGTCCGGTGCCATCGGACCGGCCCGCTCCCCGTGTTTTCCATGTGTACGAGTCATCCAGTACGTATACGAGAGATGAGGGGATGGAAATGGGGAGGCCGGAGAAACCAGTGGACGCCTCGGGCGGAGCGGTCGCGGAGTTCGCGAGCCGCCTGCGCCGCCTGCGGATCGAGGCCGGCAGCCCGACGTACCGGGACATGGCCAGAACCGCCATGTACTCGGCCTCGGTGCTGTCCAGCGCGGCCAACGGGCATCGGCTGCCCACGCTGCAGGTCGCGCTGGCGTACGTGGCCGCCTGCGGCGGTGACCGGGAGGAATGGCGCCGGCGCTGGCTGGAGGCGGCCGGCAACGGCATACCGGCGGTGCCGCCGCGCCCGGCCGGGCCGCAGATACCCCGGGAGCCGGCGGCCCGGGCGATACCCCAGGAGCTTCCGACCACCGCACCGGTGCTGCCGAGGCCGTGCCAACTTCCGCCCCGCCCGCAGGGGTTGGTCGGCCGCAGTGAGGAACTGGGCCGGCTCGCCTCGGCCCCGGCCGGCCCGGTGGTGATCAGCGGCCCGGTCGGCGTGGGCAAGAGCGAACTGGCCCTGCACCACGCGCACAACCTGGCCCCGGCCATGGTGGACGGTCAGCTCTACGCCGATGTGGGCCCGGTGCCCGAGGGCGGGTACGACGTATCGGGCCTGGTCGCCGAGTTCCTCGCGGCCCTGGGGGTGCCCTCCGGGCAGATCCCGGCGGCGGCGGACCAGCGGGCCGGGCTCTACCGCTCGCTGCTCGCCCAGCGCAGGGTGCTCGTGCTGCTGGAGAACGTGCACTGCGAGCGGCAGGTCCGCCCGCTGCTGGCCGACTCCGCGACCAGCACCACCATCGTGGTCGGCCGTTCCTCGCTGCTCGGCCTGCGCGACGTCCACCGGATCCGGCTGGAGCCGCTCCCGCGGACCGACTCCGTCGCGCTGATCGCCCAGGGGCTGCCGGAGCGCGCCCAGGCCGACCCGGCGAGCGCCAACCGGCTGGCCGAGCTCTGCGGCGACCTGCCGCTGGCACTGGACATCGCCACCCGCAAGCTGCTCGCCCACCCCGAGATGTCGCTGCGCCGGGCGGTCAACCAGCTCGACCGTCCCGAGGCGCTGCTGGACTGGCTGAGCGTCGGCGACCTCTCCATGCGCGAGGTCCTCAACTCGGCCCATGTCCAACTCAGCGACCGCGCCTGCGATCTGCTCGACCGGCTGGCGAACCTGCCGCAGCCGGAGCTGCGGGCCGACGAATCAATCCTGGCCGGAGCCGACCAATTGACCGACGAGTTGGTCGAAGCGGGCATGCTCCGGCCCACCGACCGGCTCGGCGTGTACCGGCTCGACCCCCTGGCGCGGGCCTTCGTCGCGGACCGCGATCCGGCCCACAACCTGCTGCCTCGCCGCTCCGTGCCGTTCCCCCGGATCCGGCCGCGGGCCGGTGTCCGGCAGCTGACCTGACCCTCCGATCAACTCCGGTCAATCGCACGTTGATTGTCCGCTCCGGACAAGCCTGTCGGTCAACAGCCGCCCTCGATGTACTCGTCCTACCGAACGGAACCGAACAGCAGAACGGTCCGTTCACCTGCCCGTTCGAACGGGCGGTAGGACGAGTAGCGAGGTGGCAGAACATGACTAACCACGAGGTCGAGGTCCTGGCGATCGGCGCCGGCCCGTCCAACCTGGCCCTGGCGGTGGCGATCGAGGAATCCGGCGTCACCGGCCTGGCGGCCGACACCCTGATCCTGGAGCAGCACCCGGACGTGCAGTGGCAGCGCAACCTGCTGCTGCCGTTCGCCCGGAGCCAGGTCTCCTTCATCAAGGACCTGGTGACCCTGCGCAACCCCCAGAGCCGTTTCTCCTTCCTCTCCTTCCTGCACGCCAAGGGCCGGCTGGACGAGTTCGTCAACCTCGGCACCTTCAACCCCTTCCGCCGGGAGATCTCCGAGTACCTCCAGTGGGTGGCCAACTCCCTCGACCACGTGGGGGTCCGCTACAACGCCAGGGTGCGGAGCGTCACCCCGCGCAAGGCCGACGACGGCACCGTGATCGGCTGGCGCGTCAACCTCACCGACGGCGACACGGTGGACGCCCGCGACCTGGTGGTCGGCACCGGCCGCGACGCCCACATCCCCGCGGAGTTCGCCGGCCTGCCGCACGACCGGGTGATCCACAGCTCCCAGTACTCCACCCGGATCGCCCAGTACCCGATCGACCGCCCGGTGCGGGTGGTGGTGATCGGCGCCGCGCAGAGCGCCGCCGAGATGTTCGTCTCGGTCCACCAGGACCTGCCGCTCAGCCAGCCGACCCTGGTGCACCGCTCGATCGGCCTGATGAATTACCAGACGAGCAAGTTCGTCAACGAGTTGTTCTTCCCGTCCTTCATCGACGAGTTCCACGCCAGCTCCCCGGAGGCGCGCAAGCAGATCCTGGACGAGATGCGCCTGACCAACTACGCCGGTCTGGCCGCCCCGTTCCTGGACGAGACCTACCTGATGCTCTACGAGCAGAAGCTGACGGGCTCCCAGCGCTCCGCCGTCCGGCCGATGACCGAGGTGCTCTCGGCCCGTGAGGAGGACGGCGAGGTGGTCCTCGAGCTGCGCGACCGCAGGACCGGCCGTGTGGAGCTGCACCGCTGCGACCTGGTGCTGCTCGGCACCGGCTACGACCAGCGCATGCCCGCGATGGTCCGGAGCCTGGCCGACCAGGCGGGCCTGGACCGGATCGAGGTGAACCGCCGCTACCGGGTGGAGCTCGGAGAGGAGGCCCGCGCCGGCCTCTACCTGCAGGGCTTCAACGAGGCCACCCACGGCATATCCGACTCGCTGCTGAGCGTGCTCGCACAGCGCTCGCACGAGATCACCACCGACCTGCTGGACCGCCGCAGCGTCGCCGCGACGGCGGGGGGCCGCTGATGGAGATCCGTCGTCTGGACCGCGCCAACCTGACTCCCGCCTACGGCATCGAGGGCGAACGCCTGCAGCCCTGGGACGCGCTCAACGCCCCCTTCGAGGGCGCCTGGTGCGTCGTCCGGGCCGGCGGCGAGTCCACCCCGCACAGCCACCACGAGTACGAGATCTTCATCGCGATGAGCGGCCGCGCCGCCCTGGTGGTGGACGACGTCGAACGCGAATTCGTCGCCGGTGACATCGTCCACCTGCCGCCGGGCTGCACCCACAAGGTGGTCAACGCCTCCTCCGAGGACTTCGAGTACTACGGGATCTGGTGGGACCCCGGCATGTCGGAGGCCTTCCTGTCCCGCCACCAGAAGGAGAGCACAGCATGAGCAAGCGCACGGCGGTGATCTCCCCCGCCCCGACCGCCAACGGCGACCTGCATCTCGGCCATCTGGCCGGTCCGTTCCTGGCCGCCGACGTCTTCACCCGCTACCAGCGCGCCGTCGGCCGGGAGACCGTCTTCGGCACCGGCGCCCAGGACACCTCCACCTTCGTGGTCACCACCGCCCGCCGGCTGGGCACCACGCCCGAGGCCCTGGTCACCGACTCCACCGCCAAGATCGAGTCCACGCTCGCCGCGATGGGCATCGCGGTGGACGGCTTCACCCGGGACGAGGAGCGCTTCACCAAGCAGGTGCTGAAGTTCGTCAGCCGGCTCCACGACGAGGGGAAGCTGGTCCTGCGGCCCACCCTGTTCCCCTACGCGCCCAGCACCGGGAAGTACCTGGTCGACGGCTTCGTCAAGGGCGGCTGCCCGAACTGCCTGGCGGAGGGCTGCGCCGGGCTCTGCGAGAGCTGCGGCCACCCGCTGGCGGCCGGCGACCTGATCGACCCCCGCTCCACCGAGAACCCCGAGGAGGTCCTGGAACTGCGCGAGGTCCCGGTCCTGGTGCTGCCGCTGGAGGAGTACCGGGAACGGCTGCGGGAGTACTTCGCGAGCACCGGCGCCGCGCTGCGGCCGCACATGGCCCAGGCCGTCGCGGAGATGCTGGCCCGCCCGCTGCCGGACCTCCCGGTCACCTACCCGATCTCCTGGGGCATCCCCGCCCCGTTCCCCGAGGTCGCGGGGCAGTGCATCAACCCCAATGCCGAGACGATGGCCTGGTCCATCTACACCACCGCCCTGTCCGCCGAGAAGCGCGGGGAGGTGCTGGCGGCCGACGACCAGCTCTGGTGGCCGGAGTCCGGCACCGAGGTCGTCTACTTCCTCGGCTTCGACAACACCTTCCCGTTCGCCATCGCCGGGGCGGCCATGCTGCTCGCCCTGCACGACCGGTACGCCCTGCCGGCCCGGTTCGTCACCAACGAGTTCTACGAGCTGGAGCACCAGAAGTTCTCCACCAGCCGGGGCCACCTGGTCTGGGGGCAGGAGCTCGCGGACCGGCTGCCGCGGGACGTCGGCCGCTACCACCTGGCCGCCACCAGCCCGGAGAACCAGCGCACCAACTTCGGCTGGTCGGCGCTCGCCGCCGTCACCGGAGCCCGGTTGATCGAACCGTGGAACCGGGTGGCCGCCGAGGCCGGACGGTGGGCCGGACAGACCCTGCCGGTCTCCGCCGCCTCCCGCGAGGCCGCCGACCGGATCACCGAGCGGTTCGCCGCCGCCTACGAGCTCGGCTCCTTCAGCCTCGGCCGGGCGGCGGAGACGCTGGCCGAGCAGCTGGGCCGGCTGGACCGCTGGGAGGTGACCGACGAGCAGGCGGGCGACTTCTGCCACCAGGTGGAGACGGTGCTGCGCAACGCCGCCCCGATCCTGATCGATCTCGCCGAGCGGGCCGGGGTCGACACCCGGCTGACGCGTGGTGACCGGACGACCGAGATCACGGTCAGGGAACTGCCGCGGCTGGACGCCGGGGCGGTGTGAGATGCCCACCGACGCACGACGGGTGCTGGTGGTCGGCGCCGGAGTGACCGGACTGCTCTCGGCGGTGCGGTGCGCGCTGGCCGGTCACCACGTCACCGTGCTGGACCGGGACGCCATCCCCAACCCCAACTCCACCTCCTTCGACCAGCACCGGGCCGTCCGCGCGCTCGACACGGCCGACCTGGCCGCCTCCCGGCGGATCGCGGTGGCGCACCGCCGCTGGATGGGACTGGAGGCCCTGACCGGCTCCAAGTTCTACCGCCGGGTCGGCATGATCACCGCCTGGTCGGCCGACGAGGTGGACGCCGTGATGGAAGCGGCGGCCGCCGTCAACCTCCCGGTCAGCATGGTCGACCCGGCCACGGTGCCCCACGTCCGGTTCCCCGAGAACTCGGTCGGGGTGCTGGAGCGCCACGGCGGCGTCCTGCTCGCCGACCACGCGCTGCAGGTGCTCGTCCGCTGGCTGAACGAGCAGCCGAACGTGACGCTCCGCCCCTGGCAGGAGGTCAAGGCGGTGGACCCGGAGGCCGGCCGGGTGTACCTGCCCGACGCGGAGTACCTGGACGCCGACCTGACCCTGATCGCCACCGGCCCCTGGTCGAAGGAGCTGGTCGACCTGCCGATGGTGCTGCACCGGCAGACCCTGGTCTACCTCAGGCCGCCGGAGCAGCTGGCCGCGGCCTGGGAGAACACCCCGGGGATCGGCCGGATCGGCACCTCGGGCCTGGCCTGGCTGCTGCCGCCGGGGGACGGGACGCTGCTCAAGGTCAGCTCGGCCTCGGTCTGCCGGGAGGCGGACGCGGTCACCACCGGCTCCCCCGTGGAGGAGCGCCGGTGGGCCGAACAGGTGCTGGCCGAGCGGTTCCTGACCGAACCCGACCGGTACACCGTGATCGCGGTGAAGCGCTGCCACTACCTGGTGGACGCCGAGACGGGCGCCGCCCACCTGGTCCGGATAGGCCCCAGCACCTGGGCCCGGACCGCCAGCGGCGGCGACGGCTTCCGCACCGCGCCGCTGGTCGCCGAACGGATTCTCGAAGCACTCACCACAGACTTCCGAGAGGAGACGATATGAGCACCGACGACCGCGTGCTGCTGGTGATCGGCAGCGGGCTCCAGGTCTACCGCGAGTACCTGATCGAGTCCGCCGCCCGCCGGGCGGCCGAGCTGGACCTCAAGCTGGTCCTGATCAACAACCTCAAGCCCACCTGGCAGCAGGACCACTTCGACGAGATCACCGTGGTCAACGTGTTCGACCACGAGGAACTCCGCGCCGCCGCCAGGGAGATCGCGGGCCGCCGGAAAGTGGTCGGGCTGTTCTGCTACGACGAGCCGCTGGTGATGCCGGCCGCCGAACTGGCCGCCGAGTTCGGGCTCCCGGGCCTGGGCCCGGACGGGGTGCAGGGCTGCCGGGACAAGCACCGGACCCGGTCGATGCTGACCGCCGCCGGACTCCCTCAGCCCGGTTTCGAGCTGACCGACACGCTGGAGCAGGCCCGCGAGGCGGCCGCCCGGATCGGTTATCCGGTGGTGGTCAAGCCGCGTGCGCTGGGCGCCTCGATGGGCGTCGTGCTCGCCGAGGACGAGACGCAGCTGGACGAGGCCTACCTGGTCGCCTCGAACGCCAGCCTGGTCGGTGACGAGCCGTTCCGGGGCGGGGCGATCGTGGAGGGCTACGCCGGCGGTCCCGAGATCAGCGTCGACGGCGTGGTGCACCGGGGCGAGTACCGGGCGATGTTCGTGGCCCGCAAGGAGACCGGGCACCACCCGTACTTCGAGGAGGTGGGCCATGTCGTGGACGCGGCCGACCCGCTGCTGCAGGACCAGGAACTGATCGACGTCCTGACCAAGGCGCACGAGGTGCTCGGCGTCGAGAACGGGCTGACCCACACCGAGGTCAAGCTCACCTCCTACGGTCCGGTGATCATCGAGATCAACGGCCGGCTCGGCGGGGACCTGATCCCCTTCCTCGGCCGGATCGCCACCGGGATCGACCCCGGCGAGCTGCTGGTGGAGGTCGCGGCCGGGCACCGCCCGGACACCGCCTTCACCCGGCACGGGGTCGCGGGCATCCGCTTCGGCTATCCGTCGGAGGACGCCACCGTCCACGAGGTGCGCGTGCCGGTCGGCCTGCCGGGGCTGGTGACCGCCTCCCCGATGATCGAGCCGGGCACCGAGCTGCGGCTCCCGCCCGGCGGGTACCTGGCCCGGCACTCCTTCGTGGTCTGCACCGGCGAGGACCGGGAGACCTGCCGGGAACGCCTCGCCGCCGCCGTCGCGGCCGTCGAGCTGGACGCGGAGCCGCTGGAGCGCAAGGACGTGGCCGCGCGGCTGGAGATGCCCGCCGGACTGCTGGACGTGGACAAATGAGCATCGACTACGACGGCCGCCGGTTCCGCAAACTGGCCTCCACGGACGACGGGGTGACGGCCCGCTACCACCAGGAGGACGACCTGGTCTGGGCGGACTTCGCCGGCGGCCCGGTCCGCCGGGGGAGCGTGAACGGGGTCTGCGATCCGGACGGCACCCTCCGGCTCGCCTACACGATGGTGCTGGACGGCGGCGACGTGATCGCCGGACACACCGTCAACACGCCCGAGCAGACCGCCGACGGCGGGCTGGTGCTCCGCGAGGAGTGGGAGCGGTACGGACCGCACGCCGAGACCGGCGTCTCGTACCTGGCGGAAGTGACGGAACCGGAGGAAGCGGGATGACCGACTGGCAGAGCCTGCGCGAGCAGGTGGACGGAACGGTGCGGTTGCCGGGAGAGCCCGGCTTCGAGGAGAACAGCAGCGCGTTCAACAAGCGCTACGCGGACATCCGCCCCTCCGGGGTGCTCTCGGTGGCGAGCGTCGCCGACGTCGCCCGGGGGATCGCCTGGGCCCGGGAGCAGGGGCTGCCGGTGGTGGCCCGCGGCGGCGGCCACAGCTACGCCGGCCAGGCCGCCACCACCGGGCTGGTGCTCGACCTGCACGGTCTGAACACCATCACGGTGGACCGCGAACGGGAGCTGGTCACGGTCGGCGGCGGGGTCCGCTCCGGCGAGCTGTACGCCGAGCTCCAGCGCCACGACCTGGCGGTGCCGCTCGGCAACTCGGACGAGGTCGGCATCGGCGGCCTCACCCTCGGCGGCGGCGTGGCCGCGGTCTCCCGGGCGTTCGGCCTCACCTGCGACTCCCTGGTGGAGACCGAGATCGTGCTCGCCGACGGCACGCTGGTCACCTGCAACGAGATCGACCACCCCGACCTGTTCTGGGCCTGCAAGGGCGGCGGCGGCGGCAACTTCGGGATCAACACCTCCTTCACCTTCCAGGCCCGGCCGACGGTCGCCAGCTCCACCTGCCTCGTGCTGTGGCCCCTGGACGACGCCGAGGCGGTGCTGCCGGTGATGCAGCGGATCATGCGGGACGCGCCGGACCGGTTCGCCGCCCGGATCGGCGTGAGCCGGTCCAGGGACGACAGCGGGGTCGTCTCGGTGATCGGCCAGCACCTGGGGCCGGCCTCGGAGCTGCGCGAACTGCTGGCGCCCGCGCTGAAGACCGGTTCGCCGTCCACGGCGGAGATCGAGGACCGCGGCTACTGGGAGGCCAAGGACTACCTGCGCCACGAGACGTCGGGAGACCCGTTCGCGGTCCGCACCCGGACGATCGGCGAGCCGCTCACCGAGGCCGGCGTGGACACCCTCCTGACCGCCCTGCGCAAGTGGCCGGGCAGCAGCAATCCGGACGGGGCCGGCATCGCCCTGTTCACCTGGGGCGGCGCCATCAACCGGGTGCCCGTCACCGAGACCGCCTTCCCCCACCGGGACGTGCTCTTCCTGATCTCGATGGACACGTCCTGGTCCACCGAGGACCCGGAGGAGGTGCGCCGGGCCAACCTCGAGTGGCTGACCGAACTGCACGCCGCGATGGGCGAGCACGCCCGGGACGCCTCGTACGTCAACTTCACCGACCCCGACCTGTCCGAGGCCCAGGCCGCCTACTTCGGCCCCAACCTGGACCGGCTTCGCGAGATCAAGCACCGCTACGACCCCGAGCGGGTCTTCACCTTCGACCAGGCCGTCTAGTTCCGAGGAGGAGCCGTCATGTCACCCGATCTGCGCGGTACGATGCGCAACTTCGCCACCGGAGTCTGCGTCGCCACGACCTACGCGGACCGCGAGGGCCTTCGCCGCCACGACGCGGTGACGCTCAACTCGCTGACCTCGGTGTCGCTCGCCCCGCCGCTGGTCTCGCTCTCGCTGCACCGCGACTCCCAGTTCCTGGGCGATCTGCTCGAGACCAAGAAGTGGGCGGTCTCCATCCTGGCCGGCGACGCCGAGCCGCTGGCCCGGCAGCTCGCCAGGAGCCGCGACGACCGCGCCGAGGCGGTCGCCGCCCTCCGGGCCAACCCCGGACCGGTCACCGGAGCCCTGATGCTGGACGCGCAGAGCAGCCTGGAGTGCGTGCTCTGGGACAGCTTCGACCTCGGCGACCACACGATGGTGATCGGTGAGGTGGTCTCCACCGGCATCCGCGACCACCAGCCCCCCCTGCTCTTCCTGCACGGCAAGTTCCACCAGCTGGCGACGGCCACGACCAAGGAGTCCTGACATGACGAACACCCGGGCGGTCCCCAACACCGCCGCCGAGATCCTGGCCGCCGCCAAGGCGCTGGCCCCGCAGCTGCGGGAGCGCGCGGCCGAGATCGAGCAGAACCGCCGCCTCCCCGCCGACGTGGTCGAACTGATCCGCTCCACCGGCGCGTTCCGGATGGGCTTCAGCAAGGCATGGGGCGGTCCGGAGCTGACCTCGGCCGAGCAGACCGAGGTGGTCGAGGCGCTGGCCTACGGCGACTCCTCGGCCGGCTGGGCCGCCATGATCGGGATGGACTCCGGCCTCTACGCCTCGTTCCTCGACGAGACGGTGGCCAAGGAGATGTTCCCCCGGCTGGACATGGCCACCGCCGGCCTGCTCTTCCCCACCGGCCGGGCCGAACGGGTGGACGGCGGGTACCGTCTGTCCGGAAGGTGGCAGTTCGGCAGCGGCATCACCCATGCCGACTGGGTGATATCCGGCGCCTTCATCTACGAGGACGGCGAACCGTACCTGGTCGACGGCGCGCACGACTCCATCCTGCTGATGGTGCCGCAGGCGGACGTCGAGATCATCGACACCTGGAACACCACCGGCCTTGCGGGCAGCGGCAGTTGCGACTACGCGATCCACGACGTGTTCGTCCCCGAGGGGCGGACGCTCACCTTCGGCGCGGTCCGTAACGGCGAGGGCCCGCTGGCCCAGCCCGAGGTGCACATGCGCAACATGCCCGGTGTCCCGCTCGGCGTCGCCCGGGCCGCGCTGGACTGGGTGCGCGCCCAGGTGGTGGCCAAGTCCCGGCCGGGGGGCGGCGGCTGGTCCGACAACTGGCGGGTGCAGGTCACCCTGGCCGAGTGCGAGGCCGACTTCAACGCGACCCGCAGCGCGGTCTACGGCGCGATGCGGCGCCAGTGGGAGGTGCTGGAGGCGGGCGGCACCCTCGACGACCTCACCCCCGAGGAGCGCGCCGCGCTCCCCCTCTCCCGGCTGCACGCCTTCCGCACCGCCCGCTCCATCGTGATGCGGCTCTACGACCTGATGCAGACCGCCTCGATCTACAAGCCCAGTCCGCTCGACCGCTGGCTCCGCGACACCATGACGATGTGCCAGCACGTGGTGGCCCAGGACAAGATCCTGCAGTCCGCCGGCGCCCACCTCCTGGGCGGCAGGCCCAGCTTCCCGCTCAGCCTCGGGATCACCGGCTGACCGCCGAAGAACACGCACGGCCCCGATTCCCCACACCCGGAAGGACTCTCGCCATGACCGGTCTCCTCGCGCCCGAGACCAACCTGACTCCCCGTCACGCGCGCATCCGGAACTACGTGATGTGCCGCCCCGACCACTTCGAGGTCAGCTACAGCATCAACCCGTGGATGGACCCGGAGAAGCCCATCGACAAGGCGCTGGCCACAGCCCAGTGGGAAAACCTGCGCACGCTGTTCGCCGAGCTCGGCCACTACGTCCAGACCATCGAACCCGCCCCCGGGCTGCCGGACATGGTGTTCGCCGCGAACGGCGCCCTCGTGGTCGACGGCAAGGTCCTGATCTCCAGGTTCCGCCACCCCGAGCGCCAGGCCGAGGCCCGGTTCTGGGCCGAGTGGTTCCGGAAGCGGGGCTATACGGAAGTGGTCCGGGCCGCCTTCACGAGCGAGGGCGAGGGCGACTACGTGACGACCGGCAGGGCCATCCTGGCCGGCAACGGCTTCCGCTCCGACCCCCGCTCCCAGGCCGAGGCCGAGGCGCTGTTCGGCCGCCCGGTGACCGGCCTGAAACTGGTCGACCCGCGCTTCTACCACCTGGACACCGCGCTGGCCGCGCTCGACGACGAGGAGATCGTGTACTACCCGGGCGCCTTCGACGCGGAGAGCCTGCGGGTGCTGGAGAACCTGTTCCCGAACGCCCTTCTCGCGGACGAGGAGGACGCCCTGGTCTTCGGGCTCAACCTGGTCTCCGACGGGTGCAACGTCATCCTCCCCGAGCCCGCCACCGGCCTGGCGGCCAAGCTCCGCGCCCGCGGCTTTTGCACCCACCACGTGGACCTGTCCGAGCTGCTCAAGGCGGGCGGCAGCGTCAAGTGCTGCACGCTCGAGATCCGCCACTGACCCCTCACTCTTCGCCCCGGTACAGGAGAAGCACCATGAGCGAGCAACCCTGGATCATCGTCGGCTACGTCAACGTCCTGCCCCACATCAAGGAGTTCCCCCCCGGCTCGGTGATCGTCGTCGACGAACCGGACGTGATCCGCAAGTGCGACGTCAAGAACGCCCTCGAGGGCGCCGCGATGCTGCGCGAGTTGATCGAGTGGGAGTACCAGCTCCCGGCCGCGGCGGACGAGTTCTTCAACACCTACCCCGACCTCGACCCGGCCGTGGTGGCCCCGCTGGTCGAGTACGCCACACCGTTCGCGGCCCGGCTGGCCGAACGGTACGGCCTGCCGGGGGCGGGGGCCGGGGCGGCCCAGGTCATGCGGGACAAGTCGCTGCTGCGCCGGGTCACCCGGGCCGCGGGCGTCCTCAACCCGGCGTCCCAGGAGGTCGCCTCCCCGGACGAGGTGCGGGAGTTCGCCGCCGCCCACCCCGGCTCGCTGGTCCTCAAGCCCGCCAACCGGCAGGCCTCCGTCGGCACCAAGGTGCTGCACTCGCTGGACGACCTGGACGCCGCCTGGGAGGAGTGCACCAGTCAGGACGAGGGCAACCGGGTGCCGGACCGGGAGCGCGAACTGCGGATGCTGATCGAGCAGTACGTCCATGGTGAGGAGTACAGCGTCGAACTGCTGGTCCGCGAGGGCGAGATCCTGTTCTCCAACGTCACCGGCAAGCTGCTCTACCCCGGTCCGCGCCCGATCGAGCTGGGGCACACCGTGCCGGCCGCCGGCATCCCGGACTCGCTGAGCGAACTGCTGGTGTCCCAGACCGGGACGGTGCTGCGCGCGGTCGGCTTCGGCAGCGGCATGGTGCACTGCGAGTGGATCGTCAGCGACGGTCGCCCGTACCTGGTGGAGTGCGCCGGCCGGTTTCCCGGCGACGGCATCCCGATGCTGATCGAGGAGGCGTACCGGATCGACCTGGCCGGGGCGTTCTACACCGTCATGCGGGGCCGCCGCCCGGAGCCGCTGCCGCAGCGGGCGGCGGGCGGTGCCGCGGTCCGCTTCATGGAGGCGACGCCCGGCGAGGTGGTGTCGGTCGACGGCGCCGAGGAGGCGGCCCGGCTGCCGGGCGTGCTCTCGCTCTCGCTGCACCTGGAGCCCGGGGACACCGTGCGCGAGCTGTGCAGCTCCTGGGACCGGGTGGGCTCGGTGACGACCAGGGGAGCCACCTCGGCGGACGCCCTGAGCACCGCCGAGGCGGTGGTCGACGCGATCCGGATCACCACCGCCTGAGCGCGCCGGCGCCGGGCACGTCGTCGCGACCGGGTGCCCGGCCGGCCCCGTCGAACCACCAGGAGCGCACAAACTCCGACGGGATGATTGCTTCGTTTGTGTTCGAGTCCTAGGGTGTGGCTGGCTCAGTAGTTGCTCCGTCACCAGCAGTTGTGATCCGCCCCCGCGGCACCGTTCCCCTCCGGGGGTGTGCCGGGGGCGGGATCCGACGTTCCCTCAGTCCGCGCAGTGCCCTGTCGAACCGAGGAAGGCCACGGTCATGCCGCACCCGCACGTGCCCCCCGCCGACCACCCCGCACAGCCCGC
>NZ_JAPSKQ010000278.1 GCF_031181555.1 Streptomyces sp. | reverse complement strand
CCGGCACCTTCGACCTCGACGCCGAACTGAAGATCTGGCTCTCGGGCTCCCAGGCCCCCATCCAGAAGACCTTCACCAAGGGCGTCGACATCTACGAGGTCCAGGCGATCCTCACCCAGTTCGTGGCGCGCTGACGCGGCGGCCTTGAGGCGGAAGAAAGGCTTCCCCCGACCCCGAACGAGTGAACGCGCCCGCACATGCCACCTGCTGGTCGTGGTCTGCCGGGCCGGTCCACGGCGTCCTGGGCCGCGGGCTCGTGTCCTTCGAGCCGGACGTCTCGAAGGCTGGTCCGAGGTGGTGGAGGCAGGCCCGGAGTGCCGACGACCTCTTCGTCGGGGAGGGTCCGGCCTCCTGGGTCCGCACACGGCGAGGGGCCCGGAACCGATGTCGTCGGTCCGGGCCCCTCTTCGCTGTGGGGTTACTTCGGCTGCGGCTTGCGGACCGTCAGGTGGAGTTCCTTCAGGCGGGCCTCGTCCAGCTCCGTCGGCGCGCCCATCATCAGGTCCTGGGCGTTGCCGTTGAGCGGGAAGGCGATGGTCTCGCGGATGTTGGGCTCGTCGGCGAGCAGCATGACGATGCGGTCGACGCCCGGCGCGATGCCGCCGTGCGGCGGGGCGCCGAAGCGGAACGCGCGGAGCATGCCGGCGAACTTCTCCTCGACCGTCTCGCGGTCGTAGCCCGCGATCTCGAAGGCCTTGAGCATGATCTCCGGCTCGTGGTTCCGGATGGCGCCGGAGGACAGCTCGACGCCGTTGCAGACGATGTCGTACTGCCAGCCCAGGATGTCCAGCGGGTCCTGGGTCTCCAGTGCCTCCAGGCCGCCCTGCGGCATCGAGAAGGGGTTGTGCGAGAAGTCGATCGCGCCGGTCTCCTCGTCCTTCTCGTACATCGGGAAGTCGACGATCCAGCAGAAGCGGAAGACGTTCTCCTCGAACTGCCCGGCCCGCTTGGCGGCCTCCACCCGCACCGCGCCCATGATCTTCGAGACCTCGTCGAACTCGCCCGCGCCGAAGAACACCGCGTGGCCGGGGGCCAGGGAGAGGCGCTTGGTCAGTTCCGCGACGTTCTCCTCCGTCAGGAACTTCGCGATCGGGCCGGTCAGCGAGCCGTCCTCGCCGACCCGCACCCACGCCAGGCCCTTCGCGCCCTGCGCGACCGCGAAGTCGCCGAGCTGGTCGAAGAACTTGCGGGGCTGGCCGGAGACGTCCGGCACCGGCAGCGCGCGCACGTGCTTGCCGGCGAACGCCTTGAACTCCGAGTCCTCGAAGATGTCGGTGATGTCGACGAGCTCCAGCTTGGCGCGCAGGTCCGGCTTGTCGGAGCCGTACTTCAGCATCGCCTCGCGGAACGGGATCCGCGGGAACGGGGACGTCACGTGACGGCCGTTGCCGAACTCCTCGAACAGCTCGGTCATCAGCTTCTCGATCGGCTGGAAGACGTCCTCCTGCTCGACGAAGGACATCTCCACGTCGAGCTGGTAGAACTCGCCCGGCGAACGGTCCGCGCGGGCGTCCTCGTCGCGGAAGCAGGGCGCGATCTGGAAGTAGCGGTCGAAGCCGGAGATCATCAGCAGCTGCTTGAACTGCTGCGGCGCCTGCGGCAGCGCGTAGAACTTGCCCGGGTGGAGACGCGAGGGGACCACGAAGTCACGGGCGCCCTCGGGGGAGGTGGCACTCAGGATCGGCGTCGTCATCTCGTTGAAGCCCAGCGCCGTCATCTTCTGGCGGATCGCCGAGATGACCTGCGTGCGCAGCATGATGTTGCGGTGCATGCGCTCGCGGCGCAGGTCCAGGAAGCGGTACTCCAGGCGCCGCTCCTCGTTGACACCGTCCTCGGTGTTGATCGTGAAGGGCAGCGGGGCCGCCGCGCCCAGCACCTCGACCTCGCCGACCTCGACCTCGACCTCACCGGTCGGCAGGTCGGGGTTGACGTTCTCCGCGCCACGCGAGACGACCTTGCCGTCGACGCGGACCACCGTCTCCTTGGACAGTTTGTCCAGCGCCTCGTACGCCTCCGTGCCCGGACGGGCCACGAGCTGCGTGATGCCGTAGTGATCGCGCAGATCGATGAAGAGGATGCCGCCCAGGTCGCGCCGATTGTGCAGCCAGCCACTCAGCCGGACGTCGGTGCCGACGTCAGAGGCGCGGAGCTCGCCGCAGGTGTGGGACCTGTACCGATGCATCGTCGTTCATCCAGTCTTCGCGGATCGGGGTCGTCGTTTCACGTGAAACTCCCCCCAGCCTACCGGTCGACCCACGATCGCTTCCTCGTCATGACCCCCCCGAGCATGCGTGCGGCCTCGGTGGCAGTTTTCGACACCATCTTCATAAAGTGGGGCAATGCGCACTGGTGAGCCCTTGTCCTCTCTGGGGGACGTCCTCGCCGTCCTCGACACCGGTCTGTGGCACTGGGACACCGCGGCCGGGCTGGTCACGGTCGACGCCGTGGCGGCACGCCTGCTCGGGCTGCCCGCCGAGCGGACCACCCTCACGGAGGTCCAGGTCCGGTCCCGTCTGCACCCCGTCGACTGGAACGAGATCACCGGGGTCGTCCGGCTCGCCGTCGCCGAGGACACCCTCGCCGAGGTACGGATCCGGATCATGGACGACCAGCAGCGGGTCGTCCGGGTGGTGCGCAGCCGCTTCAAGCCCACCTTCGACCGCGTCCGCACGGCCTACGTGCTGACCGGCACCCTTCAGGAGGTCACCGAGCCCACCCCGGGAACGCCCGCCGGACGCAGTGCGGTCACCGGCGACTGGCGGCGGTCACGGGAGGCGTTCCTGCTGGACGCGGGCCGGGCGCTGGCCGAGGCGCGGTCGACACAGGAGGTGCTGCGGGTCGCCGCCAACCTGTCGATGCCGGGCTTCTCCCCGGACGGGCTGGCCGTCTTCGGCGTGGAGGGCGACCGGCTCACGGTCATAGGCCACCACGGGCAGGGGTCCGGTGAGGAGGCCCCGTTCACCTCCATGACGGTGGACACGGACTACCCGGCCGCCGAGGTGGTGCGGACGGGCCGCGCGGTCTACCTCTCCTCCCCGCAGCAGTACAAGGCGCGTTACCCGCTCGCCTGGCCGCTCGCCCAGCGCTTCGGCCGCCGGTCCTGGGCGTTCCTGCCGCTGACCGTGGCCGGGCGCCCGATGGGCGCGTGGATGGCGGGCTTCGCCTACCCGGTCGCGTTCACCCCCGACGAGCGTTCCGTGCTGACCACCGTGGCGCGCATGCTGGCGCAGGCGCTGTCCCGGGCGGGCGCGGCCGAGACCCAGCGGGAGCTGGCCGAGGGACTGCAGCGTTCCATGCTGCCCGTGCTGGGACCCGACATCCCGGGCATGGACATCGCCGCCCGCTACGTCCCCACCGGTGGCGGACTCCAGGTCGGCGGGGACTGGTACGACGTGATCCCGCTGCCCCGCGGCCGCTTCGCCCTGGTCATCGGCGACGTCCAGGGGCATGACGTACGGGCGGCCGGGCTGATGGGGCAGTTGCGCATCGCCCTGCGCGCGTACGCCGCCGAGGGCCACCGCCCCGACGCCGTGCTCTCCCGCGCCTCCCACTTCCTCCACGGCCTCACCCAGGGGAACCACGACGAGGACCCCGACGATGTGCGCTTCGCGACCTGCTACTACGCCGAGGTCGACTCGGCGACGGGCACCGTGGAGAGCGCCCGGGCCGGCCACCTGGACCCGGTCGTGCGCATGGCGGACGGCACGGCGCTGATCCGCGCCACGGCGGGCGGGCTGCCGCTCGGCATCGACCCGGACTCCGACTACCCGACGACACGGCACGTCCTGGAGCCCGGCGAGACGCTGATGCTCTGCACGGACGGCCTGGTCGAGACCGGCGGCCACGACCTGCGGACCGGCTGGGGACGGCTGCGCAGCGTCCTGGAGGACCGCTGGAACAGCATGGACGAGCTGGCCGACGCACTGATCCAGGCCGTGCTCGGCCCGTCCTCGCACCACACGACCGGGCCGCTCGTCGACCGCCGCGAGGACGACATGGCGCTCCTGCTGCTGCGCCGGGAGAGCGGTGGCCACGGCGGTGCCCAGTCGCCGTTGCGCCGCACGGTGATGACGGTCGCGCAGGCCGAACCGGAGCGCGTCGCCGACGCCCGGCAGCAGCTGCGCGAGCTGCTGCACGACTGGCCCGACGAGGACCAGAGGGACTCGGCGGTGCTGCTGCTCTCCGAGATGCTGACGAACGTCCTGGTCCACACCGACACGGACGCCCTGCTGGTCACCGACGTCATCGGGAAGCCCGGCGAGCGGCAGATCCGCGTCGAGGTCACCGACACCGGCGACGACCTGCCGCACAAGCGCCGGCCGGGCGAGATGGCGTCCTCCGGACGTGGCCTGATGCTGATCGAGCTGCTCGCGGACGCCTGGGGGGTGGCCCCGCGCGGCGAGGGCAAGAGCATCTGGTTCGAACTGTACGAGACCGACGGGGCCGGGCCCGGCGGTGCCGGACACGGCTGAGCGAAGCGGCCGGGGGACCCGCCCGGCCCGTCGGCACACCCGCCGCACGTGCCGCTCGCCCACCGGGTCCCTCCCGCGCGTCCCGGCCGGCCTCCGGTACGGCCGGGACGCGCGGCCCTCCGGTACGGCCGCGCTGCCGGGTCCGGGCGGTCTTCCCGCACCGCCGTCGCCGGCGGCGGGCCCGCCCCCGGTCCGGACGCGGCCGCGCACACGCGGACGAGCCCCGTCCGCTGCGGGACGGGGCTCGTTCACCGTGGCTCCGGCGGGACCTACAGTCCGCCCTCGGACATCCCGTGCACCGCCGGGACCGTTCCGAGCCGGCCCTTCTGGAAGTCCTCGAACGCCTGCTGGAGTTCCTCGCGGGTGTTCATGACGAACGGGCCGTAGTGGGCCATGGGCTCACGGATCGGCTGCCCGCCGAGCAGGACGACCTCCAGGTCCGGCGTGTGGGAGTCCTGCTTCTCGTCCGCCCGGACGGTCAGCGCGGACCCGGTGCCGAAGACGGCGGTCTGGCCGAGGCGGACCGGACGGCGCTCGGCGCCGACCGTGCCGCGTCCGGCCA
>NZ_JAPSKQ010000277.1 GCF_031181555.1 Streptomyces sp. | reverse complement strand
GTGCCGGTGCCGGGGGCGTGGGCCGGGTCCAGGCAGTCGATGTCGATGGAGATGTACAGCGGGCGGTCGCCGATGCGCTGGCGCAGCTGGTCGGCGACCTCGTCGGCGCCCCGGCGGTAGACGTCCGCGGAGGTGACGATGCCGAAGCCCATCTTCTCGTCGTCGGTGAGGTCCTGCTTGCCGTACAGCGGGCCGCGGGTGCCGACGTGGGAGAGGGCGGAGGTGTCGAGGATGCCCTCCTCCACCGCGCGGCGGAACGGGGTGCCGTGGGTGTACTCGGCGCCGAAGTAGGTGTCCCAGGTGTCGAGGTGGGCGTCGAAGTGCAGCAGGGCGACCGGGCCGTGCTTCTTGGCGACCGAGCGCAGCAGCGGCAGCGCGATGGTGTGGTCGCCGCCGAGGGTCATCAGGCGGGCGCCGGTGCCGAGCAGGTCGTCGGCGGCGGCCTCGACGGTCTCCACGGCCTCGTTGATGTTGAACGGGTTCACGGCGATGTCGCCGCCGTCCGCGACCTGGGCGAGGGCGAAGGGGGAGGCGTCCTGCGCCGGGTTGTAGGGGCGCAGCAGCCGGGACGCCTCGCGGATGGCGTTGCCGCCGAAGCGGGCGCCCGGCCGGTAGGAGACGCCCGAGTCGAACGGCACGCCCACCACGGCGACGTCGGCGCGGCCGACCTCGTCGAGGCGGGGCAGCCGGGCGAAGGTCGCGGGACCGGCGTACCGCGGGATGCGGGAGGAGTCGACGGGGCCGCGGGGCGTCTCGTTGCTGCTCATGGGGTACTGCCTTCTTTCCTACGCTTCGTCGCGTATGTACTGCCTGCCCTGACGACTCTACTGGGCGGCGGGGACCGGTTCGGACGGGGATTCGGACGCGGGGGCGCGTCCGGCGACGCGTTCGCGCCAGACGGCCAGGACGGCCTCGTCGGTGGGCCGGGTCGCCAGGGAGACCACGACGTAGGCGACGAGGGAGGACAACAGACCGTAGTAGACGGGCTCGTTGGCGAGGATGCCGTAGCCGGCCATCAGGCCGATGACGGCCAGACCGCCGACGGCGACGGCGGCGAGGGCACCCTGCGCGGTGCCGCGCTTCCACAGCAGCCCGCCGAGGATCGGCACGAGGAGTCCGCCGACGAGCAGGTTGTAGGCCACGGTCAGCGCCTGGACGACGTCGTTCAGCGCGATCGCCGTGCCGATGACGGCGAGGCCCATGAGGAGGATGAAGGCGCGGTTGCCCTTCACCTCGTCGTGCGCCTCGTCGTGCCGTGCGCCGGACGGGCCCACGATGCCCCGCAGGCGTGCCCAGATGTCGTTGTTGGCGACGGTGGCGCAGGCGATCAGGGCGCCGGAGGAGGTCGACATCACGGCGGCGAGGGCGGCGGCCAGCACCAGTCCGCGCACGCCGACGGGCAGTTCGTCCTTGACGATGGTGGCGAAGGCGTCGTCGGGGCTGCCGAGCTTCGGGTAGAGCACCTTGGCGGCGGTGCCGATGACGGCGCCGGCGAGGGCGTAGGCGAGGCAGTAGGTGCCGGCGACGGTGCCGCCCCACCGGGCGGTGCGGTCGCTGCGGGCGGTGAACACGCGCTGCCAGATGTCCTGGCCGATCAGCATGCCGAAGGTGTAGATCAGCACGTAGGTGAAGATCGTCTCGCCGCCGACGCCCAGCGGGTCGAAGTACCCGGTGGGCAGCTGCGCCTTCATCTCGGCGAAGCCGCCCGCCTTGACGACCGCGATGGGCAGCAGCAGGAGCAGCACGCCGATCGTCTTGACGACGAACTGCACCATGTCGGTCAGCGTGATGGACCACATCCCGCCGAGCGTGGAGTACGCGACGACGATGGAGCCGCCGAGGACGATCGCGAGGGTGCGGTTGATGTCGAACAGGACGTCGAAGATCGTGGCGTAGGCGATGGTCGAGGTGACCGCGAGCATGAGGGTGTACGCCCACATGACCACGCCGGAGATGACGCCCGCCCGGCCGCCGTAGCGCAGGTCGAGCATCTCGGAGACGGTGTAGACCTTCAGTCGGGCGATGCGGGCGGAGAAGAAGATGCTCAGGGCGAGCAGGCCGAGGCCGATGGTGAAGACCATCCAGGCGCCGGAGAGGCCGTACTGGTAGCCGAGGCCCACGCCGCCGATGGTGGAGGCGCCGCCGAGGACGATGGCGGCCATGGTGCCGGAGTACATCGCGGGGCCCAGGCGGCGGCCGGCCACCAGGAACTCGCTCTTGGACTTGGCGCGGCGCATGCCCCACCAGCCCATGGCCAGCATGCCGGCCAGATAGACGACGATGACCAGGTAGTCGACGGCCATGGGGCCTCCTTCGCGCGCTGTCGGTGGCGTGTCGTGCAGAGGGAAGAGGTCCGGCCGCTCGTCACGGGGACATCCGCCCGTACCCGTGGGCTGCCGGTCTGACCCGACCCTAGGTGGCCGAAAAGCAACTGCGAAGTGTACGTTTCCTCCATTCCGACCGAACGGGATGGAGGAAACGTCCACCATGCCGGAGCCCGCGGTTCCGCCCACGCCGCCCGTGCCCCTGGACGCGCTGCTGGCACGCGAGGACCTCGGCCTGCGCCGGATCGCCGGGCCGGACGATCCCGGCATCGTCGTCCACGGGGCGCACACCTCGGAGATGGCGGACCCGTACCCGTACCTGCTGGGCGGGGAACTGCTGCTGTCGGCGGGGGTGCACATTCCGGAGGGGGCGGGCGCGGGGTACTTCGACGCCTACGTCTCCCGGATCGTGGCGGCGGGCGGCGCGGCGCTCGGTTTCGGCGTGGCACCGGTGCACGACACGGTGCCGGCGGCGCTGGCCGAGGCCTGCGCGACGCACGGACTGCCGTTGCTGGAGGTGCCGCCGCGGACCACCTTCTCGGGTGTGGTCCGCGCGGTCTGGCAGCTGATGGCCCGGGCCCGCCTGGCCGAGCTGCGCCGCGTGACGGAGGCCCAGCAGAGCCTCGCCACCGCCGCCGCCCGTCCCGACCCGGTCCCGTCCGTCCTGCACCAGCTGGCCCGCAGGCTGGGCGGCCGGGCGGTGCTCTACGGCCCGGAGGGCACGGAACTCGCGGCGGCGGGGCGGGACCAGGGGGAGGAGGTGCGGGCGGCCCTGGCGGAACTGGCGGAGGTCGTACGCCCCGACGCCGGCCGGCCCGCCTCCGCCACCGACACGGTCGCCGGTACCGGTCTGGCCGCCTACGCGCTCGGCGGCGGCCAGGGGTTCGTGCTCGGGATCGCCGCCCCGCAGCGGGACCCGGGGGACCACACCATCGCGTCCGTGGCCGCCGTCCTGCTCTCGCTGCTCACCGGTGAGCACCAGAGCGGCACCGGCGCGGCCCGGTCCTCCGCACTCGTGCGGCTGCTGCTGGGCAGCCGGCCCGAGGACGTGGCGCCGCTGCTCGGCGGGGACCGGTGGCGGGTGGTGCACGCCCGGCCGGCCGCCCGGGCACCGGACCCCCTGGCCGCCTCCGCGCTGGGCGCCGCGCTCGGGTCGGCGCTGGTGGATCCGGCCGACGAGGTCGTACGCGTCCTGGTGCCGGCGGACCGGACCGTGGAGGCGCTGCCCGGCTGGACCCTGGGGGTCAGCGCGGCCGTCGCCCCGCACGACTGGCCGGCCGCCGACACCCAGGCGGCCCGCGCCCTGGCCCGGGCCCGCGCCACCCGCGCCCCGCTGGTCCGGCACGGCTCCCGGGCCGCCGCCCTCGCCGACCTCGTCACCCCGCACGACGCGGACGCCCACGCCCGCGCGCTCCTGGCGCCGGTGGCGGACGCCCCCGCTCTCACGGAGACGCTGCGCACCTGGCTCTCCCTGCACGGCAGTTGGGACCGCACGGCGGTGGCCCTGTCCGTGCACCGCAACACCGTGCGGCAGCGGATCGCGCGGTGCTCGGCCCTGCTGGAGGCCGACCTGGACGACCCGGACGTACGGATGGAGCTGTGGTTCGCGCTGCGGCGGACCTGAACCCCCGGGACCGGGACCGGACCCGCACACCCTGAGTATCCGTACGGAGCCGAATGAGTACGTGACGCACGTCCCAGCGTGCGACATGCCGGGGACGGCCACAGGCCGCTGCTCCACAATGGGGGGCATGCCGATACCCGGGACACCCAGCCGCGCCGAACTCCTCGCCCACCTCGTCGCCACCCGCATCGCGGGCGACGTCGCCACGCCGCGCGAGAACAACCTCTCCCACTACCGCAAGCTGGCGAACGGCGACCGCCACTACTGGCTCGGCCTGGAACTCGGCGACCGCTGGAACGACGAGCAGGACGTGCTCGCGGTGATGGCGGAGCGGGTCGGCGTCAACGACGATCCCGAGCACCGGCACGGCCAGGACACCATCGACCCCGAGCTGACCGTCGCCGGGCTGGAGCGCATGGCCGGACGGCTGCGCAAGGCGGCGGACGGACGGCAGCGGGTGCTGTTCGCCACCGGCCATCCCGGTGGCCTGCTCGACGTGCACCGTGCCACGGCCGCCGCGCTGCGGGCCGCCGGCTGCGAGATCGTCGTCATCCCGGACGGGCTGAGCACGGACGAGGGCTATGTGATGCAGTTCGCGGACGTGGCGGTGCTGGAGCACGGCGCCACCCTGTGGCACACGCACTCCGGTGAACCGATGAAGGCCATTCTCACCGCCCTGGAGCGCGAGGGCCGCCCGCTGCCCGACCTGGTCGTCGCCGACCACGGCTGGGCGGGTGCCGCGGGGCAGTACGGCGTCGACTCCGTCGGCTACGCCGACTGCAACGACCCGGCCCTGTTCCTCGCGGAGGCGGAGGGCACCGTCCAGGTGACGGTCCCCCTCGACGACCACGTGGTCAGCCCCCGCCACTACGACCCGATGACGGCGTACCTGCTGGCGGAGGCGGGGCTGGCGTAGGCCGGGTCCCCGGCCGGCGCGGGCCGGTCGGCGACCCGGCGGTCATGGGACAACGGCCCGATGTGCGGCCCCGTGTCGGCGGCCGCACATCGCGTTGTCGTCGCTGTCGTATCAGTCCTTGTCGTCTCAGTGCTTGTCGTCGTGGTCGCCGTTGCCGCCACGCCCGTTGTCGTGGTCG
>NZ_JAPSKQ010000276.1 GCF_031181555.1 Streptomyces sp. | reverse complement strand
CACCCCCCGTTCACCCGGATCGGCCAGGAACGTCTGATTCCGGGAGCACGCTCCTCGCGTGAGACGTATCGCAGGCATCGTCCTCGCGGTCCTGCTGATCGGCGGCGTGGTGGCAGCCGTCGTCGCGGGCCGGGACAGCGAGGAGACGGGCACGGCAACGAAGACCGTGCGCATGGTCATCGGATCGGAGAAGGCGGAGTTCTTCGCGGATCCGGACGTGGTGGAGGCCCTCGCCGCCGAGGGCTACACCGTCGAGGCCGAGACCTCCGGGTCCTGGGCCATGGAGGGGCTGGACCTCACGGGGTACGACCTGGCGTTTCCGTCCAGCCGGGCGCCTGCCGCCGAACTGGCCGAGAAGTACGAGGTGCGGGGGATGCTTCCGCGCCCGTTCTACTCGCCCCTCGTCGTCGTGTCCCGTCGCGGGGCGGCCGAGGTGCTCGCCGGGAACGGGCTGGCCGAGCTCGACGGGCAGAACCCGGGCACGCTGAAGATGGACGCCTACCTCGACGCGGCCGAGCGCGACCGGACCTGGCAGCAGCTCGAAGGGTCCGAGAAGTACGGGGAGCTGACCGGCACCCTCTACATCTCCAGCACCGACCCGGAGACCTCCAACTCCGGCGCGCTGTACCTGGCCGCCGCCTCCTACGTCGCCAACGGCGGCAAGGTGGTCGCGAGCGACGCCGAGGCCGAGCGCACCGCTCCCCTGCTGCGCAAGCTGGTCCGCGTCCAGGGCGCCCAGCAGTCCAGCACGGACGCGGGGTTCCGGGACTTCGTCAGCGGGGCCGGCAATCCGCTCGTGCTGGTCTACGAGTCCCAGGTGGTCACGCTCCTCGACGAGCAGCAGAACGCGGACGACCTCGTCGTCCTCTACCCGGACACCACGGTCAACAGCGACCACACCGTCGTCCCGCTCACCGAGGACGGCCGGAAACTGGCCGAACTCCTCGGCAGCGATCCGACGTTGCGGAAGCTGGCCGTCCGGCACGGCTTCCGGCCGCAGGGCGACGTCGCCGAGTTCGCGGCGGCCGCCGTGGGCCGCACCGCCTATCTCAAGCAGCGACTGACCGGCGTCCGCCAGGCGCCCGTGCCCACCTCCACGGTGCTGCGCGAGCTGGCGCAACGGGCGCGTGGATAAAGGGGGATCGCATCAGGTGAGCACCGACGAAGGCGACTTCATCCTCACACCGCCCGAGCCCGTCACTCCCGTGCCGCGGGAGAAGGCCGGCGGGCTCGTCCCGGTCGACGACGGCGTCCGCGCCGGCATGGCGGCCAAGGCCGCCGCGTACGTCGAGGGCCTGGCCGCGCTGGACGCCCGCTCGCCCGAGTTCGCCGGCAAGGTCGGCGAGATCACCGCGCTGGGCGCCGGCGAGATGCGGTCCGCGACCGCGCAGTCCAACCGCATGCTGGAGCGCACGGTGCGCAGCCTGCCGGACAGGGGCGGGGACGCCCGGTCCAAGGTCGCCGGATCGCTGGTCGAACTGCGGCGCGTGGTCGAGGACCTGGACCCGCGGGACCTGCCCGCGGGCAAGGGCCGCAGGCTGCTGTCCCGGCTGCCCGGCGGCAACAAGCTGCGCGACCACGTCGCCAAGTACGCCTCCGCGCAGGGCACGCTGAACGGGATCGTGGGGTCCCTGCGGGGCGGCCAGGACGAACTGCGGCGGGACAACGCCGCGTTGCAGACCGAGCGGGTCCACCTGTGGGAGACCATGGGCAAGCTCCAGGAGTACGTGGTCCTGACCGAGGCCCTGGACACGGCCGTCGAGCAGCACATCGCCGGGGTGGAGGCCACCGATCCGGCGCAGGCCGACTCGCTGCGCGCCGACGTCCTCTTCCCGGTCCGGCAGAAGCACCAGGACCTGCTCACCCAGCTCGCGGTGTGCGCGCAGGGCTACCTCGCCATGGACGTCGTGCGCCGCAACAACGACGAGCTGATCAAGGGCGTGGACCGGGCGGCCACGACGACCGTGTCGGCGCTGCGGATCTCCGTGATGCTGGCCTCGGCGCTGGAGAACCAGAAGAAGGTGGTCGAGCAGGTCGACGCCCTGCGCGGCACCACCGAGGACCTGATCCGGGCCAACGCGGAGATGCTGGCGACGCAGAGCGGGGAGATCCAGCGCATCGCGGCCGACCCGGCGGTCGGGGCCGAGACGCTGCGGACCGCCTTCCAGCAGATCTACCGCACCCTCGACGCCATCGACACCTACAAGGTCCAGGCGACCGAGGCGATGGCGGTGACGGTGGAGAACCTGACCGCCGAGCTCCGGCACGCGAACACGTTCCTGGAGCGCAGCCGGGCGCAGGGCGCGCCGGAAGGGGGCCTCGGATGAGACGGCCCCTGGCCGCCCTGCTCGCCGCCACCGCCCTGCTGACCGCGTGCACGGCCACCGGGGAGAAGGAGGAGAAGGACGCGAACGCCGCCGAACCGGGCACCCTGCGCGTCCTGGCCTCCAGCGAGCTCAGCGACATGACACCGGTCCTGGAGCAGGTCGAGAAGGACACCGGCGTCACCCTCCGGCCGACCTACATCGGCACCCTCGACGCCGTGGACATGCTGGCCACGGGGAAGACGGACGGCAGGTACGACGCCGTGTGGCTGTCCTCCAACGACTCCCTGCGGCTGCGCCCGGAGGCGGCCCGGAAGATCGTCTCGGAGACGCCCGTCATGTCCAGCCCGGTCGCCATCGGCGTCAAGCCGGCCACCGTCGAGGCGCTGGGCTGGAAGCCGGCGGAGGTCACCTGGTCCCAGGTCGAGCGGGCCGTGCGGGACGGGAGGCTCACCTACGGCATGACCGACCCGGCCCGCTCCCACTCCGGTTTCGCCACGCTGGTCTCGGTCGCCTCGGCACTCTCCGGAGCCCAGTCGGCGCTCACCGAAGCGGACGTGGCGAAGGCGCGCCCGCGGCTGAAGGAGTTCTTCGGGGGGCAGAAGCTGACCTCGGGTTCGTCGGGCTGGCTGGCGAGCGCGTACGCCCGCCGCGGCGACGTCGACGCGCTCCTCAACTACGAGTCCGTCCTCGAGGGCTTCAAGAACCTGACCGTGATCCGCCCGAAGGACGGTGTCGTCACCGCCGACTACCCGCTCTCCTCCCTCGCCTCCGCCGACGCGGCCGCCCGCGAGGACGTGCGCAGGGTGACCGAGGCACTGCGCACGGACGCCGTGCAGCGGCTGATCACCGACCACACGCACCGCCGCCCGGTCGTCGCCTCCGTGCCGCCCGCGGCCGGCCTGGACACCGACCGGCGCCGTGAACTGCCCTTCCCCGGCAGCCGTTCCGTCGCCGACGGCCTGCTCGACGCCTACGAGAACGAGCTGCGCCGTCCCTCACGGACGGTGTACGTCCTCGACACCTCCGGCTCGATGGAGGGCGAACGGCTCAGCCGTCTGAAGAGCGCCCTCACCCGCCTCACGGGCGACTTCCGCGACCGCGAGGAGGTCACCCTGATGCCGTTCGGCTCAAAGGTGAAGAGCGTGCGCACCCACGTCGTCGACCCCGCCGACCCGGAGCGGGGGCTCGCGGCGATCCGCCGGGACACCGGGGACCTGCGGGCCGAGGGCGAGACCGCGATCTACACGTCCCTGGAGAAGGCGTACGACCACCTCGGCACCGGCGAGGACGCGTTCACGTCGATCGTGCTGATGACGGACGGCGAGAACACCGCGGGCGCCGGGGCCGCCGACTTCGACGCCTTCTACCGGGGGCTGTCCGGCGACCGGCGGGACATCCCCGTCTTCCCCGTCCTGTTCGGCGACTCCGACCGCGCGGAGCTGGAGCACATCGCCGAGCTGACCGGCGGCCGGCTGTTCGACGGGCAGGGCTCGCTCGACGGTGCCTTCGAGGAGATCCGTGGCTATCAGTAGGGCGGTGGCGTACCTGGAGTCCCGCAAGAACCTCGCCGGGAGCGCGGGCGGGCTGGCGGGGCTGGTGCTGACGTTCACGGGCGTGGCCGGCCCGTACTGGCCGGTCGTGGTGGCCGGGCTGTACGGGGCGGGCGCGCTGATCGCCCCGCCGGAGCGGCCGGCGCCGCCCGACTTCCCGGACCCGTCCGCGCAACTGGACGCGGTGCGCGCCGACTTCGCGACGCTGCGGGACTACCTGAAGGGCGTCGACCTGCCGTCCGCCGCGGCCGGGGAGCTCGACGGCCTGCTGGAGCTGCTGGCCGCGCTGCTCGATCCCGGGTGGAGCGGTGAACTGCTCGCCCAGGACCCGGAGGGCGCGCACGTGCTGTCCCGGACGGTGCGCCGGGACCTCCCGGAGGCCGTCGACAGCTACGCGCGGACGCGGTGGTGGACCCGGATGGCGCCCGGGAACGAGTCGCCCGAGCACCATCTGGAGCGTCAGCTCGGTCTCCTGCGGACGGAGGCGGAACGGCTGGCGGCGGTCCTGCGCGAGGCGGAGGCCCGCCGCCAGGAGTCCCACACCCGGTACCTGGAGGACCGGCCGAAGTGAGCGGGCGGGCCTGCCGGCGCCCGTCCGTCGGGGCGGACGGAGGGCGGCGACAGGCCCGGCACCCCGCACGCCGTTGTGCGGGGCCCCGCCGGTGTGGCCCGCGGCCGGCCGTGACGATCGCTGGTCAGGGCATCCGGACCGGCCGCGGAGTCTGTGCGGGCGTTCAGCCCAGGCGCTTCACCAGCGCGTGGTACTGGTCCCACAGCTCCTTGGGCGTGTGGTCGCCGAAGGTGTTGAGGTGGTCGGGGACCAGGGCGGCCTCCTCGCGCCACACGTCCTTGTCGACGGTGAGCAGGAAGTCCAGGTCGGCGTCGGAGAGTTCCAGGCCGTCGGTGTCCAGCGCCTCCTTGGTCGGCAGGACGCCGATCGGCGTCTCGACGCCCTCCGCCCTGCCCTCCAGGCGCTCCACGATCCACTTCAGGACGCGGCTGTTCTCGCCGAAACCGGGCCAGACGAACTTTCCGTCGTCGTTCTTGCGGAACCAGTTGACGTAGTAGATCTTCGGCAGCTTGGACTGGTCCTTGTCCTTGGCCACGTCGATCCAGTGCGCCATGTAGTCGCCCATGTTGTAGCCGCAGAACGGCAGCATGGCGAACGGG
>NZ_JAPSKQ010000104.1 GCF_031181555.1 Streptomyces sp. | reverse complement strand
CTCGTCCGGCGGTTGATCCAGGGGCGCGTTCTCCAGGCGGGGGACACCGGGCCGGCCTCGCCCGCCGGGCACGCCGGAGGGTGAGGCGCAGGCTTTCGCCGCGTGGGGCCGTCCGTGCGCGAGGCCGCGTAAGGCCCGGCCGCGCGCGAGGCCGTCCACATCCCGGGATCACGCCCAAAGACATTCGCCTACCCACCCCCCTCCTCCCCTACGCTTGTCCCGTGACCCCCGTCGAGCTCTCCCGCACCGTGCTGCACGCGGTGCGCCGTGCCGTCGACGAGGGGGAGCTGAGCGTGGCCGTGCCCGAGCGGGTCGTCGTCGCGCCTCCCCGGCCCGGGGGGTGCGGGGACTACGCCACCAACGTCGCCCTCCAGCTCGCCCGCCCGGCCGGACAGCCGGCCCAGCGCGTCGCCGAGATCCTCCGGCCCCACCTGCTGCGCACCGGCGGTATCGCCGACGTCGTCGTCACCGGGCCGGGGTTCCTCAACATCAGTCTGCGGAGCGCCGCGCCCGCGGCCCTCGTGCAGGAGATCGTGCGGTGCGGACTCCGGTACGGCCACGCGGACTCCCTGGCCGGGCAGCTGGTCCGGCTGCACGCCCCCCACGAGGTCCGCGCCCTCGTCCATCTCGACGTCCTCGCCCGCATCCTCCGCTCCCAGGGCGCCGACGTCCGCACCGGCTGTGCCGCTCCGCCCGGGTCCGAGTGGGGCGCCGTCCTGGGGGTCCGCGTCGATGTCGTCGGCGGCGGCACCGCGCCCGGCGGCGTCGTCGTCCGGCCCGTCCCCGCTCCCGCCGACCCGCTTCCCCTCGGCCGTGACGCCGCCCGCTGGGCCCTGCTGCACCCGGCCCCGCACGACCGGCCCCGGATCGGGGACGACCACCTGGTCCAGCGGGAGGGCAACCCCCTCTTCCGCGTCCGTTACGCCCACGCCCGCACCCGGGCCCTCCTCCGCAACGCCGCCGATCTCGGATTCACCCCGGAACCCGGCCCGGTGGCAGGCGCCCAGCCGCTGCTGCAGGCCCTCGCCGACCACCCCCGCGTCCTCGCGGCCGCCGCCGCGCACCGCGCGCCCGACCGGCTCGCCCGGCATCTCGTCGCCGTCGCCGATGCCGTACCGCCCCTGCTCCCGGCCGTCCTGCCCCTCGGCGAGGAGAAACCCTCGGCCGCCCACCGGGCCCGGCTCGCGCTCGCCGACGCCGCCGGGACGGTGCTGGCCGGCGGCCTGTCCCTGCTCGGCATCGACGCACCCGACCATCTCTGAAGAGACAGCGAAGAGAGCCACCGAAGAAATGAGCCGTTCCGCACACCCCGCCGGGCCCCGTCACGCCGACGTCCTCCCCGAGGGGCACTACTCCGCACCCCCCGCCGATCTCAACGCCCTCGACCCGAAGGTGTGGGCCCGGACCGTCGCCCGGGACGAGCACGGTGTCGTCACCGTCGGCGGGATCGACGTCAAGCGGCTCGCCGAGGAGTTCGGCACCCCCGCCTACATCCTCGACGAGGCCGACTTCCGGGCCCGGGCGCGGGCCTGGCGCACCGCCTTCGGGAGCGAGGCCGACGTGTTCTACGCCGGCAAGGCGTTCCTGTCCCGGGCCGTCGTGCGGTGGCTGCACGAGGAGGGGCTGAACCTCGACGTCTGCTCCGGCGGTGAGCTCGCCACCGCGCTGTCCGCCGGTATGCCCGCCGACCGCATCGCCTTCCACGGCAACAACAAGTCCCCGGGTGAGATCGAGCGGGCCGTCCGCGCCGGTGTCGGGCGGATCGTGCTCGACTCGTTCCAGGAGATCGTGCGCGTCGCCCACATCGCGCAGTCGCTCGGCAAGCGGCAGCGGGTGCAGATCCGCATCACGGTCGGCGTCGAGGCGCACACGCACGAGTTCATCGCCACCGCCCACGAGGACCAGAAGTTCGGGATCCCGCTCGCCGGCGGGCAGGCCGCCGAGGCCGTGCGCCGGGCGCTGCAGCTCGACGGGCTGGAGGTCATCGGCATCCACAGCCACATCGGGTCGCAGATCTTCGACATGTCCGGGTTCGAGGTCGCCGCGCACCGGGTCGTGGGGCTGCTCAAGGACATCCGGGACGAGCACGGGATCGAGCTGCCCGAGATCGACCTCGGCGGCGGACTCGGCATCGCGTACACCAGCGACGACGACCCCCGCGAGCCGTACGAGATCGCCAAGGCGCTGACCGAGATCGTCACCCGGGAGTGCGAGGCCGCCCGGCTGGGCACCCCCCGTATCTCCGTCGAGCCGGGGCGGGCCATCGTCGGGCCGACCGCCTTCACGCTGTACGAGGTGGGGACCGTCAAGCCGCTCGAGGGGCTGCGGACGTACGTGTCCGTCGACGGCGGGATGTCGGACAACATCCGCACCGCGCTGTACGACGCCGAGTACAGCGTCGTCCTCGCCTCCCGCAGCTCCGACGCCGAGCCGATGCTGTGCCGGGTCGTCGGCAAGCACTGCGAGAGCGGGGACATCGTGGTGCGGGACGCCTTCCTGCCGGGGGACCTGGCACCGGGTGACCTCATCGCCGTACCGGCCACCGGGGCGTACTGCCGGTCGATGGCCAGCAACTACAACCACGTCCTCCGCCCGCCCGTCGTCGCCGTCGACGGCGGCGAGGCGCGGGTGATCGTCCGCCGGGAGACGGAGGAGGACCTGCTCCGCCTCGACGTCGGATGACGGGCCCGCCCGTCGCCGGTCCGCCCCCGCGGCGGGCCCGTCCGGGAGGAAGATCTCCTGTCCTCCCGGGCATGGAAATGAAATAGATGTCTCAGGATCCGGACAAAGGGCAGAAAGTCCCGTCCGGTGAGTGAGACTGGTGCAACCGAGACGGTTATCAGGAAACGAGGTCGGATGATGCGTACGCGTCCGCTGAAGGTGGCGCTGCTGGGCTGTGGAGTGGTCGGCTCAGAGGTGGCGCGCATCATGACGACGCACGCCGACGACCTCGCCGCACGCATCGGGGCCCCGGTGGAACTCGCCGGGGTCGCCGTGCGGCGGCCCGACAAGGTGCGTGAGGGCATCCCCGCGGAGCTCGTCACCACCGACGCCACCGCCCTCGTCAAACGCGGCGACCTCGACATCGTCGTCGAGGTCATCGGCGGGATCGAGCCCGCCCGGACGCTGATCACCACCGCCTTCGAGCACGGTGCCTCCGTCGTCTCCGCGAACAAGGCGCTGCTCGCCCAGGACGGGGCCGCGCTGCACGCCGCCGCCGAGGAGCACGGCAAGGACCTCTACTACGAGGCCGCCGTCGCCGGTGCCATCCCGCTGATCCGGCCGCTGCGCGAGTCGCTCGCCGGTGACAAGGTCAACCGGGTGCTGGGCATCGTCAACGGCACCACCAACTTCATCCTCGACAAGATGGACACCACGGGCGCCGGCTACCAGGAGGCGCTCGACGAGGCCACCGCCCTGGGGTACGCGGAGGCCGACCCGACCGCCGACGTCGAGGGCTTCGACGCCGCCGCCAAGGCCGCCATCCTCGCCGGGATCGCCTTCCACACGCGCGTGCGGCTCGACGACGTCCACCGCGAGGGCATGACCGAGGTCACCGCCGGCGACTTCGCCTCCGCCAAGGAGATGGGCTGCACCATCAAGCTGCTCGCCATCTGCGAGCGGGCCGAGGACGGGGCGTCGGTCACCGCGCGGGTGCACCCGGCGATGATCCCGCTCAGCCACCCCCTGGCCTCCGTGCGGGGGGCGTACAACGCCGTGTTCGTCGAGTCGGACGCCTCCGGCCGGCTGATGTTCTACGGGCCGGGCGCGGGCGGTGCGCCGACGGCCTCCGCCGTGCTCGGCGACCTGGTCGCCGTGGGCCGCAACCGGCTCGGCGGGACGACCGGACCGGGCGAGTCCGCGTACGCCGCGCTGCCCGTCTCGCCGATGGGCGAGGTCGTCACGCGCTACCACATCAGCCTCGACGTGGCCGACAAACCGGGTGTCCTCGCCCAGGTGGCGACCGTGTTCGCCGAGCACGGGGTGTCCATCGACACGGTCCGGCAGCAGGGGAAGGACGGCGAGGCCTCCCTCGTCGTCGTCACCCACCGTGCGTCCGACGCGGCCCTCGGCGGGACCGTCGAGGCGCTGCGCAAGCTCGACACCGTGCGTGGTGTCGCCAGCATCATGCGGGTTGAAGGAGAGTAACCAGCAATGACTCACCAGTGGCGCGGAATCATCGAGGAGTACCGGGACAGGCTGCCGGTATCCGACACCACGCCGGTCGTGACGCTCCGTGAGGGCGGCACGCCGCTCGTGCCCGCGCAGGTGCTCTCCGAGCGCACGGGCTGCGAGGTCCACCTCAAGGTCGAGGGTGCGAACCCGACCGGGTCCTTCAAGGACCGCGGCATGACGATGGCCATCTCCAAGGCGAAGGAGGAGGGCGCCAAGGCCGTCATCTGCGCCTCCACCGGCAACACCTCCGCCTCCGCCGCCGCGTACGGGGTGCGCGCCGGGATGGTGTCCGCCGTGCTCGTGCCGCAGGGCAAGATCGCGCTCGGCAAGATGGGCCAGGCGCTGGTCCACGGGGCGAAGATCCTCCAGGTCGACGGCAACTTCGACGACTGCCTCACGCTCGCCCGCGCGCTGAGCGACAACTACCCCGTGGCGCTGGTCAATTCGGTCAATCCGGTGCGTATAGAGGGGCAGAAGACCGCCGCCTTCGAGATCGTGGACATGCTGGGCGACGCGCCCGACGTCCATGTGCTGCCGGTGGGCAACGCGGGCAACATCACGGCCTATTGGAAGGGCTACCGCGAGTACGCCGCCGACGGCGTCGCCACGAGGACCCCCCGCATGTGGGGCTTCCAGGCCTCCGGCAGCGCCCCGATCGTGCGCGGCGAGGTCGTCAAGGACCCGTCGACCATCGCCACCGCCATCCGCATCGGCAACCCGGCCTCCTGGGACCACGCGCTGGCGGCGCGGGACGAGTCGGGCGGTTTCATCGACGAGGTGACGGACCGTGAGATCCTGCGCGCCTACCGGCTGTTGGCCTCGCGGGAGGGCGTCTTCGTCGAGCCCGCGTCCGCCGCGTCGGTCGCGGGTCTGCTGAAGGCCGCCGAGCAGGGCAAGGTCGACCCGGGGCAGAGGATCGTGTGCACGGTGACGGGCAACGGTCTGAAGGACCCGGACTGGGCCGTCGCCGGTGCCCCGCAGCCGGTCACCGTCCCCGTCGACGCCGCGACCGCCGCCGAGCGGCTCGGCCTGGTCTGACCCGGCCGTCCGGCCGCCGGGCTCCTCGGCCCGGCCCCGGCCGCCGCCGAGCGGCTCGGACCGGTGCGGACGCGTGCGCCGGTGGTGCCGCCCCGTGCCGCCCCGGTATCACCGGGGCGCGCCGTTCGTCCCGGTTCGGCAGGGTCGGCGTAAGAAGGCGCTCACCTGGGGAAGTTCCCTGCAGGGGGTGCACAGGGGGCTTACGACACGCATCGTGCGCCTCCTGTGCGCCCTATGTCGCCACAGAACCTTCCTTCGATAGGCTGTACTGAACCCGCCCGCCGCATATGCCGCGGTATCGCGTCGTCCCCGTGGTCCGGACAGTGGCCCGGAGCGGCCCGGAAAGCGGCCGGCCAGCCCGGCCGGCGGCGGACCCAGGGGGTTGCCCCAGGGGTTCTCGTACGTCATCGAATGTCCCGTCCTCGAATGTCCACCGAAAGTCATTCGACAGTCACGTAGCTCAAGGAGAGTCTTCGAGCGATGGCCGGTCCCGCGTTCCGCGCCGCCGCCGTCCGGGTGCGCGTCCCCGCCACCAGCGCCAACCTCGGCCCGGGCTTCGACGCCCTCGGCCTCGCGCTGGGCCTGTACGACGACGTGGTCGTCCGGGTGGCCGACTCCGGGCTGCACATCGACATCGCCGGTGAGGGCAGCGAGACCCTCCCGCGCGACGAGAGGCATCTGCTCGTACGCTCTCTGCGCACCGCCTTCGACCTGCTCGGCGGACAGCCGCGCGGCCTGGAGATCGTCTGCGCCAACCGCATCCCGCACGGCCGGGGCCTGGGCTCCTCCTCGGCCGCCATCTGCGCCGGGATCGTCGCCGCCCGCGCCGTGACGATAGGGGCCGAGGCCAAGCTCGACGACACCGCGCTGCTCGAGCTCGCCACCGAGATCGAGGGCCACCCCGACAACGTCGCGGCCTGCCTGCTGGGCGGCTTCACCCTGTCCTGGATGGAGGGCGGCGCGGCCCGGGCGATCAGGATGGATCCCGCCGATTCCATCGTTCCGGTGGTTTTCGTCCCCGGAAAACCGGTCCTCACCGAGACCGCGCGCGGCCTGCTCCCGCGCACCGTGCCGCATGTCGACGCCGCCGCCAACGCGGGCCGTGCCGCCCTGCTCGTCGAGGCCCTCACCCGGCGCCCCGAGCTGCTGCTGCCCGCCACCGAGGACCGCCTGCACCAGGAGTACCGCGCCCCGGCGATGCCCGAGAGCGCGGCCCTCGTGGAGCGGCTGCGCGGGGACGGCATCCCCGCGGTGATCTCCGGCGCCGGACCCACGGTCATGGCGCTGGCCGACACGGACACCGCCGACAAGGTCGAAGCACTGGCCGGCGCCGACTGGGCCGCCAATCGGCTCGGCCTCGACGTGCGGGGAGCGAGCGTGCTTCCGCTCGCGACCTGACACGCGGTTGCCGGATTTGGAGAGGGGGAATGTTTGTTGGATCCGGTAGTGTTAATCTCAAGTCTGCACCCGACCCCACCATGGCGAGGTGCCTCGTGTCCCCGTCCGGGACAGACATTCTTCCGGGAGCCCCCCAAGCCGCATTGTGCAGTGGACGTCGTACGTGAGCAGTACGGCCGACGCGGACACTGAGCGGCCCGCCGGGCACGCTTCGGAACCGGTGCGACCACGCCGCGTGACACAGACACTGGGTGCCACGGCCAGGGGGCGCGCCATCACCAGATATTCCTTCCGCCGTTCAGGCGGACCACCGCCCCGGCACGGTTCGCACAGCAAGGACCGAAGCCGGACAGCACAACCGGTCGCCGAGCCAGACAGGCCGACGTCCGCTCCAGGGAAGGACCCTTCGTGAGCGACACCACCGATCTGATGGGCGCACGTGTCGAGGAGACCGCTGCCGCGCCCGCCACGGACGCTTCCGCGCCTGCCACCGGTGCCGGCTCCCGGCGGCGCCGCGGTACCGGCCTCGAGGGCATGGTGCTGGCCGAGCTGCAGCAGGTCGCATCCGGCCTCGGCATCAGGGGCACCGCGCGCATGCGCAAGAGCCAGCTGATCGAGGTCATCAAGGAGGCGCAGGCCGCCGGTGGAGGTGCCCCCTCCGGGGGAGCCGCTCCGGCCAAGGCCGAGGCCGCCGCCGAGACCAAGCCCAAGCGCCGTGCCACCTCCCGGACCCGTACGGGTGAGGCCGCCGAGAAGAAGGCGGACGCCAAGGGCGAGCAGGCACCCGCCGAGAAGGCCGCGGCCCAGCAGCAGATCGAGATCCCGGGCCAGCCCTCCCCGAAGGCCTCCGCCCCGGCCGAGCAGGCCGCCGCCGAGGACGCCGCCCCCGCCGAGCGCCGCCGCCGTCGCGCCACCGCCGAGGCCGGTGCCCCGGCCGCCGCGACCGAGACGGTCACCGCCGAGGCGAAGACCGAGCCCAAGGCCGAGACCCCGGCCCAGCCGCAGCAGCAGGGCGAGGCCAAGTCCGACCAGGAGGGTGGCGAGGGCCGCCGCCGCGACCGCCGTGAGCGCGGCCGCGACCGTGACCGTGGCGAGCGCGGTGACCGTGGCGAGCGCGGTGACCGCGGGGACCGCGGGGACCGCCGCAACAAGGGCGACGACCAGCAGAACCAGGGCGGCCAGGGCCGTCAGCAGAACCAGCAGGGCGGCGGCCGTCAGGACGACGGCTACGACGAGGACGGCGGCGGCCGGCGTGGCCGTCGCGGGCGCTACCGCGACCGCCGTGGCCGTCGCGGCCGCGACGACGTGCAGGAGCCGCAGATCGCCGAGGACGACGTCCTGATCCCGGTCGCGGGCATCCTGGACATCCTCGACAACTACGCGTTCATCCGCACCTCCGGCTACCTGCCGGGCCCGAACGACGTGTACGTCTCCCTCGCCCAGGTCCGCAAGAACGGCCTGCGCAAGGGCGACCACATCACCGGCGCGGTCCGCCAGCCCAAGGAAGGCGAGCGGCGCGAGAAGTTCAACGCGCTCGTCCGGCTCGACTCCGTCAACGGCATGGCGCCCGAACACGGCCGCGGCCGCCCGGAGTTCAACAAGCTCACCCCGCTGTACCCGCAGGACCGCCTCCGTCTGGAGACGGACCCGGGCGTGCTGACCACCCGGATCATCGACCTCGTGTCGCCGATCGGCAAGGGCCAGCGCGGTCTGATCGTGGCCCCGCCGAAGACCGGCAAGACCATGATCATGCAGGCGATCGCCAACGCGATCACCCACAACAACCCCGAGTGCCACCTGATGGTCGTCCTCGTCGACGAGCGTCCGGAAGAGGTCACCGACATGCAGCGGTCGGTCAAGGGCGAGGTCATCTCCTCGACCTTCGACCGCCCGGCCGAGGACCACACCACGGTCGCCGAGCTCGCCATCGAGCGCGCCAAGCGCCTGGTGGAGCTGGGTCACGACGTCGTCGTGCTGCTCGACTCGATCACCCGCCTGGGCCGTGCGTACAACCTCGCCGCCCCGGCCTCCGGCCGCATCCTGTCCGGTGGTGTCGACTCGACCGCCCTGTACCCGCCGAAGCGCTTCTTCGGTGCGGCCCGCAACATCGAGGACGGCGGCTCGCTGACCATCCTCGCCACCGCCCTGGTGGACACCGGGTCCCGCATGGACGAGGTGATCTTCGAGGAGTTCAAGGGCACCGGCAACATGGAGCTCAAGCTCGACCGGAAGCTCGCCGACAAGCGCATCTTCCCGGCGGTGGACGTGGACGCGTCCGGCACCCGCAAGGAGGAGATCCTGCTCGGCAACGAGGAGCTCGCCGTCGTCTGGAAGCTGCGCCGGGTGCTGCACGCGCTCGACCAGCAGCAGGCGATCGAGCTGCTCCTCGACAAGATGAAGCAGACCAAGTCGAACGTCGAGTTCCTGATGCAGATCCAGAAGACGACGCCGACGCCGGGCAACGGCGACTGACGTCCCCCTTCCACGAAGGGCCGCTCCCCCTGCGGGAGCGGCCCTTCGCGTGTCCGTGCGCAGGTCCGCGACGTCATGGGACAGGTGTACGATCACGCTGCTTCGGGCCGATCTTCGCTTCTGCGTTCCGCTGTTCGCCTTCCTCGTCCCGGCCCGGGCTTCCGATCCCTAGGGGGGACCTGCGTGAGTACACCCATGTCCGGGGCCGGCCGGCACAGACGCCGGGCCAGGATCGCGCTGCCCGTCGCGGCGGCAGGTGTCGCCGCGGCCGTCGCCGCAGCGCTGCTGACCTCGTCGGCCGGCGCCGCCACCGCGCTGCCGCAGCCGACCGTCGACCCGGCGATCGGCTCGCCGTCGCCCGCCGAGCTGAAGCAGCGCGTCGCGGGCGCCCTGGCCGGTGACGACACCGCGGGGAGGACGGCCAAGTCGTCGCTGAGCACGAGCACGAGCACCGGCTCCGTCATCGACGCGAAGATCATCGGCGGCAACACCACCAGCATCAGCTCGGCGCCCTGGATGGCCCAGCTCCACTACTACGACGACCGGGGCACCGCCTCCGCCAGCGACGACATCGGCTTCTTCTGCGGCGGCGCCGTCGTCGCGCCCACGAAGATCCTCACCGCCGCGCACTGCGTCAAGGGCTACGACTGGCACGCCAACGGCGCCGTCGTCACCGGGACCGCCCAGCTCCCCTCCGACGGCGGGAGCGACCTGCACGGCGGCACCGTCAGCGGGGTCTGGCGGCAGTGGAACCACCCGTCGTACAACGCGCGGACCATCGACAACGACATCGCGGTGCTCACCCTGCCGGCCCCCGTCCGGGCCACCCCGATCCGCATGACCACCTCCGGCGACACCGCCTCCTACGCCGCCGGAACCAGCGCCAAGGTCTACGGCTGGGGCCGCACCAGCTCCACCGGCCAGGACGTCTCCGAGACGCTGAAGACGGCCACGCTGCCCCTCCAGTCGGACACCACGTGCGCCCGCACCTACGGCGCCGACTTCGTCAAGGGGCACATGGTCTGCGCCGGCCGGCCCGCCAGCGGCAGCGACACCGGCACCACCTCCGCCTGCAACGGCGACTCCGGCGGCCCGCTGGTCGTGAACAACCGGATCGTCGGCGTCGTCTCCTGGGGCGTGGAGGACTGCGTGGCGAAGGGCGCCTACAGCGTCTTCGCCAAGGTGAGCAGCTACGTCGGCGCCACCTACCCCCGCGTCGACGACACCAACATCAGCGGCGACCACCGGGCCGACCTGTGGGTGCGCAAGGCCTCGACGACGACCGGTTACTCCAAGGACTCCAAGGGCTCCTCCTTCGCCGCCCGCGAGTCCTGGGGCAGCTGGAAGGGCGTCAACCTCGTCCTGCAGACCGACCTCGACCGCGACGGCCATCAGGACCTGGTGTACCGGCGCAGCAGCGACGGCGACGTCTTCCGGACCCACTACGTCATCTCCAGCGGCAGCTGGTCCACCCAGCGCATCGCCGACAACTGGAAGACCCGCACCCGGATCATCACCCCCGGTGACGTCACCGGCGACTACCTGCCCGACCTGCTGTCGGTGGACTCCGCCGGCGTGCTGTGGATCTACCCGGGCAAGGGCAACGGCTCCTTCTCCGCCCGCGTGAAGGTCGGCTCCGGCTGGAACCAGTACAACTCCGTGCGCGGCCACGGCGACTTCACCGGTGACGGGAGGACCGACCTGATCGCCCGGTCCAAGAGCACCGGCTCCGTGTACCTGTACAAGGGCACCGGCAAGTCCGGCTCCGGGGCCTTCTCCGGCCGGATCAAGGTGCGCACCTGGAAGAGCACCACCTACAACGCCTTCGACGCGGTCGGCGACGTCAGCGGCGACGGCAGGGCCGACTTCCTGGCCCGTACCCCCGGCGGCACGCTGTACCTGTACAAGGGCACCGGAAAGGCCACGAGCGAGATCTTCGCCACACGGATCTCCGTCGGCACCGATTTCAAGCAGTACGACATCTTCGGCTGAAACCGCAGGTGAGCGGTGCACGCACCGCTCCGGGCGGAACCGTCCCGTGCCCGGCCGTCCACAGGCCGGGCACAGGACGCCGTGCAACCCTGTGCCGCGTTTCCCCGTCTGACCGGACGGCGAGACGATGGGTGCCGTACAGGAAGCGACCGGCCGGGTCCGGCACCGACGCAGGAGGGTCGGTAACCGGACGAGAGCTGAGGAGCACATGGCTGCCGAGAGCACACAGGGCCCCGGTATACCGGAGGAGCCCGGCACGGCGGGCCCGCGGCACCGGGCCGAGGGGCGCCGCCGCAGGCGGCGCGACCGGCGCACGGGCCTGAGGGTCATGGCCTGGACCGCCGCGGGCATCGTCGTCCTGGGCGGCACCGGCGCCGGATATCTGTACTTCAAGCTCAACGGCAACATCGACAGCGTCGACATCGACCAGGCCCTCGGCGCCGACCGGCCCGAGAAGGCCGACAACGGCTCCGAGAACATCCTCGTCCTCGGCTCCGACACCCGCTCCGGCGGCAACGAGGAGCTCGGCGGCGGCACCGACGACGGCACCGCCCGCTCCGACACCGCGATGATCGTGCACGTCCACGAGGGCCACCGGAAGGCCAGCGTGGTCTCCATCCCGCGCGACACCGTCGTCGACCGCCCCGAGTGCACCGACACCGAGGGCGGCACCCACCCCGCCGCGACCGGCGTGATGTTCAACTCCGCCTACTCCACGGGCGGGGCGGCCTGCGCGGTGAAGACCGTCGAGTCGATCACCGACCTGCGCATGGACCACTACCTGGAGATCGACTTCGCCGGCTTCCAGAAGCTCATCGACGGGCTCGGCGGCGTCGAGGTCACCACCACCGAGGACATCGAGGACCCCGAGAGCCACCTCGACCTGAAGGCCGGCACCCACCGGCTCGACGGCGAGCAGGCCCTCGGCCTGGTGCGTACCCGGCACGGCGTCGGCGACGGCTCCGACCTCGGCCGCATCCAGCTCCAGCAGGCCTTCCTCAAGGCGCTGCTGCAGCAGGTCAGGGAGGTCGGCGTCTTCACCAGCCCCAAGAAGCTGTACGACCTCGCCGACACCGCCACCAAGACCGTCACCACCGACTCCGGTCTCGGCTCGGTGAACTCCCTGATGTCCTTCGCGGGCGGCCTGAAGGGCATCAGCCCCGCGCGGATGCAGATGGTGACCATGCCGGTGCGGTACGACCCGGCCGACGCCAACCGGGTCCTGCTCGAGAAGGACAAGGCCCAGCTGGTCTGGACCGCACTGAAGAACGACGAGCCGATCCCCGGGGCCGCCACCGAGGGCACCGCCGCCGGCCAGGCCGGGGACGTGGTGAGCACGTCGTAGACCGGGCGGGCCACCGGCGGGAATAGACCGCCCCCACCCCCGGTTTTGGGGGAAGGCGCCAGTCCTGGCAGACTGGTACGTCGGCCCCGGTTCACGCCTGTCGCACCCCGCGGCGGCGACCCGGTGCCCTCCCGGAACCTAGGAGACACCTTGAAGCGCGACATCCACCCCGAGTACGTCGAGACGCAGGTCAGCTGCACCTGCGGCGCGTCGTTCACCACCCGCAGCACGATCTCCAGCGGCAACATCCGTGCCGAGGTCTGCTCCGAGTGCCACCCGTTCTACACGGGCAAGCAGAAGATCCTCGACACCGGTGGCCGTGTGGCCCGCTTCGAGGCCCGCTTCGGCAAGGCCGCCGGCTCCAAGAAGTAGCGAGCCCCATTTCGCCGGTCCACGGCTGTGTCCCCCGAGGGGACCCGCCGGGACCGGCGTTTTTGGTCGTCCGCCCTTCACCCCGTACCCGCAGGAGCCCAAGATGTTCGAGGCCGTCGAGGAACTCGTCGCCGAGCACGCCGACCTGGAGAAGAAGCTCGCCGACCCGTCGGTCCACTCCGACCAGGCCAACGCGCGCAGGCTGAACAAGCGCTACGCCGAGCTCACCCCGATCGTCGCCACGTACCGCTCCTGGAAGCAGACGGGCGACGACATCGAGACCGCGCGCGAACTGGCCGCCGACGATCCCGACTACGCCGCCGAGTTCGCCTCGGAGGTCAAGGACATGGAGAAGCAGCGCGAGGAGCTCACCGAGAAGCTCCGCCTGCTGCTGGTCCCGCGCGACCCCAGCGACGACAAGGACGTCATCCTCGAGATCAAGGCGGGCGCGGGCGGCGACGAGTCCGCCCTGTTCGCCGGCGACCTGCTGCGCATGTACCTGCGCTACGCCGAGCGCGTCGGCTGGAAGACCGAGATCATCGACGCCACCGAGTCCGAGCTGGGCGGCTACAAGGACGTCCAGGTCGCCGTGAAGGCCCGCGGGCAGATCGAGCCCGGCCAGGGCGTGTGGGCGCGGCTGAAGTACGAGGGCGGCGTGCACCGCGTGCAGCGCGTGCCGGCCACCGAGTCCCAGGGCCGTATCCACACCTCCGCGGCGGGCGTCCTGGTGACCCCCGAGGCGGAGGAGGTGGACGTCGAGATCAACCCGAACGACCTGCGCATCGACGTCTACCGGTCCTCGGGCCCGGGCGGCCAGTCCGTCAACACCACCGACTCCGCCGTGCGCATCACGCACCTCCCGACCGGAGTCGTCGCCTCCTGCCAGAACGAGAAGAGCCAGCTGCAGAACAAGGAGCAGGCACTGCGTATCCTGCGCTCCAGGCTGCTCGCCATGGCGCAGGAGGAGGCGGAGAGGGAGGCCGCCGACGCCCGCCGCAGCCAGGTCCGCACCGTCGACCGCTCCGAGAAGATCCGCACCTACAACTTCCCGGAGAACCGCATCTCGGACCACCGCGTCGGCTTCAAGGCGTACAACCTGGACCAGGTCCTGGACGGCGACCTCGACGCGGTGATCCAGGCCTGCGTCGACGCCGACTCGGCCGCCAAGCTCGCCGCCGCGTAAGGCGCGAGGCACGTAGTACGAGTACTCCCGGAGGCATCGCGTGAACCTGCTGCTCGCCGAGGTGGCCCAGGCCACCCAGCGGCTCGCCGACGCCGGCGTGCCCTCGCCGCGCACCGACGCGGAGGAGCTCGCCGCGTTCGTGCACGGCGTCAAGCGCGGCGAGCTGCACACCGTGAAGGACTCCGACTTCGACGCCCGGTACTGGGAGGTCGTCGCCCGCCGCGAAGCGCGCGAACCGCTCCAGCACATCACCGGGCGCGCCTACTTCCGCTACCTGGAACTCCAGGTCGGGCCCGGGGTGTTCGTCCCGCGTCCGGAGACCGAGTCGGTGGTCGAGTGGGCCATAGACGCCGTCCGCGCCATGGACGTCGTCGAGCCCTGCATCGTCGACCTGTGCACCGGCTCCGGCGCGATCGCCCTCGCCCTCGCCCAGGAGGTGCCGCGTTCCCGCGTGTACGCCGTGGAGCTGTCCGAGGACGCCCTGGTGTGGACCCGCAGGAACATGGAGGGGTCACGCGTCGAACTGCGTCAGGGAGACGCCCTGACGGCCTTCCCGGACCTCGACGGCCAGGTCGACCTGGTCGTCTCCAACCCGCCGTACATCCCGCTCACCGAGTGGGAGTACGTCGCCCCGGAGGCCCGCGACTACGACCCGCAGCTGGCCCTGTTCTCCGGTGAGGACGGGCTCGACCTGATCCGCGGCCTGGAGCGCACCGCGCACCGGCTGCTGCGCCCCGGCGGGGTGGTCGTGGTCGAGCACGCCGACACCCAGGGCGGCCAGGTGCCGTGGATCTTCGCCGAGGACCGCGGCTGGACCGACGCCGCCGACCACCCCGACCTGAACAACCGCCCCCGGTTCGCCACCGCCCGCAAGGCGCTGCCGTGAGCGTCCCGCACACCCCATCCCCCCAGCACGTACGAGGAGGCCCGCCAGATGGCTCGGCGATACGACACCAACGACGCGACCGACCGCGCGACCGGTCTGCGTGAGGCCGCGTCCGCCGTCCGGCGTGGCGAGCTCGTGGTGCTGCCGACGGACACGGTGTACGGCATCGGCGCGGACGCGTTCACCGCGGAGGCCGTCGCCGACCTGCTGGCGGCCAAGGGCCGCGGCCGCAACATGCCCACGCCCGTCCTCATCGGCTCCCCGAACACCCTGCACGGCCTGGTCACCGACTTCTCCGAGCTGGCCTGGGAACTGGTCGACGCGTTCTGGCCGGGCGCGCTGACCCTGGTCGCCAGGCACCAGCCGTCCCTCCAGTGGGACCTCGGCGACACCCGCGGCACGGTGGCCGTGCGGATGCCGCTGCACCCGGTCGCCATCGAACTGCTCACCGAGGTCGGCCCCATGGCCGTCTCCTCCGCCAACCTCACCGGCCACCCGGCGCCGGAGAACTGCGACGCCGCGCAGGAGATGCTCGGCGACTCCGTCTCCGTCTACCTCGACGGCGGCCCGACGCCCGGCAACGTCCCCTCCTCGATCGTCGACGTCACACGGCCCGTGCCCGTGCTGCTGCGCGAGGGAGCGATCCCGCCGGACGAGCTGCGCAAGGTCGTACCCGACCTCGAGGTGGCGAATTGACGGCCCCTGAAGCGGGGCGTGGCATAGGCAACGGGGAAAGCAGCGCGGAGACGACGACGACCTTCGGATTCCCGCGCGACACCTTCCGCATCCTCCACGTCAGTACCGGAAACGTGTGCCGCTCGCCCATCACCGAGCGGCTGACCCGGCATTTCGTGAGCCAGCGGCTGGGCATCCTGGGCGGCGGGCTGATCGTGGAGAGCGCGGGCACCTGGGGCCACGAGGGCGCGCCCATGGAGGCCCACGCGGAGACCGTGCTGGCCGAGTTCGGCGCGGACGCCTCCGGCTTCGTGGGCCGCGAGCTCCTGGACGAGCACGTGATCCGCGCCGACCTGGTCCTGACCGCCACCCGGGACCACCGCGCCCAGGTCATCTCCATGGGCCACTCGGCGGGCCTGCGCACCTTCACGCTGAAGGAGTTCACCCGCCTGGTGAACGCCATCGACCCGGCGACCCTGCCCCCGCTGGACGACGGCCTGGTCATGCGCGCCCGCGCCCTGGTCCGCGCGGCCGCCGCGCTCCGCGGGTGGCTCCTGGCCCCGACGGTCGAGGCGGACGAGGTCCACGACCCGTACGGGGCGCCGCTGACCTTCTTCCGCTCCATCGGCGACGAGATACACCAGGCCCTGGACCCGGTGGTCACGGCCCTGACGGGCGTACCGACGCGGGCCTGAGCCCCGCCGGGCGCGGTCCGGCGCCGGGCGCGGGGAGCGGCGGTCCGGGGATTTCGCCGGTGTGGACCCGGAGGGCGCAACAACCGCGCGCTCACCGGGCGCCCGGCCTACATTGGTCGTACGTCAGCGTCGACGTCCGGGAGTCCCCCATGACGGTCACCCACGCCCTCGAGGCCGATGTCCTGCGCCGCCAGGACCCCGAGCTCGCCGACGTCCTGCTCGGCGAGCGTGAGCGGCAGGCGACCACGCTCCAGCTGATCGCCGCGGAGAACTTCACCTCGCCCGCCGTGCTGGCCGCCCTCGGCTCGCCGCTGGCCAACAAGTACGCGGAAGGGTACCCGGGCGCCCGGCACCACGGCGGCTGCGAGATCGCCGACGTCGCCGAGCGCCTCGCCGTGGACCGCGCGAAGGACCTGTTCGGCGCCGAACACGCCAACGTCCAGGCGCACTCCGGGTCTTCGGCCGTCCTGGCCGCCTACGCCGCCCTGCTGCGCCCCGGTGACACCGTCCTCGCCCTCGGCCTGCCCCACGGCGGCCACCTCACCCACGGGTCGCCCGCGAACTTCTCCGGCCGCTGGTTCGACTTCGTCGGCTACGGCGTGGACGCCGAGAGCGGGCTGATCGACCACGAGCAGGTCCGCACCCTCGCCCGTACGCACCGCCCCAAGGCGATCGTCTGCGGCTCCATCGCCTACCCCCGCCACCTCGACCACGCGTTCTTCCGCGAGGTCGCCGACGAGGTGGGCGCGTATCTGATCGCCGACGCCGCGCACCCCATCGGGCTCGTCGCCGGGGGAGCGGCACCCAGCCCGGTGCCGTACGCCGACATCGTCTGCGCCACCACGCACAAGGTGCTGCGCGGCCCGCGCGGCGGAATGATCCTGTGCGGCGCGGAACTGGCCGAGCGGGTGGACCGGGCCGTCTTCCCCTTCACCCAGGGCGGCGCCCAGATGCACACCATCGCCGCCAAGGCGGTCGCGTTCGGGGAGGCGGCGACAGAGGCGTTCGCCGCGTACGCGCACCGGGTGGTCGCCAACGCGCGGGCGCTGGCCGCCGCGCTGACCGCCGAGGGGCTGGTCGTCACCACCGGCGGCACGGACACCCACCTGATCACCGCCGACCCGGCCCCCCTCGGCGTCGACGGACGCACCGCGCGCGGCCGGCTCGCGGCGGCCGGTCTGGTCCTGGACTGCTGCGCCCTGCCGCACGCCGACGTCCGCGGCCTGCGCCTGGGCACGGCGGCGGTGACCACGCAGGGCATGGGGGAGCGGGAGATGCCGGTCGTCGCCGGGCTGCTGGCGAGCGTCCTCAGGGGCGGCACCGAGGCCGCGCGGGCCCGGGAGGACGTACGGGAACTGACCGCGGCCTTCCCGCCGTATCCGCGCTGAGCGCCGCCGACGCGGGGTGGGCGCGCTCACGTGCACAGCCACGCGTGCAACCATCGTCGCTACCCGGAAGTCCCCACTCGTATGCGCGCCTCGCTAGGGTGTGGGGCTGTGATGGCCAGCGAGACCTGTGGGGAAGCCCGTGCGTGAATACCTGCTGACGCTCTGCGTCACGGCCGCGGTGACGTACCTGCTGACCGGTCCGGTACGCAAGTTCGCGATCGTGGCCGGGGCGATGCCGGAGATCCGGGCACGTGACGTGCACCGGGAACCCACTCCGCGGCTCGGCGGTATCGCGATGTTCTTCGGCCTGTGCGCGGGCCTGCTGGTCGCCGACCACCTCACCAACCTCGGCCAGCTCTTCGAGAAGTCCAACGAGCCCCGGGCGCTGCTCTCCGGAGCGGCGCTGATCTGGCTGATCGGTGTCCTGGACGACAAGTTCGAGATCGACGCCCTGATCAAGCTGGGCGGCCAGATGATCGCCGCCGGCGTGATGGTCATGCAGGGCCTGACGATCCTGTGGCTGCCCGTCCCGGGCGTCGGCACGGTCGCGCTCACCCAGTGGCAGGGCACCCTGCTGACGGTGGCGCTGGTCGTCATCACCATCAACGCGGTCAACTTCGTGGACGGCCTCGACGGCCTCGCCGCCGGCATGGTGTGCATCGCGTCGGCCGCGTTCTTCATGTACGCCTACCGCATCTGGTACTCGTACGGCATCGAGGCCGCCGCCCCCGCGACGCTGTTCGCCGCCATCCTGATGGGGATGTGCCTGGGCTTCCTGCCGCACAACATGCACCCCGCGCGGATCTTCATGGGCGACTCGGGCTCGATGCTGATCGGCCTGGTGCTGGCGGCCGGCGCGATCTCCATCACGGGACAGGTCGACCCGGACAGCCTGTTCGGCGGGTCCGAGCGCAGCACGGTGCACCAGATGGTGCCGGTCTACATCCCGCTGGTGATGCCGCTGACGATCATCGCGATCCCGGCCGCCGACCTGATCCTGGCGATCGTGCGGCGCACCTGGCGCGGTCAGTCGCCGTTCGCGGCGGACCGGGGCCATCTGCACCACCGGCTGCTGGAGATCGGCCACTCGCACAGCCGGGCGGTGCTGATCATGTACTTCTGGTCGGCGCTGATCGCCTTCGGCGCGCTGGCCTACTCCGTCAACTCGGCGTCGATGTGGATCGTCCTGGGCGTGGTCCTCCTCAGCGCGATCGGCCTGGTGCTGCTCCTGCTGCCGCGCTTCACGCCGCGCGCCCCGCGCTGGGCGGAGGCCTTCGTCCCGCCGCGCTACCGCCGTCGCCGCGCGTCGGCGACGGCCGCGGACGCGTCGACGCCGGCGGGTTCCGGTCCGGGGGAGGGCCACGAGTCCACGGGCGGTCCCGGGGAGAACGCCGGTCACCGCACCCCCGTCGCCGCGGGGGTCTCCGGGGTCAACGGCGCGACCGCCGTCGGCCCTCGCGCGCGTCTGGCCGACCGGCGGAACGCGGACAGCGCGCGCTGACCGTTCACGGCGATCCGGCGGTCCGGCGGTCCGATCACGGCGAAGGTAAGAATCTCACTAGAGCATTACCAAGTCGTGGGAGTGCGATGGGACGCTGTTGGGGGTGCGAAACGTCCCAATAACAGACATGTCGGCACTGCGCGCGCTCAGGCGTGCAGATTCACTCTCATGTGTGACGGCTGGCACACCCATCAGGTAAAGACTGCATCAAATAGTTTGTGATACCGTTCACGAGAACCCCGGAGAGAGTCGAAGGACCGTAGTGCGACGGTCCATTCTGGTGAGGTCTTCACGCTCGGCCCGGGGGTCTACGCTCGTCCATGACGACACCCCTGCCCCCTGTGAAAGCGGAGTTGCCGCCATGCCGTCCCATGACGCCCGGAACCTTCTGCAGTGCGCTGTGCCCACAGCCGCTGCCGGTGCGGTCGCCGTCGCCGTCAGCGGTGCGGTGGCCGGCGGCAAGGGTGCGCTCGGCGCGGCCGTCGGGGCCGTACTCGCCATCCTGTTCATGGGAGTTGGCCTGTACGTCCTGCAGTGGACGGCGAAATCGCTCCCGCAACTGTTCCAGGCCATGGGGCTGATGCTCTACGTCGCCCAACTCCTGCTGCTCATGATCTTCGTCGCGCTCTTCAAGGGCACGTCACTCTTCAACCCGAAGGCGTTCGCGGTCTCGCTCGTCGCGGCGACGCTCGTGTGGATGGCCGCGCAGGCCCGTGCGCACATGAAGGCCAAGCTCTTCTACGTCGATCCGGACTCCGCGAAGAGTGACGAGGCCGAGAAGACGGGGCCGTCGTCGTGACGGGTAGGGGCGCGATAAAGACCGGTGGGAACTCCTGCTATCGTCCGGTGCCAACTGCGGCATCGCGGGCGCGGGCATCCGAGCTGACGCCTGAGCGATCGCGAGGCTCGAAGCCCCTCAGCCGCCCCCACATCCGTAACACCTGTCCGGTGCCGACCCGCGGCCGTGCGCCGCGCCGACACAACGAGGTTGCCGTACCTATGCGTCACGCCGAAGGAGCCCGCGGTGAGTGCTGACCAGACCCAGCTCGCCTTTGACTGGAGCTGTCGGATCATGTCCGACAACGGGTGTGGTTTTCCGGCTCCGGGCCTGCACTCGTTCCTCTTCAAGCCGATCGCCACCGTCGGCGGGTTCGAGTTCAACAAGGTGATGCTGCTCGCGCTCATCACCACCGTCCTCGTCGTCGGCTTCTTCTGGGCGGCCTTCGGCAAGGCCAAGGTGGTGCCGGGCAAGCTGCAGATGGTCGGTGAGGCCGGCTACGACTTCGTCCGCCGCGGCATCGTCTACGAGACCCTGGGCAAGAAGGAGGGCGAGAAGTACGTCCCCCTCATGGTCTCGCTGTTCTTCTTCATCTGGATCATGAACATCTGGTCCGTGATCCCGCTGGCCCAGTTCCCGGTGTCCTCGATCATCGCCTTCCCGGCGGTGCTCGCCGCGATCGTCTACGTGGTGTGGCTCGGGCTCACGTTCAAGAAGCACGGCTTCGCCGGCGGGTTCAAGAACCTCACCGGTTACGACAAGTCGCTCGGCCCGGTGCTGCCGCTCGTCGTGGTCATCGAGTTCTTCTCGAACGTCCTCGTGAGGCCCTTCACCCACGCGGTCCGACTCTTCGCCAACATGTTCGCCGGCCACCTGCTGCTCGTGATGTTCACCGTCGCCAGCTGGTACCTGCTGAACAGCTGGATGATCCCGGCCGCCGGCGTCTCGTTCGTCATGACCGTCGTCATGATCCTCTTCGAGCTCTTCGTCCAGGCCGTCCAGGCGTACGTCTTCGTCCTGCTGGCCTGCTCCTACGTTCAGGGCGCTCTCGCCGAGCACCACTGAGCCGCCCCACCACCCCGCACCTCCAATCGTCCGGTGGCCAACCCCCACCGGTCCATGTAAAGAGAAGGAAGATCCAGCATGGCTGCCACTGAGACCCTCGCCGCTGTCTCCGGCTCGATCGGCTCCATCGGTTACGGCCTCGCCGCCATCGGCCCTGGCATCGGCATCGGCATCATCTTCGGCAACGGCACCCAGGCCCTGGCCCGTCAGCCCGAGGCCGCCGGTCTGATCCGTGCCAACCAGATCCTCGGCTTCGCCTTCTGTGAGGCGCTCGCCCTCATCGGCATCGTTATGCCGTTCGTGTTCGGCCAGTAAGAGCCCCTTACTCACCGACACGTTTCGACGAAAGGCACTGATGTGATCGCCAACCTGGTACAGCTGGCGGCCGAGGAGGAGCAGAACCCGCTCCTGCCTCCGGGCCCCGAGCTGCTCGTCGGCACCATCGCCTTCGCCATCGTGTTCTTCTTCTTCTGGAAGAAGCTGCTCCCGAACATCAACAAGGTTCTGGAGGAGCGCCGCACGGCGATCGAAGGCGGTATCGAAGAGGCCGAGGCCATGAAGGTCGAGGCCCAGAGCGTCCTTGAGCAGTACAAGGCCCAGCTCGCCGAGGCCCGGCACGAGGCCGCGCGTCTGCGCCAGGAGGCGCAGGAGCAGGGTGCCGCGCTCATCGCCGAGATGCGGGCCGAGGGCCAGCGGCAGCGCGAGGAGATCATCGCCGCCGGTCACGCCCAGATCGAGGCCGACCGCAAGGCCGCCGCGTCCTCGCTGCGTCAGGACGTCGGCAAGCTGGCCACCGACCTGGCCGGCAAGCTCGTGGGTGAGTCCCTCGAGGACCACGCCCGGCAGAGCCGCGTGATCGACCGCTTCCTCGACGAGCTCGACCAGAAGGCCGAGGCCGCGCGATGAACGGAGCGAGCCGCGAGGCCCTGGCAGCCGCACGAGAGCGTCTCGACGCGCTGACGGACTCCACGTCCGTGGACGCGGGCTCGCTCGCCGACGAGCTGGCCGCCGTCACCGCGCTGCTCGACCGCGAGGTGTCGCTGCGTCGGGTCCTCACCGACCCGGCGCAGGCCGGTGAGGCCAAGGCCCAGCTGGCCCAGCGCCTGCTCGGCTCGCAGGTCAGCGGCCCCGCCGCCGATCTGGTGTCCGGCATGGTGCGCTCCCGCTGGTCGCAGTCCCGCGACCTGGTGGACGCGCTGGAGGAGCTGGCCGACCTCGCCGACCTCACCGCCGCCCAGAAGACGGGCGCGCTCGACGACGTCGAGGACGAGCTGTTCCGGTTCGGCCGGATCGTCTCCTCGAGCACCGAGCTGCGCGCCGCGCTGACCAACCGGAGCGCCACCGCCTCCGCCAAGGGCGAGCTGCTGCGCAGCCTGCTCGGGGGCAGGGCGAACGCGGTCACCGAGCGTCTGGTGACGCGTCTTGTGGCCGCGCCTCGGGGACGTAGCCTGGAGTCGGGACTCGAGTCCCTGTCCAAGCTCGCCGCCGAGCGCCGTGACCGCATGGTGGCCGTCGTCACCTCCGCGGTGCCGCTGAGCGACACGCAGAAGCAGCGCCTGGGCGCCGCCCTCGCGAAGCTCTACGGCCGCCAGATGCACCTCAACCTCGACGTGGACCCCGAGGTCCTCGGCGGGATCCGGGTGCAGGTCGGCGACGAGGTCATCAACGGCTCCCTCGCGGACCGGCTGGAGGACGCGAGCCGTCGGCTGGCGGGCTGAGCAGCACATATCTGAATAGGCAGTACGTACTTACGGCCCTGGTTGGGCCGTGCAGAGGATTCCTGGGGGTCGCCCCCAGACCCCCCAAGTGAAACTTCGGGCCCAACAAGGAGAGCAGGGAACTCAGATGGCGGAGCTCACGATCCGGCCGGAGGAGATCCGGGACGCGCTGGAGAACTTCGTCCAGTCGTACAAGCCGGACGCGGCCTCGCGCGAGGAGGTCGGTACGGTCACCCTTGCCGGCGACGGCATCGCGAAGGTCGAGGGCCTGCCCTCGGCCATGGCCAACGAACTGCTGAAGTTCGAGGACGGCACCCTCGGCCTCGCCCTCAACCTCGAGGAGCGCGAGATCGGTGCCATCGTCCTCGGTGAGTTCAGCGGTATCGAGGAGGGCCAGCCGGTCACCCGCACCGGCGAGGTCCTGTCCGTCGCCGTGGGCGAGGGCTACCTCGGCCGTGTGGTCGACCCGCTCGGCAACCCGATCGACGGCCTCGGCGAGATCGAGACCGAGGGCCGCCGCGCCCTCGAACTGCAGGCCCCCACGGTCATGCAGCGCAAGTCGGTGCACGAGCCGATGGAGACGGGCTACAAGGCCGTCGACGCCATGACCCCGATCGGCCGTGGTCAGCGTCAGCTGATCATCGGCGACCGCCAGACCGGCAAGACCGCCCTGGCCGTCGACACGATCATCAACCAGCGTGACAACTGGCGCTCCGGCGACCCGAAGAAGCAGGTCCGCTGCATCTACGTCGCCATCGGCCAGAAGGGCTCCACCATCGCGTCGGTCCGCCGCGCGCTGGAGGAGAACGGCGCGCTGGAGTACACGACCATCGTCGCCGCCCCGGCGTCCGACCCGGCCGGCTTCAAGTACCTGGCGCCGTACACCGGTTCCGCCATCGGCCAGCACTGGATGTACCAGGGCAAGCACGTCCTGATCATCTTCGACGACCTGTCGAAGCAGGCCGACGCCTACCGCGCCGTGTCCCTGCTGCTGCGCCGTCCGCCGGGCCGCGAGGCCTACCCGGGTGACGTCTTCTACCTGCACTCCCGTCTGCTGGAGCGCTGCGCGAAGCTCTCCGACGACATGGGCGCCGGCTCGATGACCGGTCTGCCGATCGTCGAGACCAAGGCCAACGACGTCTCGGCGTTCATCCCGACCAACGTCATCTCCATCACCGACGGCCAGTGCTTCCTGGAGTCCGACCTGTTCAACGCCGGTCAGCGTCCGGCCCTGAACGTCGGTATCTCGGTCTCCCGCGTCGGTGGCTCCGCCCAGCACAAGGCGATGAAGCAGGTCTCCGGCCGTCTGCGCGTGGACCTCGCCCAGTTCCGTGAGCTGGAGGCGTTCGCCGCCTTCGGTTCCGACCTGGACGCCGCGTCGAAGGCGCAGCTGGAGCGCG